>CAXDNE010000042.1:0-34555 GCA_963990595.1 uncultured Methylobacterium sp.
CATGGGTGCCGAGCCAGGCCTCGTAGCCGGTCACGCGCCGGTGGCGCAGGGCCCGGCCGAGGAAGCCCCGCGCCCGCACCTTCTTGCCGAGAACCCGCCAGTAGAGCGCCTGCGCGGTCAGGCCCGGCTCACGCGCGAGACCGCGCAGGGCCAGAACCGGCCGGGCGAGGCGCCGCACCGAGATCCGGCGCAGCCGGACCGGAACCCGTCCGGACGGATCGGCGACGCGGAGTTCGGCGACGTCCCCGGGCAGGCAACCGACCCACGCGAAGGCGCCCCCGCCCCGCGCCTCCTGAGGCAGCACCGGCCCCGGGCGCCCGTCGGGACCGACGAAGCTGATATCCGGGACGGTGTCCCGGCCCTCCGCCGGATCGTTCGACAGCGTGATCTCGACCCAGCGGCCCGCGAGGCCCGGGAGCGCGACGCGCAGCCCATCCGACGCCGCCCGGGCGGGCAGGGCGGTGCGCGCGCGCCAGACCCCCGCGATATGCGCCGGCGGGAGGCGGGGATCGGGCGCCCCGGACCCGGTCGAGCGCACCATCAACTCCAGCTCTTGTCGACTGAGGCCTTCACGGCATCCGACATGGCCACGTCGAACACGATCATCTCCTCGACCGCTTTGACGGACTTGAGGCGCTCGGCCAGCGCCTGGGTCTCGGCCGGCACCGCCGGCAGGGTCGGGATCGGGGCGGCGATGCCGAGGCGGTCGAACAGGGTCGACGCGAAGGCGGAGAACCGGGTCTTGTGGCCGACGATGCCGACGCGGGCGAGGATCTCGATCGCGGCGATCGAATTGCCCGGATGCAGCCGGTCCTCCGGCATGCGGGTTCCGAGCTGGCGGGTCAGCGGGTTGTAGAGCAGCCGGTAGGCGGGCTCCGGCAGCATGCGGAAGAACCGCTTGAGGCTTTTCACGTCGGTGAAGTCGTACTCGGCCGCGAAGGATGCGGCCTCGGCGAGCGGACCCAGGCGCCAGCTGCGCGCGGGATCGGCGGCGTCGCCCGCCCGGGCTTTCAGCCAGAGCATGCGGGTCGCCATCTCGATCTGCGGCTCCTGCAGCAGGATCGCGGTGATCATCAGGTCCGGCGTCAGGAAGTTCTCGTAACGCGGGATGGTGACGGCCCCCGACAGGAAGGCCGACGGGGCGGCCGGGCCGGTCAGCACGCAGGTCAGGATCTCGTCCGGCAGCTTGTGGACCCCGAAATAGCAGTGCTGGAAATGCGGGAAGAGCGCCGCCTGGAGGGCGGTCTCCGGCTCGATGCCGGTGTTGATCAGCATGGTGCGCAGCCGCACCCGCCCCTCGGGCGGCACGCGGCGGTAGACCAGCACGTTGGTGTCGGCGTCGTAGAGTTCCAGCCGCGGGAGCTCGGGAAGCCCCGGCACCTCGGCCGGGGTCACCATGAAGGTGCATTGCCCGGTGGCGTGCCAGCCGTTGCGCTTGAACGCCTCGTCCGTGAAGCTGGCCGGAACCTCGGCCACGCGTCGTCCGTCGACGGAGACCACGACCCGGCTGATGGCGAGGGGATTGTCCGGCACGATCCAGCCGCGGATCGAATCACCCTGATCGTGGTCGATGAAGTATCGCATGTCCCGAAATGTGAGGCGGCGTGCCGGCGTCATGTGGCGGCGCGGCCGGATGCCGAGCGGCAGGCCCATAGCGCATTTTTCCGCCGGCGTGCACCATCGCGGCTCCGGCGGCCTCCGACCGGGCCTCGCGACACGCAGGTTCCGCTTGCGCCCTCGCCGGGCACCCGCTATAGGCCCCGCCCACCGGAGCTCACACGGCTCCGGCCCGGGCGCGTAGCTCAGCGGGAGAGCACTACCTTGACATGGTAGGGGTCACAGGTTCGATCCCTGTCGCGCCCACCATCTAACCTACTGAAGTTAGATGGTTTTTTTATCGGAAGACGGCGGTTTACTTAGTTCTCTCAGGTTCAGCGAACCTGAAGCGGGTTCAGCGGGCCTCGCTGACAGGTTCGCATGGCTGCCATTCCGGCTGTCTCCGAGCTCCGTAAAGCCGCCTAGATCACCGATCAGGAGATCGACGCCGCGGTCGACGCGGTGCTCGCGGACCTCGCGACCGAATCATATCCGCTCGCGAATGGCTGGGTCCTCGACCTCGTCGAGACGATCCGCACGAACACCCGCGCGGCCGAGGCGCTGAAGACCGACAAGTCGGCCTACAAACGCAACATGGTCCGCACCGCGATCCTGCTGGCGCATCCGGTGAAGGGATGACCGAGGAGCCACACCCGAAATATGAGATTGTGCTCGCCTGCTTGATGCAGCGCCTGCACAGCTACGCGCAGGGGCTCGGCGTGGACGAAGCCACGGCCCGCGAGATCGTGGAGCGCGTCATCGCTGAAATGCCGGACGCCGACGACTTCGATCGCAGGGCCGAGGCGCGCAACAGGATGCTGAACGTGGCCCGGCGAGTGAGATGAGCGAAGGCGCCGATCCGGTTCTGGAAGCCGTAGAAGCGCTGCGGGCCCAAGGTCACACGGTTGAGCAGGCGGCCGGCGAATTCCCGAGCTGGCTCGTGGATGGTGAGCGACTGACCGATTGGGAGGTTGTGGCGCGTGCGTTGGATCTTGGGCTGATGGATCGCCCAGGGCGGATGCAGTAGCGCGGCGTCATGGCTGAGCCTCGCTACCCCACGAGCGCCTACACGCCCGGCGTCGGCGATCCGGTACCGCGGCACAAGCGCAACCCGCGCCGGGCTTACGATGCCGCAGGCCGCGAAGTCGCGCCGGCTACCATCGCCAACAGCATGCAGAACGGCGTGCGAGCCCTGCGAGCTGAGTGCGCCTGCGGACACGAGGCCGAGGTGCCGATCGACCGATTCCCGCCCGACAGCTTCGTGCCGGATGCCGGACTGAAGCTCCGGTGCGAGCGATGCGGCGCCAAGGGGCCGAAGACTGTACCGGTGTGGCCGCGGGTCAGCGATAGGGCGTAGCGGAGAAGGCGAAGGCCTGGAGCGCGTGGACCGGGCTATCGCTGGCGTGAGGGTACCACGACCGATAAGCAGAAGGGTCGCCTCACACCGGAATGCCAAGCAAGTTTGAACTGAAGACAACCCCTGAGGCGCCGGCCTCGGTCTTATGGATTTACTTTCTCGGGGACTCTTGGGAAGCTAGAATGTTGCAGAATTTTCTTTGGAGCCAGCTGCGCGACCCAAATCCAATTGAAATACTGTTTGCCATCTCAACGATAGCGCTCGTCATTTTCAGTGCTGTAGTAGATAGCAAGAAGTGGGGCGTGCCCGGAAAGGCAGCACGTAACGAAGTTAGAAAACTTCAGGCATCATTCTTAAATACGTTGTCTCTTGGAATTATTGCTGTGATGGCGATTGGTCCTGCGACAACTGGCGTTTTTCATGTTCACACGTTTTTTTCGTATGTAATAAGAGACGTTTATGCGCTGTTGTTTACTGGGATGCTTTTACTCGCGATGCAGACCGTGGCCTGGCGAATTCTCCGAAAGATCGAAGATTGAGTGTGAATTAATTGTCGGTCTCAGCAGTTGCCGCACGCGCGAAAAGGCCCCGCGCGGAGCTGCCGGCAGGGTTTGAGACAGATCGGAAGGCGGGATGATCAGTGTCTATCCAGCGAATGGCGCCTTCGTCGTGGCAGCGGACGAGGTATGGCTGCCGGGATGCTATGCGACCGAGAAAGCCGCTCAGACGGCCGCTCAAATGCCGCCGGCGCTGCTGCAGGAATTGCAAAATCGGAAGAAAGAGGCAGCGGGCGGAACCGGGGGCGTGATCACTGACGCGGACCTGGCTACGGCACACGCGGCCACGCCCTGAAACGACGAAAGGCGCCCCGGCCGAAGCCAGGGCGCCCAAGAATGTCATGTTAGCGACCGCCTGCCTTCGTATGAGCAGCAACGGCCTCCCTGATCCGGTCTGCCAGCAAATCTGTGAGCATGTGGCGGCGACCGCCGGCAATGATGAATAGGTTGTCGATGTTCATTCCCGGCGTTGGATACCGGCGCCAGTAAGCAACATCTTCGTCAGATCGGTCACCCGGCTTGCTCACAGCCGCCTCGAACGCCTTCTGAGCGATCTCGGACCAATTGGTGTTCTCGCCTGCCTCATCCATTCGGGCTTTGAGGTCATCGGGTATGTAGATGGTCATGCGAGCCATATGCGCCTCCGGTGTGCGTATGCGCATATGTATGCATTCTTTGTACGTCCATCAAGAGCGCTGCTGCGCGCGGGACTCAATAAGCGACGGATGGCGCCCCAGCTTCCGCCGTGGCTCCTAAGGCGATGGGCAAGTTGGGTATGAAGCGGCGCTACCGGCGTGGCCCAGGCTCCAGCGAATCAATCCGGCGCTGCTGCCGGTCGTTGAAGGCGCGGATGTGCTCGTCGAGCTCGCCCCGCAGCATGCCGGTGATCCGGTCCTGGGCTTCGAACCGGGCAGTCAGCTCGCTTCGGGAAACGACGCGATCCTCGAGGCGCTCGATCGCGGCCTTCATCTCGTCCAGCCCCTTCACGGCCCGAGTCTCGACCCGGCCGATCCGATCTCGCATGAAGTCATAGTCCCGGTCCTGGGAGCGCCAGTGCACCTCGTGCTCGGCCCGGGTGACTTGGTTGGCGGCCAGCTGCTCAATGCGCTTGTCGGCCTTGTCCTGGATCAGCAGGAGCGAGGCCTTCAGGTCGGATTGCCCGTCCTTCAGCGGGTAGAACGCCAAGCCGCCGACCAGGCCGGCGACGGTGACGCACGTGCCCATGGCGCCCCAGATCACGGTCCAGGGGGTCGCGCTGCGCCGATCGAGCTTGTCGCTGAGCGCGCCCAGGCTCTTCACGACGTTGTCGAGGATCGACCCGAATCCGTCGAGACGGGTCTCCTGCCGCTCCAAGCGGGCCTCCAGGTTCCCGATCATCGGCTGCTGCTGGCCCTGGATCTGCTGCTGCTGAAGCTGTGCGGTCATGGTCCTGGCCCCCAAGGCCGGAGAGCCGCGCGCCGGTGTTCCGGTCGCGCGTTGTGTTGCAGATCCGGCCGCTCGTGAGAGACAAGCCGGCTTGCGTTCGGTGGGTGAGAGGCAACGGCGGCCGGGAACCCCGTGAAAGTTTCACGGGCTTCGCGGGCTACGGCTCGGGCGTTTCCGGCGCCGGCGCGGGATGCTTCATGGCCTCGGCGAGCGCGCCGTACCGGTCCGCGGCATCGGCAAGGCCGGCCGCATTGGCGTCGCCGTAGTCCAGGGCGCGGCGCGCGTAGAGACGCGCATCCTCGCCCCGCTTCGGCACGGGCCGGGGCGCCGGCGCCGGGACGATGTCAGCGACCGGCGGGAGCGTGCGAACGCCGGGCTCGGCGCTGGACAGCCCACGCGTTGTCCCGCAAGCGGGCAACATCGCCGTCAGACAGACCACAAGCCCCCATCGGGCCCAGGCGCTGCAGTTCCTTCGCATAGGCATCGTTGCGTCTCTCCGCTTGTGACTTGGCGACGGCATCGCGCAGGGCATCAGCCCGGGCCGCATCCCGCGCCGCCCGGGCCGCTGCTGCATCGACACGCGCCTCCGCGGCATCGCGGCTGAGGCGGTTGATCTCGGCTTGGCGGTCGGCGGCGCGATAGCCGGTCGCCTTGCCCAGCAGGAACGACAGGCCGGCGCTGGGCAGGGCGCCGAGCGTCAGGCCGGAGAGCAGGGCGAAGGCGACGGCGCCGAGGCCGAGCAAGGCGGCCCCGCGCTCGGCGAGGCCCTTCAGGCGATCCAAAAGCGCGCGCACGTCAGGCCGCCTCCGCCGCCACAGGCTGCGCCGGCGCAGAGGTCGGCTCTGGCGCGGTTGGCTCGTCGACAGGCACCTTCGGCAGGTCCTCGTCGGCGCTGGTGTCCACCGCCTGCGAGGCGGTACCGGCCTGGACCTTGTCGGCCACCGCGTGCCCGTACTTCACGATGATGCCGGAGATGCCGGCGACGACCGCGAGTCCGCCGAGCACGTAGGGCATCCAGGCGAACCACTCGCGCATCACCTCGAGCTGCTGCCCGAGCTCGGACGCGGGCGCGGCGACCGCCGAGGCCGAGGTCACCAGCGTCGTCGAGGCGGTGGAGAGCAGCGGCCGCGCGATCGTCTCCGGGGACACCACCGCCTTGCGGTGGCCGCCGACCTGATCGACGGCGACCGGCGCCGGCCCAACGCTGCCGGCGGCCCAGCCCTGGCCGATCTTCTGCGCGTTGGCGATCCGGGCCGACCAACCGCGCCCGTAGGTCCGCCAGGTCTTGAGGCCGCGCAGCGTTCCGAGGCGGGCTGCGCAGTAGCGGGCGATCAGGGCGTCGTTGTCCTCGTCCTGTGCCACCGCGTGCAGCGTGACGTCGCCGATCGCGCCGTCGACGGCGCCGGGGTAGCCGACGAGGCCGCGCTGCAGCCACCGGACGGACTGCCCGACGCCGCTGTTCACCGCGCCGTCGAACACGACGAAATCGACGCCCGCCGGCAGCTCGTCGCAGCCGGCCTTAGTCCAATACAGCGCCTCGTAGATCGCCCGAATGTGCGCGTCGGGTGCCGTCCAGACGTCGGCGTGCGGCAGCCCCTGCCGGTGCAGCCACGCGGTGTAGACGCGCTGCGTCACGCCCCTGGACGTGCGCCCGCCGGGGTCGCGCGGATCATCGACATTGCCGCCCTCGTACACGCGCACGCGCGCATAGGCTCGGCTGAAGCCGTCCTTGGCCATGGGTCAGGTCCTCAGAAGGGGATGGAGAGGCGCAGCCGAAGCGGCGCGAGCTCGTCGAGTTCGAGCGTGCGCAGGCGCTCGGCGTCGCGGATGAGCGTGCCGTTCGGTGCGATCGGTTGGGCGGCCAGCAGGCTCGCGGGGCTTGGTCGCGGCAGAGGACGGCGCGGGGCTGCGGCGGCCGGCGCGGCGGCCACCACGAGGGCGGCGAGCGCCGCCAGGAGCCGGGCGCGCATCAGCGCGCGTCCGCCAAGTGGCGGCCGGCCGGCGGCACGATCTCGACCCGAACCCGGGCGAGTCCGCACGCGCCGAGCGCCCGACAGGCGCCGGTCGACAGGTCGATCAGCCGGCCGAGCCGCTTGTGCGGACCCCTGTCGTTCACCCGGACGATGATGCTCCGGCCGGTTGCGAGGTGGGTGACCCGCAGCCGGGTGTTGAACGGAACCGACCAGATCGCTGCTGTCCGGCCCATCGGCCGGAACCGCTCGCCGTTGGCCGTGAGCCCCTTCGGGTTGATGCGGAAGATCTCCCGGCCATAGGTCGAGGCGATCCCCTCCCAAGCCTGGGCGTGCACGGGGGCGAGCAGCAGCGCGCAAGCGCAAGCTGCCCGCAGCGCGGGGCGCTGCAGGAGCATGATGGTCTCCTAGGAGGGGAGCTTGGGAGGGGAGCTTAGGCGGCCGCGCCCTTGACGGTGCCGTGGATCACGAACGGTCCGAGGGTGGCCGGGTAGGGCGCCTTGCCGGCCTCGGTGATCCAGATCTCGTGCTGGTAGAGGCCCAGCGGGGAGAAGCCGGCGTAGTCCTGAGGGACGATCTCCAGCACGACCATGAAGGCGCCCGGGACGGCTGGGTCGGCCACGATCGGCAGTGCCTTGGTGAAGGCGCTGGGCGCGTCCGCGACGTAGAACTGCGGTCCCTGCGGACGCGAGACTGGCGTCGGCCCGAGCCACCACGCCGCGGTCGCATCGGTGAGATCGGGCCGAGTGCCATCCGGATCGCTCATCGGCACCGTGTAGGTGACGCCGGCCTTCTGGAAGACGCTGACGCCCTGATCGCGCGCCGGGCCGTTCCGGGGGGCGGCCATGGTCAGGCTGCCGCGGCAGGAGCGGCGTCAGCAGCAGGTGCGACCGAATCGGCCAGCAGCTCGGCGTAGCCCAGCGCGATCAGTTTCGCCGCGCACTTGTCCGGCACGCTCATCTCTGCGCCCTCCGGCACCTTCCACACGGCACCGACGAGGTCGGTGTCATGGATGTCGGCTCTGGCGACCTCGCGGGCGCCGAGCGCGGCGACGTCGTTGTGCGCGGTGACCGCCTCATCCTTGTCGTGGATGAAGCGGTGCTCGACGGTCATGGTGAAGCGGACGGCCTTCATGGCGCGCGTCTCCAGGGTTCAGGTTGCGGGGCTGGCGAGGGCGACGCGCGCTCAGCCGCTGGTGTTGGTCATCGACGTCGTGACGTTCAGCGTGTCGAGGTTCGACATCGCCCGGGGCGTCGCGAAGTCGGAGGCGCCGATCAGCGTGCCGGCCGTGCCGCCCTTGGTGCTGTCGGTGGCGATGAAGGCGCCGGCGACCGTCACGGTGGCGTTGATGCCGAACGACGCGGGCGAGCCCGAGTTGTCGACAGAGGCGGTGGTCGTGCCCGACACCGCCCCGAAGGTCAGGGCCGGGCGCGCGGACTGCGAGTAGCCGGTCACCTCGGTCCAGCCGGCGTGGCTCGCCATCGTGTCGGCGGACGCGATCGTGCCTGAACCTTTCAGGCCGACGTAGAAGGCGGCCGAGTAGTTCGCGCCCTTCCAGTATTTCGAGAGCATGTCGGCCAGACCGGTGTTGACGGTCAGGTTCTCGATCGTCTCCTCCCACTTCACCTGCCCATCGGGGCCGATGCACTGGAGGGTGTGGAAGGTACGCGGCATGACGGCGCCGCCCAGCAGCGCGCGCGCGACCGCTCCGCCCACGGCCGCGAGGCCGGCGCCCAAACGTCCCTGCATGTTCGTGATCCTAGTGGCGCGTGATGCCCTGCAGGGTCAGGCTGACCTGCATCGTGCCGGCGAGGGTGCGCTGCCCCAAGCGCCGGCCTTCGAGCGAGAGGGTGACGGTGCGGACGCCCCTGAGCTGCGGCAGGCCCGCATAGGGGTCGCCCACCTGGAGGAGGGCGTGGAGCGCGGCCTGCGCGGCGAGCTGCGCGGCAGCCGCGCCGCTGATGGTCGAGGCCGCGCGCGGATCGAGCCGGGCCGTGAAAGCGACGGTCGGGCCGGCGATGGCGCCCAACTGTCCGGACAGGCCTGGATCAACCGGAAGGCTCAGCGTGCCGGTGACGATGAGGCCGCCGTAGGCCTGCACGCGGGTCGAGGCCTGGAAGGTCGTCCCGGCCGCGATGGTGAGCGCGGCAGCCGCCGAAGCGCCAGCTGCCGCCGCGAGAGAGGCCGCGGCCGCAGTGGTGAGCGCGCCCGAGACTTGTGCGCCGGGCGACGTCGCTATGCTCGCCAGCGCCGCCTGACCGCTCTGAGCGGTGGCGGCCTGGAGCGCCGAGGCGGCGAGCGCGACGGCCGCCGCGTAGGCCTGCGCACCTCCCGGGCTCGCGCCGGCCCCGAGAACGTCGGCCAGCGCCGCGGCGGCGACCGCCACCGCCTGCGCCTGGGCGCCCTGGCCTTCGGCCTGCGCGAGGCCGACCGCAGCCGAGGCGGCCGAGGTCGGTGCGGGCGCGAGCGCCGGAGCGACCGCGAGCGGCGCGAACCCGGAGGCGTCGCCCTGGCCCGCAACGGATGTCAGGGCCGAGGCCGCCAGCGCCATCGCTGAGGCGTAGGCCGCACCGCTGCCCGTGCTCGCGACCTCGGCCAGGGCTACCGCCAGCGCGGCCCCCTGCGCCGCCGTGATCGTGGTCGCGTCGGTCAGACCCGCCGCCTGTGCCAAGACGAGTGCAATGGCGGCCGACAGCGTTCCCGCCGACGTCTCGGCGGCCAGCGCCGCGAAGGTGAGAGCCGCGGCGGCAGCGGTCCGCGCCGAGCCCGAGAGCCCCGCGACGCCCGCCAGAGTGGCCGCGATGGCCGCCGTGACCGCGGGCGAGCCTGCCAAGGCCGCCACGGCAGCCAGGGGGGCCGCCGCGGCGTACACGGCCCCGCCGGTCACTGCGAGGCCCCCGGCGGCGGCGAGAGCCGCAGCGCTCACCCCGGAGAGAAGCGCGGCGGACGCCTGCCCGAGGCTGGATCCGAGCGCGATGCCGTCGGTGTAGACCGTCCCGCCCGACCCGCCCGCGGTCGCGGGCGACTGGGTGCCGAGCGGCGCGGTGCCAAGCGAGCGGGTGCCGAGCATGCAACACCCCCGCTACAGCCAGAGCAGGACGACGACATCGACGGCGACCTGGAGGCCGCCGCTGGTCGAGACCAGGTACTTGAGCGTCGTGCCGCTCGGCTGAGCGGCGAGACTGGTGTTGAGCGCCTGCAGGACCGTGTAGCCGTTCAGCGTGCCGAGCGCCGCCAGGGTCAGCGTCGACCAGGTCGCGCCACCGTCGCGCGTCACCGAGAGCGTGAAGTTCGAGTTGGCGGCGAGCGTCCCGGTGGTCGCTTTGACCAGGATCAGGCCGCTCGCCGTGGACGGCGGGGTCTGTGCCGTGATGGCGATGGACTTGGCCCCCATCGGGCCGCCGCCGGATTTCAGGAACTCGACCTCCGCGACCGAGACGAGGCCGCTGCCGGTGCTCTCAGTGCTAGCGGTGAACGTGACCCGCAGCGTCTTGTAGGCGAGGCGCTTCGCGCTCGGGATCGTGAACTGATAGGTCACGCCGTTGGTGAGGTTCTGCCCGGTCTGGCTATCGAGCAGAGTCAACGTGACGCCGTCGTCGGCGACGCCGTAGACGTTCCAGGCCGTCGGCTTGCCGAAGCCGTCGGAGCGAGGCGTGATCGTGTAGGCCCAGTACGGGTAGGCGACCGGGTTGGTCCGCTGCACCCAGTCCGGCATCGTTCCGTTCGAGGTCCAGCACGCCCCAGACCCGCCGATCCTGATCCCGTCGAACGCCTTGTAGACGTCCTCCGAGCCGCCCTGTGAGGACGATGCGGAGACGGTGTAGCCGGACGGCGCCGTGTTCCCCGTCATCGGCGGCAGGGACTGCGCGGTCTCATCCGCGTTCGTGATCGCGTTGTTCGCCAAGTCGAAGTTCGTGCCGGTCGAATTGGCGTCGATCGCCTGCTGGTCTTTGTAGTCATCCGCGAAAGAGTTGAGCAACTGAAACGCCGTCCCCCGCGCCTTGGCGATCTGCCAGAGCATCAGGCGGGAGTCGGTCGGGGTCAGTTCGGTCAAGTCATTCGCGAAGACGTCGCAGTAGACGACCGCCGCGGATGAGGCGTTGATCGCCGCGCCGCCGTTGGATGAGGCGGTGATCGTCGTGCGCGCTAGGGTGGGGCCGGACGCGCTGTAGGTGCCGATGCCGTATTCCCACGCCAATCCGTCTTCGAGGACGTAGTTGACGCTCTGGCCGTCCTGAGCGCCGGCCAGGGCGAAGGTGCGCCGCCCGCTGCTGGCAGGGCCGAGGGTGACAGGCCCGGTGCCGGGCGTCCCCGACACGGTGTGCTGCACGCGGTCAAAGAGGGCGGCCATACATATACCCTTGCGCGCAGCGGGCCGCTCTCCGGAAAGGCTCCCCGGCGAGCAGGCTGGAAGCAGATGAGAGGACGGAACCGCCGCCCCGAAGCGGGCATCCGCGGGGCGGCTTCGGCGGGGTTACGCCGCGATGGAGCCGAAGGTTTTCCAGGTGTCGGGGCTGCCGGACGCGACCTTGACCCAGCCCTCGAAGCCGCCGGCCGACGGTGAGGGATTGTGGATGCGATCCCCGTTCTGCCACGTACCGTTGGCGCCGTACCCATCCGGCACGGTCGTGGCGTATTGCTGGCCGCGCCGGACGGTGTAGGTCACGGCCCCGTACTTGATGTTGTCCATGGCCGCGAAGCCGATGGCGCCGCCGCTGTTATCATTGGCGACCTGCACAGGAGACGCGCTGAGCCCGCGGACGAGCAGGTTCCGCGCGACCACGTAGCCGACGATATTGCGGTTCTCGTACAGGTTGACGGTCGCTGTCCCGGCGATCACCAAGCTGATAGCGGCCAGCGCACTCGCCGCATCGTCGCTCGCCGTGCCGGGCGCCGCACCGGCCGGGAGATCGAGCACGTCGGCGACGATCGCGTTGGTCGAGGTGCTGAAGAGGTCCTTGAAGATTGTCGAGGACGTGCAGCCGGTGCGTGTCGCGCCACCGAACCGGATCGCCGCGTTGGCGCAGCTCTCCAGGCCGATGATGTACATCGGGGTCGCCGTACCGCCGCTATCCGGAGCGGCGGCAAGATAGGAGTTGTTGCGGATGTCGTGACGGCCGGTCGCCTTCCAGTACATATGCGAGGAGTTGAACGGCGTTCCGTCGTTGATCGTGCCGTTCCGCATGAACACGTTGCCGATGACGACTTGCCCATCGGGGGCTTTATTGAGATTGACTGCCACGGTCGCATGGCTGTCGAAGATGCAGACGACGATCGTGTTCGGGATCGTGTTGGCATCGATCTCAATGGCCGGCGCCGAACCGAACTCCATCCGGCAGCCATGCCAGATATTGTCGCCGCCGCCTGCTGTGACCTGGAACGCGAGCCCTGCCGTCGAGGTGATCGTCGTACCGTTGAACCGGCAATCCACGATGCGGCCCAGCAGGACGCCGCCGCAGCCGATCACCAGCGTCTTGTCGTCGACGATCCAGGCGCCCCACGCGGCCGTGGTGCCCGAGGCGAGATGGTCGAGGTTCTGGAAGGTGCAGGACGCGATGATGACGTGGCTCGGCGTGCCGGCGAACAGGCAGTCCGCAGTCGTGCGTGCCTGACCGCATCGCGCCACGATGCCCTCCAGGCGCGAGTTGTCGCCGCCCGTGAAGATCGCGCCGTGCTGGCCGGCGACGTACTGGATCGTCGTCGACTGCCCGGCCCAGGACGGATTGGCCGTCTGCCAGTCGGTCGTGAAATTCGGGTAGAGCCGCCGCGTTTGGCCGAGGACGATCTTGCCGGACGATCCGAGGTCGATCGGCGCCGAGATCAGGTAGGTCCGGCCCGGACGGAGGATGATGCCAGCCGCGAAGGAGAGGGCGGTCTGGATCGCGGCCATATCGGCCGCGTCGCCGACGCCCCGGTAACCGAACCATTCCGGGCGCGCCAGTTCGCCCCCGATGAAGAGGTTCCACCACGTCCCAGCGAGATCCTTGATCGCCATCGGCCCGGAGGACGTGCCGCGGACGTAGCGCGCGCCCGCCCCGTCATCGCCGACGGCCGCGAAGCCGCCGACGACGAAGCTCGACAGCGGGATCGTGCGGTTTGCGATGTCCGCGCGCGCGATCGCGAGCGACGGCACCGCGTCGCCGAGCTTCCCCGTCGACGCGTCCGCGAGTGCGATGGTGGCGGCCGACGCATCGCCAGTCTTGTCGAGCTTGCCCGAGACGTCCTGGGTGATGCCGTCTTTGCCATTGGTGCCGTCCCTGCCGGGCAAGCCCGCGGGGCCGCCGATGGGGACGACCGCGGCGGCGGCGAGCGACGAACGACGGATCGCCATGTCAGCTCACCTGTCCGATCTGAGCGGGGACCGCGGTGTGGTGGATGAGGCCGTAGAAGGCCGGGACCTTGAGACCCGTGGCCGGATCGGTCGCGGCGATGCCGTAGGGGTAGCCGTCCGGCTTGACCGGTGCGCCGGCCATCGTCGCCCGCGGCACCGCCATGGCGATCGTGCCGAGCGGGCCGCCGTTGGCGATGGTCGGGTTCGATCCGCCGCTCGTGGCCTGGAGCGCGATCGAGGCCGCGCCCATCGACACGCGCGCGTCGAGATCGAACACGAGGCCGGTGATGTCGACCGCTGCCGGCACCACCGCGATCGCGAAGCTGTCACCCACCGCGAAGGCGGTTGTGCCGGGCGTGAGCAGCAGGGTGATGCCGCCGGCGTAGAGCGGGACACCGGCAACACCCTGCCCGGTGATGATCCCGGCGGGATCCGTCACGCTGATGCGCGTCAGGCCACCGGCGATCGCCGTGACCGCGACCACGTGGGCACCACAGGCGGTGCCGGCGCCGACGGCTGGCACGGTCAAGGTGCCGTTGCCGACGTTCACCGCGCCGGTCACCGAGCCACCGAAGCCCGGCGTGCCGATCATCGGCAGGCCATCGAGCCAGTCGGTGATCTGGGTCGTGTCGAAGTCGACCCGCTGCGGCTGGATCAGGGCGAGGTTCGACACGCGCAGACCTCAAGCGAGCGGGCATGAAAAAGCCGCCCGGAGGCGGCGCGGGGCAGGCGCGGGCGGCGAGCCTCAGTAGGCGGACTTCACCGCCGCGAAGAGCGCGTCGATCTCGGCGAAGGTCGTGATCGTGGGCGGGCTGGCGGCCAGCGCAGCGTCGACCTGATCCTCGGCGGAGAAGCAGGCCTGCGTGTGCGCGAACAGCGCTGTGCCGATCGCTTTCACCTGGTCGAGGCTGAGCGTGACGAAGCCCGAGCCGGACTTGAACGGGATCGAGGTCGCGCCGGAGACGACCATGCCGTTGTAGGCGTTGTTGACCCGGTTCTGGCTGTCGGTGTCGCTGGCGATCGCCACGCCGTTGACCGTGATGCCGGCGGCTTCGGTCGCGTCGCGCTTGGCCTTGGCGTAGGCGCTCAGCTCGGAGGCCGCCGGCGGCGCGGCGAGCGCGGCGATCACCTGCTCGGAGGTCGGCGCCTCCTTGCCGAGAACCTTGGCGTCCCAGCCCGGGAAGGTCCACGCCCCGGTGACGTCGACGTGCGGATCCACGAGGCGGCCGCTTGGCGCGTTGAACAGCGCGTCCACCGAGAGGCCCGTGTACTGGGAGAGGAACGTCGCGAGCTGCATGTCAGAACACCTTCGTGACGTTCATCAGGGCCGACAGGACTTGGCAGGTGTCCGTCGTCCCGGAGTTGCCGAGGTAGGTCCAGCCGGCGATGGTCGTGCCGGCGGCGAGGTATCCGAGGAAGCTGTTCGACAGGCCGATGGACTGGGTCGTGCTGGTCCAGTTGACCATCGTCTGCGGGATCACCGGCTGGCCGTTAATGTAGATGTTGAAGGTCGTGTTGTGCGACGTCTGCGCCGACGGCACGATGTTCGAGGTGCCGACGAGGTTGACGCTGTAATTGCCGGCCTTGCTGACCGTCAGCGTTCCGTTCGAGAACGTCCCCCAGGGTGGCGCTGCGCCCTGAAGATTGAGCTGCGAGTTCGAGTTGTTGGGGACCGACTGCGCCGACGGGAGCGTGAACTGCACGGTGCTCGACGGCGTGGCCGGCAGCGGCTGTTCGGAGGCGGCCGCGGCGACGAGCCGGAACGCCGATCCGTCCCACTGGATCTCGAACAGCTGGTTCACCGGCAGGTCACCGGCCTGGAGCGCGCTGCCGGCCTTGGTCAGGAGCGATGCCTGGACCGTGCCGGATGCGGTCCCGATCCCGGTGATCGCGAAGGTGACGCCGGCCGTGTTGGTCGCCGTGACGAAGCCCTTGAAACGCGTGCCCGGCTGGAGCGCCGAGAACACGATGTTGTTCGGGATCGCGGCGGCGAGCGCATTGGCGGTGCCGCCGAACTGGCCCAGGTAGATCCCGCGCGCGATCGCCTGGATGAGCTGGGCGAGGTCGGAGCCGTTGCGGGCCTGACCCGAGGCGTCGATCGCCGCGAGGATCTCGGCTTCGCTGTCGGTGAACAGCGCCTGGCCCGGGTACGAGCCCTCGGTGCCGGTCGAGGGCACGCCGTCCTTCCAGGGCAGCTGCCCGGCATCCTCGGCGCCGTTGCTGTTGAGCGGATAGTGCTTGCGCAAGGCGAGGCCTCCGGTGGGAGCCGGTTGAGGGCCGTGGGGACGGCCGGATCAGGGTCTGCGGGTGGTCGACCTGGACGCGCGTCAGCTCGCGATCAGGCGCAGGAGCGGGTCGCCCCCGAAGGTCGACGTGCCGAACGAGAAGCGCTGCTGACGCACGGTCGGGGCGGGTGCGCCGTAGTTGAAGAACAGGAGCGTGTGCGCGGGCTTGATGCGCCCGAAGATGCACTCCAGGTCCTCGGCCTTGCGGATCGACAGGAGCGGGTCGCGGCCGAACGAGGAGACGCCGAACTGGAAGCGCCGGAGGCGCGCCCCCGAGACCGTGACCGTCCAGCAGTACCGGAAGCCCGGCGGGTTCAGCCGGCCGTGGCTGCCGCCGAACGAGGACAGGCCGAACTGGAACGGCACGTACTCGGTGATCGTGATCGCGTAGCCGAGCGAGGCCGCGACCCCGATGAAGAAAGCGCGGGACTGGCCGCCCTGCATGGCGATCTTCTGCGCCAGCGCCTGCCGACGCTCGGTGAGCGTCTGCACCACCGGGATGCACGGGTCGGGCAGGCCGTAGGCCCGCTCCCAGTCCGTGAGCAGCTCCAGAGTGAACCGCGGGTCGGTCTCGATCTCCAGGAGATCGGCCGCGCGCGGGTCGACCACCGCACCCCAGATCTCGGCCTGGCCGCGGATCAGCTGCATCAGCGTCGAGTCGGGATCGCGGGACCACGCCTCGCCGGTCGGCAGCAGGCGCGCGAAGGCCTCGGCGTAATCCTCACCGTCGCGCCGGATGAAGCCGTCGGTCATCTGAAGGCGATCCCGCCGCCGAAGGCCTGCCGGAGCGACGCGATCGAGCCGGCGTTGGCCATCACGAAGTCTCCGGTGGCGAGGTCGAAGGTGGCATCACCCACCGCTCCGGAGACCGCCGCCGAGATCCAAGCGGCGTAGATCGTCTGCCCGGGCGCGGCCTTCTCCAGGAGCATGGCCTGGAGCGCTGCCGCGATGGCGAGGCGTGTCGAGGGCGTGTCGTTCGACAGGTTCAGGATCCGTGGCACGATCCCCTGCGGGATGGCGGCGAGCACGAACAGGTCGGCCACCGTCACGGGGCGGACCGTGTCGAGATAGGCCTTGGCCAGCGCGAGATCGTCTGCGTTCGGCAAGCCGTCGCTCGAGGCCCGCAGCACGTCGCAGGCGAACCGCACCGTGACGGTGCCGACGCCCATCTCCATGGGCGCGACCCACACCCGGGTGACGCCGGGCAGGCTCAGCGTCCACTGCTCGTAATCGGTGGCGCACCCGCCCATCGGCGGGTTGCGGATCCGCAGCAGGATCCGGACGCGCAGATCGTCGTCGCTCTCGGTGTCGGCGCCGCCGTCGATCAGGACGACGCTGGCCTGCGCGTTCACGTTCGAGACCGCGACCGAGAGCGAGAGCACCGCGCCTTTGTCGCGGTTGCCGATCGCGCCGGCGGTCAGGCAGGTGACCGCCACCTCGGTCGCGTCGGCCGACAGGTAGACGTCGGCCGCGGTCTGGTACTGGACCGCGTCGGAGGTGGCCAGGATCGAGCCTGCGGGCAGAAGCGTGCCCTGCGTGCCCGTCACCGCGATCGTGCCGGAGGCGAAGGTCGCCGCTTTGCGGCCGCCGAACAGGATGTTCGCCCAGCGGTCGAGCCAGCCCTTCTCCGCCATGTCGGGCAGGAAGTTCTTGGCGAGCCACTCCAAGTACTTCAGGTTCAGGTATGCGCCGCCGGCGTTCTGGTCTGACAGGACGCGCAGCGCGCTGTTCGGCACCGAGGCGTCGGCGCCCGGCAGGAAGGCGGCCAGGTTGTCCCGGTTGGCGCGGCGGACCGTCGGCAGATCCGGCAGGGCGAAGGGCATGGGGCAACCTCATGCGCGCTGCGGATGTGCAGCGCTCGGCGGGTCGGCTCGGGCGGTGACGGCGGTGGGCCGGCGGTCAGCCGGTCGGCGCGGAGACGACGATCCCGGCCCAGAGGTCAGCGAACTGCAGGGAGAGCAGCAGCGCGTCGCCGCGATACATCACGATGGTGGCGGCGATCCGCTCGATGCCGGCGCGCACGACCGTCACATCGAGGCGGGTGGCGATCTTCCGGTCCAGGAAGGGCTGGAGCGCCTCGCGGATGTAGTCCTCGACCTGCACGGTGGTAGCGCCCTTGCGCGCGGCCGCGCCGGTGATCGTGGTCCGGGACAGGAGCCAGAGCTTCGAGCCGATCGGCCACCCGTCCCAGATCTCGGCCGCGTCGACGTCGCCCCACCAGCCGCGGCGGTCGGTCTGACGCGCGTCCGGCAGCGCGTCGTCCGGCCCAGCGAGCGCGTCGGTCATCAGGGCGACGACGACGGCCGTGGCGAGCTCGTCCGAGGTGTCGAGCTGCCCCGCCGGCGTGAGCAGCAGGTCGAGGTCGACGGCCTGGAAGGGCTGACCGGGTGTGGTACCCTTCGGCGCGATCCGGACGTCGGTCACGCGCGGCTCTCGCCCACCGCGAACTCACGGGCACGGTCGCTGTCGAACTGGTACTCACCGCAGCGGTCGGTGCCGAGGACGCCCGGCCAGATCGCGGCCTTCACCTCGCCCCCGTCGGCCGGACGAGGCGCGTGTCGGCGGCAGTCCCCGAACTCGGCCGGATGCGGGTTGAGCGCGAAGTGGCGGCAGCTCGCGCAGGACGGCGCGGGCGGGAGGTAGCGGGTGCCCATGGGTGCCTCAGGTGTTCGGGGTCTCAGGCCACCTGCACAGGCTGGCCGCCCGAGGTGATGCTCTGGCCGGCGATCGTTTGCCCGGTGATGCTGGAGGCCGCGGTCAGCGCGCCGGAGATGTCGACGGCGCCGTCGAGCGTGATCTTGCCGCCCGGGCCGGCTTTCTTGGTGATGTTCGGGCCATCGAGGGTGACGGTCGCGCCACCATTCGACGTCATGGTGATCTTCTTCCCGCCCTTCTCCTGGACGATCGTCGAGAGCACCTTGCCCTTGTCGTCCACCACCTGATGGGTGATCGTCATCGGCGAGGTGTGGGTCACTCCGTCCTTGTGCAGGATCGTCTTCTGGCCGCGGTGGTCGTAGTGGGCGACGTCGCCGGGCTGCAACTCGGTGAGGCGATACCGGCGGTCGCCGACGGCGATGACGACCGGGTGGTCCGGACTGCCGCCGAGATAGGCGATCAGGCACTCGGCCTGCTTCTGCTCCTGGTCGTCGGGCGGCAGGGGCACGCTGGTGAAGCCGTGGGGCTGCCAGTGCTCGACGTTGGTGAACTGCTCGCCGAAGCGGGCCCGGACCGTCACCTCCTGCATCTTCGGCTTGTCGTCGGCCTTGACCAGGGTCGCCCGGGACAGGCCGAGGTAGGAGCGGCGCGCGGCGTCGTCGCCTCCTGAGCGGAGCGTGCTCACGTGCTCGCCTCGGGTTGCGCCGGGCTCACCGGCTGGTTGTAGAAGCCGTCGGACGCCTGCCCGTCCGGGTTCTTCTGCTGGAACGCCTTGGCGTTCACGAGCTCGATCGCCGTTGTGGTCTGACCCTCGGGCGTCTGGGTGTAGGTGTACCCCCAGAGCTTGAGGCTCATCAGGCCATCCGCGGTCGGGAATAGCATCGGCGACTTCACCGTGACGAAGTCGGAGAGCGACCAAAGCTCCCCGTTCGGGTTGAGCCAGCCCTGGTAGACCAGCGTTACCCGGAGGAGGTCCGCCTCGAGGGCCTGCGCCTCCATGTTGGTGCGCAGCTGCAGCTCCTTCTGCGAGAGCGGCATCTCGGCTAGCACCTTCCGGGATAACCCCGGGATGCCGGCCGACATCTGCGCCTTGGCCGAGACTTCCGCGGCCTTGCGCCCGAACAGGCTGTCGGAGCCCGGCTGCTGCGATCGCGCGACGATCTCCTGAACGGACGGCATCGCGATCGAGCAGTTCGCCGAGAGGATATTCACCCCCTCTTGGAATATCGCCGCCGCGCCGCCCTGCTTGGCGCCCGCTACGAAGTCGCCGTTCGGGTCGGCCCGCAGCCAGAGGCCGCGCTGGTTGCACAGGCGAGAGATGGCGTCGAAGGGCGTCTCACCGTGCCGGATGATCACGTTCGGGAACGGTGTGTCCCAGCCGTCCGGACCGTTCTCGACCCGGAACTTGAGCCCGTGCGGCTTGAGCAACCTGTTGGCGATCGCGTCGACCTTGTAGCCCCGGAATTGGCCGGAGCCGGCATCTGCCGAGGCGCGCTTGGTAATCTCGGCTTTGGAAAAGCCGTCGACCTGCACGCCGTGGCGGTTGGCGTCGTAGGCCGCCTGCCGATGACCGATGTAGCCTTCCTGGATCACCACCTCTCCCGCGAGGGCGATGTCGACCCGAGAGCCGGGCAGGAGGCGCTGCACCAGGCTCCGGCTCGGCTCGGCGCAGGTCAGGCGGAAGGTTCGCTGCCAAGCCGCGTCGAAGGACTGGCTCACGGACACCGTCAGCCAGTCGCGGTAGATGCCGCCCTCGGTGCGGACCTCACAGATCAGATCGGGGCTGGGCATGGGTCAGGCGGACAGCGCGCGGCCATCAGCCGGCATGAACAGCGGGTGGACCGTATCGCGGTTCTCCGCGAGCAACTCGTCGGCGCGGCCGGCATCGCCGTAGAGGCGGTTGGCCAGCGTCAGCAGCGGCAGGTGCGTGGTGAAGCTGTAGGGCACGATCCGCGGCAGCGGGCGCGCCCGGGCGCCGAGATCGCGCACGACGGCGCCGTGCAGCGCCAGCAGCGCGCGCCAAACCGTGTTGTTGAACTGGCCCGCGGCGAAGTCCTCGGCGGGCACGAAGGCGGCGTTGACCCGCGCCAACGTCGCGTCGACGTCCTGTCGGCTCGTGAACGTCGTGGCGGCGATGATCCGAGCCATCTCCACGAGCGCGAAGCGCGCGGCGGTCTGGGCGACCCGCTGCACTGGCAGATCGGCCGCCGTGACGCCCTGCGCCTCCTGCCGGACCCGGTCCATGCCGGCGAAGGTGGCGCCGGCCGCGGTCGCTGCCGCGAAACATGCCCGCAGCGGCGTGCCGAAGGTGCCGCCCTGGACCTGATCGACCGCGTCGGCCGCGAGCGCGCCGCAGAGCTGCCGGAGGGTCGCCCCGGCCTGGCTCGTGGCGTCGACGCCCGAGGCGAGCAGGGCGTCGAGCACGGCCTTCAGCGCCGCGACGGCGACGCGGCGCTGCGCGAAGGTCATGCGGTCCTAGCTCCAGTCGTCGGCGGTGCCGGCGGACAGTTCCGAGGCGTCGGCGAGTTGGGCCGCAGATGCGGTCGAGGTGGCCTGCGTGTTCTCGCCGATCGTTGTCGCTGTCCGGCCGCTGGCATCGACGAACGCCATCTCGAAGTAGGCGATGCCGCCCTCTTCCTTGCGCTCGGCGCGCGGGCCAAACTCGCAGCGCATGAACATGCGCCCGAGGATCGGCAGGATCAGCGTCCCACCGCCTTCCTGATTGAGCGCCGCTTCGAGCGCGTCGGCCTGGGCATCGTAGTCGTCGCCGATGACGTAGCCGGAGACGGTGACCCGGGTGACGCGCTTGCCCAGGTCTTCGTCGAGCGAGCGGTCGCCCTTCGCGAACTCGTAGGTGAAGCCGCGGCGCCCGTTGGTCCGGGAGTTGGCCGCCACGTAGAACGGCACGCCCCGGTACGAGGCGGGGCGGAGATCGTCACGCCAGGACATGCAAGGGAGCCTCGACAGACCCGGCGGGCCGGATAGGTTGGCGGAATGCGCGCCCTGAAATTCGCTCTGTTGCTAGTCGCCCTTCCGTGTCCGACCTGGAGCGCGGAAGCCCCGCTGGTCCAGGCGGCCGCAGTGCTCGTCTACTCCACGCCCGACGCGACGAACCTGAAGCTCACACCTGAGGGAGCGGTACGGTTTTCTGGACCGGTCCCAGGGACAGAGAGCGAGCTCGTCCCCGGACGAGCCTGCGCATTTCAGTCGAGGTCCCTGCCGGACGGTCGTCCGTTGTTTCAGGTCAACCTCGCCGGCGCCGAGCGAGACTACACGATCGGACCGTCTCGATTTGCTCACGCAACCATTCGGCTCGTCGGAGCAGGGATCTACTGCGACAAGAACAGCGCCGGCGAACCGAGTTGCCGCAACGTCTATGACGTGACGGCTTGGGGCGAGCTCGACCTGCGCAACAAGATCGGAAGCCTCCGCCGACTGGCGGAGGGTGGCTGCTTTAGGTAGCGGGTCAGACCCGGTTCATGTCCATCTGCGAGCGGCCGTGCGAGATGGTGGTCTCACGGAAGAGGCCGTCCATGTCCTGCTTGGTTCGCATCCCAGGCGGCGAGTTCTCGAACTTGATGTGCAGTGTGCCGTTTCTGTCGGCGCGCCCACCGGGCGGCCGCTGACCAGGTGCATCATCCGCTCGCGGCTTCGTCGACGGCGCATCGCCCGCGTAGGCCTCCGGTCGAGCCTTGTAGCCCTTTGGAAACTGGAAGTGCGGGACGTCCTTGAAGCCTTTCCAGTCGCCACCCCACTCCACCGGAACACCGGCCTCCTCGGACGCCTGCCGCATCGCGCGGTTGATCTCCTCGTACTTCTTGCGATCGAGAGCCCCAACCGCCGGGTCGCCGTCGGCTCGGACGTCGACGGCGCGTCCCTTCAGGTGCTCGCTGTCCATGGTCTTCGACCAGCCGCGGCGGACCATCTCGCGCTGACGTTGCAGCGTCCGTAGGCCTTCGTGGATGTGGAACTTGACCCTGCTCAGCTGCTGAGCGCGCTTCAGCACTTTGATCAGATCCGCGTTCACACCGCGGCCGTCGGTCGGTTCTGGAGCCCCTTCGCCCTCTGATCCTTCGACCTTCGGAGGCGAGAGCGGGCCGGCCAGATCGGCCAGCGGTCCGTTTGCCGCCGACGACGGTCGGTCTTCCGGCAGGGTCGATGCGTTCCGGTCGACTTGACCGAGGAGCTGCGCAGCCTTGGCGTTGCGCCACCCCACGAGTGACGCCCATTCGCTACGGAGCCGCCGCGGATCCCCGCGCGTGTCCCGCGCCAGCTCCGCTGCCATGCGGTCCTGCATCTTCTCATCGAAGAGCTCGCTGCCCTTCAGACCCATCCGCTTCATCAGCCGGCGCATCGTGTCGCCGACGATCTGGTACCGGCCGAGTGCGGAGGAGTTCGGGTTGCCGGGTTGGCGCCGCATGTAGCGCCCGAGGGCGCTGATCTGATCCAGCGTCATGCTGGTCAGGTTCTGCTCCTTGCCGCCAGGCAGGAAACGACCGTAGCCGAGCGACGTGTTGTAGCCGCTGGCCTTCGGACGGTTGATGGTGCCCTCTGAGTCCGCGATGTGGTCGAGCACGGCCTTGTAGGCCCCAGGGTTCGCGCCCGGATCTGTGGAGAGCGGCCCACGCGTGTCGCCAATCGGCCCTTTGGTGCCGAACGGACGGCCATGGATGCCCTCGCCGAGATCCGGCATAGCGCGGTCGATCTGCTGCTCATGCGGCACTGGAGCATCTGGTGAGCCCCCGCCGCGGCTGCTGGAGCCACCCGAGCCGCCGTAGATGCCGGCGCTGCCAAAGCCACCCCCGAGCCCGCCGCCGACGCCGCCCCAGGCCGCCTTCTGGATCAGCGATCCACTGGAGGCGCCTACTCCTCCGTAGCTCGACGGGCTGACGGTCGCGCCACCCTGCTCTCGCAGGCGTTGCAGTTCGTCGCCGACCCGCTTCAGCTCCTCGACCATTCGGTCATGCTTGCGCTGGTAATCCGGCGCTTCCGGGTTGCGCTCTAAGAGCTGCTTCTGGCGCTCGACCGACGCCCTGCGGCCTTCGAGCTGGCCGTGCCGGATCTCGGCTTCACTCGGCCCAGCAGGTGCGTCCGCGGGCGCCTTCTTGGTGAAAGCCGGAGGCGGCGCATGCACGTCGTCGCTGAATACGCCCTTGAAGCGCTCCCACAGCTGCATCAGCTGCTGCGCTTCGGTCGCCGTATCCCTCAGCCCCTGTCCGACGCGGTCGAGCTCGCCCTTGAAGAACGAGACTGACTCCGGCCGGTTCAGGTAGGTGACGAGGCGGTTGAACTCGTCGATCAGTGGCGTGAGGGCGCCGGTCTTCAGCCCCTCCATGTTCGCGCGCAGGTCTGACATCGACCGCTCGAAGCGCTGCGCGGCCTCAACCTGTGCCTGCGTCGTGCGCCCCATCTTGCGGGCGATCTCGTCGAGCGTCGCACCGATGTCGCCTCCGATCGAGGCTGCGACTCTGCCCACGTCCTCGGTGCCGAAGAGCATCCGCGAGACGCGGCGGCGGACCTCCGGCTCCGAGATCTTCTGCAGGCCGTCCATGGCGCGCTTGAGTGCGGCCTCCATGTTCGGCGCATTCACGAGGTCCTCGGCGAGCTTGCCGAGGTTCATCGCCTGCAGACCGGTATAGGCCTCGCCCCAGCGGCGGCGCAGGTCGTACATCGTGGTCGCGAACGACCCGACCGAACTCTTCATCGCGTCGGCGGAGACACCGAAGCGCTCGCCGAGCTCGCCGAAGGCACGTAGCTTGTCGATCGTGACACCGGTTTCCCGGGCCATGATCGAGAGGCCCTGCGTGTTGCCGGTGAAGGCCCGCATCGCGGACGTGAGACCGGTGATCGACATGACAGCCCCGAAGCTGCCGACGCCGACCGCGGATAGGATCGGGGTAAACCCGCCGAGCACGCCCTGGAATTTGGCGACCTCGGTGCGCGCGCCCTCCCAGTCCTTCTTCCAGGCCGCCCCCTGCTTGGCGGTCTCGTCGCCGACGCTCTTCAGCCCCTTCTGGAGCTTGGAGAGCGGGCCGGTGAACTGATCCTCGACCGTGGCGACGATCTTGAGCTTGTCGTCAGCCATCCTCGTCCTCGCGTGGCGCGGGGCGCGGCATCAGCGCCAGGGTGCGGCCCATCAAGCAGGCCACGGTCGTCGGCGGCAGAGAGCCGATTGCCTGCTCGAACGGCCAGATCTTGTAAGACAGGCCTAGGCGGAGACAGTCGTCGACGGTGTCGGCGGCAGGGCCGCCCACACGAAAAAACGGCTGAGCACAGTCCCAAGCCGCAGCACGTCACTCGCCGGGATCCGCTCGATCGTGGGGGTCGGAACGGCCGCAAGCCGCGTCACCAGCGGCACGAACTGGTCGGCGTCGAAGCCCTCCAGAAGGCCGAAGTCGATCACGTCCTTGCCGGTGGGCTCACGGAGGATCAGGACCTGCACCTGCTCGCCGTGGGCCTCGACGGGCTTCGACAGCGGGAACTCCAGCGGCCACGTGATCTCACGCGGGTCGCGGATGGGCGTCTGCATCGTCTCGGCCATGATCAGATCTCGTCGCAGGAGAGGCCCTGCCAGTTGACCGCCACCTTGCCCTCACCGGTGTCGATCTCGTGAGCGCTCTCAGTCCAGGCGCCCCGCAGCACGTAGCTCTTGCCGTTGGCCAGGCTGGCCGTGACGGTCGAGTTCGTCATCGCGTCGAGCTGCGCGATGCTCAGCCCGGCCGTGGTCGACAGGTCGCCCTTGATGAAGGGCACCCGCGGCTCTTCCTTGTAGCCGTGGACGCCGTCCTGGCCGGCGATGCCTTCGCGCTTGGTGCTCGACGGCGACACGACGAACGAGCCGCGCAGGTCGTACTGCTGGCCGTCCACCTTCACGTACGCGATACCCGCGAACCTCTGGCCCATGGCCGGTTCTCCAAAGAAGAACCCGCCTCAAGGGCGGGTTGAGTTACGGTCAGGGTGAGAGGTTGATCAGCTCGCGGACGCGCTGAGCGGGAACTGCAATCTAAATTGAGCGAGAATATTCATTCTCCTCAACTGGTTGATGAGGTCCGGCGGATCGAGGATCTCGATCGTGTTCGGATCGGTCGCTCGCCGAACCACCAAGTTCGCGATGTACAGGTCCGCGTTCTCGACCAGGCCGTCGTACTCCATGTCCCGGTACTCCGAGACGAGCTCGGCCTTGATCACCGAGGGCGTGACGATCGGCAGGCCGGCGGCGAACTTCGTCCCGTCGTCGGCGAGCGAGCAGCGCGGGTACTTGTCGGTCAGCGCCTGCCGCAGGCGGGTGTAGCGCTCGTCCAGCGTGGCGAGCGTGGTCACCAGCTCGTAGGCGTTGTCGGCCTGGCCGTAGCTGTTCTTCTGGTACTGCGCCTGCTCGCGCAGGATCACCGGCTGGTTGGTCGTGCCGCCGTAGATGTCGGTGCCCTGGATCGCGAGACCGACCTGGGCGAGGGCGTTCAGCTGGGTCTTGTTCCAGCGGTAGGCCTTGGGCGCCGGCAGGACGCCCACGAGCGGCAGGGTCTGCAGCGGCTGGGCGGCGTAGGCGTTGATCGAGAACGCGGCCGCGGCGGTGTAGGCGGCGGTCCACTCCCAGATCGGGGAGGGGCTCTGCGCCTCGAAGGCCATCGTCGAGATGACGGCCGAGTTGTTGGTCGGGCCCCAGGAGGCCGCGCTCGCGTAGGAGCCGCGGTAGGCCGAGAACACCTGGCCGTAGCTCTGGCGGTACGGACCCCAGCGCCCGCTGTCCGTGAAGCCGTACTCGGCATCCCACACGCTGTAGGAGCCGGTGTCGTTCACTGGCAGGCCGACGAACTTGTAGGGCGCGTCGCCGAGGTTCGCGATCGCCGAGGTGAAGTCCGGCGTGCCGGTGCCGCCGGCGAGCGTGTTGCCGGTCGGGTAGGTGAGCGCGAGGCCGGCCGGCAGCTGCTCGCCGCCGAGCGTGCCGAGGTAGCAATCCTCGACGCGGATGTCGTTGCCCGACAGGCCGGCCCACTTGGCCGTCAGCGTGACGACGGCGGCCGCCGCGGAAGCGGTCACCGGCAGGTCGGTGGCGGCGTTGATCGCGGCGGCGACCTTGGTGGCCACACTCGCGGTCGTGTCGGCCGAGACGATGCCGATCGCGACCTTCTGGCCGGCGATGTAGAGCGGGTAGGTGCCCGCCACCGTGGGTGCGGCCGTCACGGTGATCGTGCCACCCGCGACCGCGCCAGTCGGCGCCGGCACGGGCAGGCAGTAGATCGGCACGCTGGTCACGCCCGCGAAGAAGATCGCGAACATGCGCGCCAGCATCGAGCCGGCCCCGAACAGGGCGTTGGCGTCGGCCTGGGTGCCGCAGGCGACGACTTGGTTCGGCACAGCGGTGCCGGCGGCGGTCGGGTGGCCGGCGAGCAATGCCCACTTCAGCGCGGTCGGGGTGCCGGCCTGGGACGGGTCGAACTGGGTATTGGTGCCCGGGATCTTGTAGTTGCCCGGAATGCGGGTGAGGCCCATCGCGCCTTACTCCTTCGAAGCGGCGGGCGCGGGCGCGCTCGCGGTGGCGGGGGCGACGGGCGCAGCGGCCTTCGCGGTGGGCGCCGGCCTGCCCGGGTCGTGCAGGTCCTCCAGGAGGCGGATCGCGCCCTCGTCCTTCAGGCGGAACGTGAACTGGTCGGCCGGCCACCGGGCCGTTCCGTCGGCCTCGAAGCCGAGGCCGCTGGGATAGTGCTTGAGCGCGCGGAAGCGCTCCTCGGTCGCCTCGACGGCGACCGTGGCGGGCTCGGCCATGGCGATGTCCTCTCGGGTGGGGAGCGGCGCGGGCCGGCTCAGGTCGTGGAATAGTCGACGCGGCCGCGGATCGCGGGCGTCTGCGCGCCGGCGCCGTTCGGCCGGGCGGCGAAGGTGATCTGCTCGAGCATGTCCGGGATCTCTGGATCGTAGGACGTGCGGAACACGAAGGTCATCTCGATCCGCCCTTCGGCGAAATACGAGGCGCCCTCCTGTGGAAACAGGCGACCGCGGCGGACCTTCGTCACCGCCTCGAAGAGCGGGTAACGCGCGGGATCGTCGAGTGCCTTGGTCCCGTCGACGCCGCGCACGAAAGTCGGATCCTGCAGCAGCCGCTTGCGGATGCCGTCCGTCGCCTTGTCGAGCTGCTCGTCGAGGTCCTCCGGCGTAGAGTAGCCGACGCAGTACGAGATCCCGATCGTGACCTCGTTCATGAACCGGGGCTGGCCCGTATTGGCCTCGTCCTCCGGGGTCTCCTGCTCGTCGGCGATCACCACCAGGAGGGCGGGGATCTCATCCTCTTGGAGCTGCGGCCGCACCTGACGGCGGAAACCGTTGACCGGCAGCCAGTCCTGGCCGGTGAGGCGCTCGATGATCGCCTCGCGGATCCTCGTGGCTTCCGACGACATCAGGCCCCCGGCGGCTTCTTCTTGAGGGTGAGCGTGGCGCCGCCCTGGCCGTCGAGGTCGACGTCGTCGATCCAGAGCGTCCCCTCATCCGCCAGCGAGCCGGCGACCGGGATGCGGATGGACCAGCCTGGCTTCGGCACCGCGGGCCAGGCAGCGAGCGCGATCCCGAGGGTGAACACGCGGGTGTTCATGCTCTCGCCGTTCTCCAGCGGGACGTCGACGTTGCGGGACGTCCAGACGCCGGTGGCGGGGAACGGCGCGATCGGCGGCTTCACCGAGGTCGGCGTCACGGTGACCGGGCGCCCGAACGCGGCGATGCCGGGCCCGAGCGCCAGGGCGGCGAAGTCGATCACGGGCGGGCGCTACTTGGCGGTGTCGGTGGCCGCGGTCTTCTTCGGATCGGCGGCCGGCGCAGCCACCTCAGTCTTCTCCTCATAGGGAGCGGCGCGCTCGGCGGCGACCAGGGCGTCGGCCTCATCGGCATCGATCTCGATCACCGAACCGGGGGCGACCTCGTCGACCGAGAGCTTGCCGCCGATGCGGTTGCCGAAGGCGTCGAACTTGAAGGGCACGTGGTCCTTCGCGGGCAGGTGCAGCGTCACGGACGCGACGATCTTCTTGGTGGCCATGGCGGGCCCTCGTACGGTCAGGGGGGTGTCGGAGGACGGCGCCGCGGTCACGGCGCCGGGGGCTCAGGCGGCGCGCGTCAGGCGACGGTCGCGGAGAAGGTCGCGTCGACCCAGCCGAGCAGCGGCAGGGGCGCCGACTGCATCATCGAGAACCACGCGGAGGGGTTCTTCTCCTTCCACACGCTCGGGAAGCGGGCGAGCGGGGCGAGGCCGGCATCGGCGTCCATGATGGCGCCGTAGGTGCGGATGCCCTGGCAACCGACCGGGTTACCCATGATCACCGTGTTGTCGGGCATGAACTGCTGCACGTTGCCCTGATCGTCGGTGTACAGCTGCTGGTACTGGAAGCAGTCGAACTCACCGATCGAGCCGAGGTACTTCACCTCCTCGCCCAGTCCGCCGCCGGTGACCTTTCCGGCCAGGTCGACGTTGCCGGAGCTCTGGCGATAGGTGTTCATCACCCGGGTCACACCGGGGCTGTTGAGGAAGTAGTCCGCCGCCAGGGGATCGAACACCGCCACGCCCGGGTGGAAGCCCGAGTTGCGCTGCACGGTCTTCGCCCAGCCGCGCATGTTCTGGTACGGGTCGACGCCGGTCTGGCTCCAGCGCAGGGTGCCGGTCAGCGCGACCGTGTGGGCTGCATTGCGGTTGAGATCGACCAGTACGGGCGGGTGATCCTCGCCCTGGCAGGTCATGGAGCCGTTCAGCAGGAGCTGCGCGGCCATCCACTCCTCGGTCCGGGTGATCTGATCGTCCTCGATCAGCATGTTGTCGAAGAGCGCGAGGTTGAAGCGCTCCTCCGGGGTCATGTTACCGAGCAGCTGCTCGCCGACCCGGCGCTTCAGCATCTTCTGCGGCTCGATCATGTGAAGCGGCTTCACGTAGGGCGGACGGAAGCCCATCGTGGTGTAACCGCGCGAGCGCTGCGGCTTGCCCTCGACGGTCGGCACCACGAAGGGCGCGAGCTTCCGGGCGCGCTGCACGCGGTCGAAGTAGACCTCCTCGGTGTCGAAGACCTGCTCCATCGGGAAGAACAGGTTCAGGAGGACGGGCTTGGCCTTGTCGAGGACGCCGAACGCGCCGAGCAGCTGGGCGGTAGAGTTGTAATTGATACCCATGTTCGCGGGCTCCAAAAGAAAAGGGCCCGCGAGGGGCCCTGAGATCTACCGGGAAGGGTGAGGGGATCAGCCGAGGACGCCGACCGTGCGGGCGTAGATCCGCGAGGCCGCCTGCCGCAGCGCGGCCTGAAGGGTCGCGATCGACCAGCTCGCGTCGAGGATCAGCTTCTCGGCGGCGAACTCGCCCTCGTCGTAGGCCGGCCCGACGGCGTCGGCGGCCGAGGCGTCGAGGTCGGCGGCGAGCACCGCAGCCGGGTTCTGCGAGCCGTCCGCGGCGGTCTTCACGCAGGGGATGTACTTGTCGGTCGCGGTAACGCGGCCGAGCAGGGTGCCTCGCGCGAGCACGGTTCCGGCAGCGTTCGCGCCCGAGGCCACGGTGACCGGGCGGTGGCGGACCGGCCATGCGCCAGCGAACAGCGAGGTCGGGTCGTAGGAGGCGTACACGTTGTTGGTGCCCATCGCAGGGGATCCTTCGGTTCGCGCCGCGGGGGCGGATTACTTTTTGCCGAGCAGCGCGCGGGCCTCGGCGGCGCCCTTGTCGTGGTCGCGGGCCGACGGGGCAGCGCCGCCGTAGCTCTCGCCCACGCCGGCGGTGGCCGCGGCCGCGAACGTGGTGGTGCCGCGCTTGGACTGGCGGGAAGCGAGGCGCTCGAGCACGATGTCCTTGAAGGCGCGCACCGAGGTCTCGCCGTTGGCGTGGCGCTCGCCGAGCTTCGGCAGGCCGAACTGCGCGGCGATCTCGCGGATCTTGGCGCCGCGGACGCGATCGGCGCGCACGGCCTCCTGGGCGGCCTTACGGACTTCGGCCGGGGTCACGGCCTTGCGCTTGTTGCCCTTGGGCGCGGCGCGCTCGCCTTCGTCGCCGTCCTCGTCGTCGTCGCCGTCACGATCCTCGTCGTCCTCGGCATCGTCGTCGCCGTCACGCTCGCCGTCCGAGCCGGCGTCACCATCCTCGGCGTCGTCGCCATCGCGCTCCTCATCCTGATCCTCGTCGCGCTCGGCATCGCCGTCCGCATCCTCGTCGGTGTCGGACTCGTCCTCGCGGGCGGCCCGGGCGGCCGTCTTGCGGGCGGCGGCGCTGCGGGCTTCGGCGAGGCGCTTCTTCTCGGCCTCGATCTCGGCCGGGGACTTGGCGCGCTGGGACTTCGGCTTGGCGGGCTTGGTGGCCATGGATCTCTCTCCTCGGGCCTTCGGGGACGCCCCGGAGGCCGGGGTGCGGGTGACGACCACGCAGGCGCGGAGCTTCGGCCCTTCGCCTTCGGATTGGTCGGATCGGATCTGTGAGCCGGCGTCGGCCGGCACGGGGACGGCGCTGATCTCCAGCGGCTCCCAGTCCACGACGTCCCAGCGAGCGACGGTACCGTCGTCGGCCTCGGTCTTCTCGACCTTGTGGACCCAGTAGCCGACGCTGACGTTGCGGATGACACCTTCGCGGATCTTCTGAACCGTGTCGGCGACGCCCGGGGCCTTCGAGAGCTTGATGAGGGCGGTGCCGCGCCCGTCCTCGATCTTCGCCGAGCCCGGCACGACCGAGCCCAGGACGTTGTCGCAGCCGTAGGAGCAGTGGCTGTCGAGGAAGGGAGCGCCGAGGTTCAGGCGCTCCAAGCGGACCGCCTCAGGGGCGACCGACAGGACCTCGTCGTACTCGGTCCCGTCCCACCAGTCGTAGCGGCGGACGCTCGCGCCCGTCGTCCAGACGATCTCGATGGTGTTGGTGTCCGTGTCGAAGCTCTCGGACCGCACCTGGGCGTCGCGCCCGAACTGCGGCAGGCGCACGAGAGCCTCGTCGGCCGCCGGCGCTCCGGTTCGGGCGGGAGAGCTCGGGCTCCTCGCCGGCGTCCTCCTCTTGGAGGGGTTGCTGGACGCCCTTCGCGTTGGTGCGCCGCGGGTCGCTGTCGAGGACGATCTCAAGGTCGTCAACCTTCACGTTGAAGGCATGGATCGCGTCGAGGACGTCGTCGGGGTTGCGCCCCTTCTCAGCCACCACGTCCTGCCAGGAGCGGAAACCGTTGCGGACCTCGATGGCCGCAGTCTGTGCGTCGGCCAGCGGGTCGACCCAGGCGAACTCCGGCGGCGACCACTCGACCGGCACGTACGGGCTGTCGATGACGCCGGCGAGCCACGCCGCCTCGCACCACCATTCCCAGATCGGCTGAAGCGCCATCTGGATCAGGACCTGCCACTGCACCGTGCCGACGAGGCGCCGGAACTCGACGAGGCCGCCGCGCATCGAGGAGAAGTTCACCTCGGACAGATCGCCCGAGATCAGCTCGGCGGGCATGCGCCAGCCGGCGGCGATCTCCTGCAGCCGCTTGGTCTTGTACTCGCCGTAGCCGCCGACCGCGTTCGGCGTGTTGAACCGGACATCCTTCGCGCCGTGAAGGCGCGGGATCATGCCGGGCTCGAACCGCTCGACCTCGTTGCCGTCGGCGTCCTGGACCTTGATGCCGACCGAGTCCTCGTCCTCGTTCTCGGCGCCGACCACGAAGCCGACGACGCAGGCCTCGGTCTTCTTCCGGACGATCTCGGCGAGCTCGTAGTCCGAGAGCAGGTTGGTCGACTCGATCGCCGGCGTTCCCCAGGGCACGCCCCGCGTCTGAGTGCGCTGCATCTCGTAGACGTGCAGGACCTCCTCCGCCGGCACCGGCGCGGACACCATCGGCTCGCCGCCGTAGAAGTACGGCAGGTTGCCCGGGTGGTACGGGTAAAGCCAGTAGGCGCGCCGCTTCTGGCTCGCCATGTCGATCTCGACGCCCTGGATGGTCAGGGCGCCCTCGCTGAGCACGCCGTTGCGCATCGGGTCGAGGAAGTCGGCCTCGAGGAGCTGCAGCTCCAGAGGCACGTCGCCCTTGCCGCGCTTCTTGACGAAGCGGCGCCGGATCAGGGCGTCGCCGCCCTCGACCATCTCGCGAAACATCAGGGCCTGCAGGCCGTAGAAGTCGAGCCGGCCGGCGTGATCGCAGCGGAACGACCAGCGCTGGAAGGCCGCCCAGATCTTGCGGTCTTTCGAGGGCGAGCCGGTCACCGGCCGGGGCACGATGCCCTCGCCGACGACGTTCGAGACGAGGCTCGCCGTCGCTTTGGCGGCGTACGGGTTGTTGCGCACAAGCCAGCGCGACTTGTCGCGCAGGGTCCGGGCCTCGTTGTAGATCTCCGCGTCGGCCGAGCGGACGGCGCCGAGCCACGCCTCGCCGTTGCGGCTGCGCTGGGCGGCCTCGTAGGAGCGCTTCCGCGCCCGAGGGGCGCCCGAGCGCGCCGGCTCGGCACCAGCGACCTTCACCTCGCCGGCCATCAGCAGCGCCCACGGTGGCGATAGCCGCGATCGAAGCTCGCCAAGCCCACTGTCGGCACGCGCTGGCCGTTTGCCCGGGCCTGCTGACGCTCAAGGTAGGCGATGATCTGGATCATCTCCTGGAAGGAACGGTACGAGGCGCTCTTGCCTTCGTAGCTGACGGTCAGCACGCCCTGCGCGAGGGCGGCCTGCATCGCGGCAATCTGGGCGCTGTAGTCTACAGCCATTTCGATTGCCTCTTGCGGACTGGCTCGGGCGCTCGCGCCTTCGGGGTGTCGGCGCGCTGGACCACGACGGCGCGGGGCGCCGCGGCGGCCGCGGGCGCTGATGCGGCAGGTGTGGCCACCTCGGCGGGCTCATCACCCTCCATCGCCCTGTCTGGGCCTTCCTGGACCTCGGGAAGCTTGCCCAGCGCCACGTAGCGGCCACTCATCGCCTGCAGGCCGCAGACCGCCACGTAGGCGTAGACGAAGCACACGCCCGCCTCGTGGGCGGCCTTGGGCTTCTGCCACTCGGTGAAGCCGAGCCGCTGGTGCACCACGAGCTTCTCGCGCGTCAGCTGCTCGAAGTACTCGGCGTCGATCGGGCGGGAGCCGCGGGCCGGCTCGATGGGGAACCGGACGTGCCGCGGGCCTGGGTCGGTGACCGTGAGCGAACCGTAGGCGAAGTCGCGGGCGGCGTTGCCGCCGATCATGTACCAGGACGCGCCGAGCTTCGAGGACGGCAGCCGCGGCCAGACCTTGGTGCGTGAGCCCCGCGCCTCGGACTTGCCCTTGATCGCCCAGACGCGCCGCTTCCGGCGCTCGGTGCAGAAGGCGTAGGTCTCAGCCGTGTGGTGGCCGCCGGAGTCGATGGCGGCCGCACGCACGCGCAGTTCGGTGCCGTCGCCCTTCTTGAAGGTCCGCTTCAGCAGGGCGTCGAGGTCGCGCCAGACTTCCGGCTGAGCCGGGTCGCCCGGGATGACGAAGTGGCCGATCAGGGCGCATTCGAGCCCGGGGCCCCAGCCCCAGACCGCGCCCTCGATGCGGGCGTTGGCCCCGGACTGGACGTCGCCGCCGAGCGTCAGGAACGACACGAAGTCCGGCACCTCGGCGCCGTACTCCTCTCGCCGCTCCAGGAAGACGCCGGGCTCGATCTCCTGGCCGAAGGTTTGCCGGTGCGGCCTGCCCAGCCGCAGGTTGTTGAACGGTTGGACGAGGTTCGCCGGATCCTCCAGCGCCTCCAACCACTCCTGCACGATCACAGGCCATGCCGCGTTCGCGTTGAGCGACATGCCGGTCCAGAGGTGGAAGCCGGCGTGCCCGGGCGTCTTCGGCGTCGCTGTCGCGCGCCACTCGCCGCGGGCGTCCATCCAAGCCTTGCGGCCCTCGTCGATGATGCAGCCGCAGGTGCCCTGGTACCAGACGGACTTGAGCGTCCCGTCCTCGTTCAGGTCCCATTTGAGCCCGTGCGGCGTGTCCTTGCCGCCCCAGTCCAGATACTGCCAGCCGTCGAGCTCGCCGGCCGCCTCCGAGCATTGCGGGCAGGGCACGAAGTAGCGCTGCTGGTCCGAGGCCAGCCAGAGCTTCCAAACCCGGCTGGTCTCCTCCAGGAGGGGCGTCGAGCCCCGGACCTGCTTGCGGTTGTAGAAGGTCTCGCCGCGGGTCCAGAACAGCTTGAGCTTGTCGCCCTGCGTCTTCGCACCGGGCGTCCAGCCGTCGCCGTCGATCTCGTCGGCGAACATGAACCGGGCGGAGTAGCGCCGGAACGCGTCGTCCGAGGCCGCGCCGACGACGCGCACGAGGGCGCCATTCGACATCTGGTAAAAGGTCGCCGAGTCCTGCTTCTCGCCCTTCCGGACGGGCCGCAGCATCTTCGCGAGCACCGGGGTCTCGCGCAGCATCGGCGCGATCTCGGTGGCGCCGAACTCCTCCGCGTCGTCCTCGACCGGCTGCGCCACCGCGCAGAG
>CAXDNE010000043.1:0-34325 GCA_963990595.1 uncultured Methylobacterium sp.
CTACACTATCCTCTTCGTCGGCAGCGTCAGATGTGTATAAGAGACAGTCCCGCCATAGGCCGCGAGTTCCTGCGCGATGTAGGGCGCCCCCGAGGCGCCCAGGATCCCGGCGAGATTGTAGGTGACCGAGGCGCCCGTGTAGCGCACCCGGGTGGGAAACAGCTCCGGCAGCACGGCGCCCATCGGCCCGAACACCCAGCCCATCCCCAGGAGGCTGAGGCAGAGGAAGCCCAGGACCGGCGGCCATGTCCCGGCGCCGGCGGCCGTCCCGAGCATCGGCCCCATGAGGAAGCCCAGCACGAACACCGCAGCCATCCCGGAGAGCAGCACCGGCCGGCGGCCGAAGCGGTCGGCGGCCGCGCCGGACACCACGGTGCCGAGCGCCATGAAGCAGACCGCGATGCACTCGAACAGCAGGAAGGTCGGCCGGGTGTAGCCGAGCGTGCCGGTCCCGTAGCCCAGCGCGAACACGGTGGAGAGGTAGAACACCGCATAGACCGCCACCATCGCGAAGGTGCCGATCAGGACCGCGCGCCCGTGCTGCGTCAGCATGGTGGCGAAGGGCATGCGCTCCGGCCGCGCTTGGCTCAGGGCGGCCTTGAAGGCCGGCGTCTCGGTGAGCTTCAGGCGCACGTAGAGCCCGACGCCCACCAGGGCCGCGGAGGCCAGGAACGGCAGGCGCCAGCCCCAGGCCTGGAAGCTCTCGGGCGAGAGGCCGAAGCTGAGCGCGAGGAAGCCGAGATTGGCGAGGATGAAGCCCACCGGCGCGCCGAGCTGCGGGAAGATCCCGTACCACGCGCGCCGGCCGGGCGGAGCGTTCTCGACCGCCAGCAGCGCCGCGCCGCCCCATTCGCCGCCGAACCCGATGCCCTGACCGCAGCGCAGGAGGCAGAGGGCGGCGGGCGCCCACCAGCCGACGGAGGCGTAGGTCGGCAGGCAGCCGATCAGGACCGTGGAGAGCCCCATGATCAGCAGCGAGGCCACCAGGGTCGCCTTGCGGCCGACCCGGTCGCCGAAATGGCCGAACAGGGCCGCACCCACCGGCCGCGCGATGAACGCGATGGCGAAGGTCGCGAACGCGCTGAGCTGCTGCACCCCGGGCGCGCCCGCGGGGAAGAAGACCGGGCCGATCACCAGCGCGGTGGCGGTGGCATAGATGTAGAAGTCGAAGAACTCGATCGCCGTCCCGACGAAGCTCGCGGCCAGAATTCGGCCGGCACTCGGCGTGGCGCCGGTCGCGCGTGCGGTTTCGACGGTCTGCAGCATGATCTTGGATGGAGGGGGTGTCGGATCGGTTGCGGCGCTTTCGCACGGGGCGGCCCGCGCGGAAACCCTGAATCCGACATGGTCGCCGAGGTCGCTGTGCGACGCACCCGCGCCGGCCTTGCGTTCCCTGGTCCCCTTCGCCAAGCTGAACGGCCATATTCCGCGACGGCAGCCGGCCGCGGCGCCGTCCACACCACTCGAGTATTGCGATGAGAGTCACTGTCGAGCGCGCGGCCCTGCTCAGGTCGCTCGGCCACGTGCACCGGGTCGTCGAGCGCCGCAACACGATCCCGATCCTGTCGAACGTGCTCCTGCGCGCGGAAGGGTCGGGGCTCCAGCTGCGGGCGACCGACCTCGACATCGAGGTCACCGAGAGCGTACCGGCCGACGTGGCCGATGCGGGCGCCACCACGGTGCCGGCGCATGTGATCTACGACATCGTGCGCAAGCTGCCCGATGGGGCGCAGGTTTCCCTGGAGACCGGCGGCGAGGCCGGCCAGATGACGATCCGTTCCGGCCGCTCGCGGTTCGCGCTCGGCGCCCTGCCGGAGGGTGACTTCCCGGACCTCGCCGCCGGCGAGATGCCGCACGGTTTCGAGATCGCCGCCGCCGACCTCAAGCGCCTGATCGACAAGACGCAGTTCGCCATCTCCACCGAGGAGACGCGCTACTATCTCAACGGCATCTACCTGCACACGCTGGAGACCGAGAACGGCCCGGTGATGCGGGCCGTGGCCACCGACGGGCACCGGCTTGCCCGGGTCGAGATCCCGGCGCCCCAGGGCAGCGTCGGCATGCCGGGGGTGATCGTGCCCCGCAAGGCGGTCGCCGAGATCCAGAAGCTGCTCGACGACGGCGGCGAGACCGTCGCGGTCGACCTGTCGCCCGCCAAGATCCGCCTGCGCTTCGCGGGGGGCCTGACCCTGATCTCCAAGCTGATCGACGGGACTTTCCCGGACTATCAGCGGGTGATCCCGGCCAACAACGACAAGCGGCTCACGGTCGAGCGGGACGCCTTCGCCAAGGCGGTGGACCGGGTCTCGACGATCTCGTCCGAGCGCGGCCGCGCCGTGAAGCTCGGGCTGGGCGAGGGCCGCCTCGCTCTGTCGGTGAACAATCCGGATTCGGGCAGCGCCACCGAGGAGCTCGACGTCGATTACGAGGCGGCCAGCCTCGATATCGGCTTCAATGCCCGCTACCTGCTCGACATCACGGCGCAGCTCGAAGGCGATACGGCGCTGTTCAAGCTCGCCGATCCGGGCTCGCCGACCCTGATCCAGGACCGCGAGGGCGCATCGGCGCTCTATGTGCTGATGCCGATGCGCGTGTGAGCCGGCCCGGGAACGTCCTGCTCCCGACCTCATCCTGAGGTGCCGGAGCGTCGCGGAGGTCCTGGGGGCCTTCAGATCGAGCACTGGGTTCTGGAGGCCTCCTTCGAGGCCCGCTGATGCGGGTGCCTCCGGATGAGGTGATTGGATGGGATGGCAGAAGCGAAGGGACGGTTGAGCGCGACCGGGATCCATGTCCGGTTTGCCCGATGAGCGAGGCCCTGGATCCACGGATCGAGACCGTCGGTTCGGACTTGCGCGTCACCCGCCTGATCGCCCGCGACTTCCGCAACCACGCCGATCTCGAACTCACCCCCACGGCCCGTTTCGTGGCCCTGGTGGGCGAGAATGGCGCCGGCAAGACCAACCTGCTCGAGGCGATCTCCCTGTTCGTGCCCGGCCGCGGCCTGCGCCGGGCGGAATTCGCCACCATGGCGCGCGCGGCAGGGCCGGGGGGCTTCGCCGTGTCGCTCACGCTCGACCGGGACGGCGCCGAGCACCGGCTCGGCACGGGATTGGAGCCGCCCGGGCCTGACGGACGCGCGAGCCGCCTCTGCCGGATCGACGGCGCCGCGGCTCCCTCGCCGGTGGCCTTCAGCGAGTTCCTCCGGGTGGTCTGGCTCACCCCGGACCTGGACGGGCTGTTCCGCGGGGCGGCGGGGGACCGGCGGCGGTTCCTCGACCGTCTGGTCCTGGCGGTCGATGCGGGCCACGGCGCCCGGGTCTCCGCGATGGAACGCGCCCTGCGCTCGCGCAACCGCCTGCTCGAGGAGCGGCCCGACGACGACCGCTGGCTCGACGCGGTGGAGCGCGAGGTGGCGGAGCTCGGCGTCGCCGTGGCGCTCGCCCGCCGGGAGACGGCCGAGCGCCTCGACCGGCTGATCGCCGAGACCCGGGACGACGCGCAGCCCTTCCCCTGGGCCTCGATCCGCCTGGAAGGCGACCTCGACGACCTCGTGGCGGTCTGGCCGGCCATCGAGGCGGAGGACCGCTTCCGCCTCGCCCTGCGCAACGGCCGCCATCGCGACCGGGCCGCCGGGCGTACCCTGATCGGGCCCCAGACCAGCGACCTCGTCGTCCGCCACGGGCCCAAGGACGTCCCGGCCGGGACGGCCTCGACGGGCGAGCAGAAGGCCCTGTTGATCGGCCTCGTCCTCGCCCATGCCCGGCTGGTGCGGGCCATGAGCGGCATCGCGCCCCTGATCCTCCTCGACGAGGTGGCGGCGCATCTCGATCCGCGCCGGCGGGCCGGTCTGTTCGAGGCTCTCGACGCCCTGCCCGGTCAGGTCTGGATGACCGGCGCCGATCCGGCCGCCTTCGCGCAGGCCGGCGACCGGACGGAGGTGATGCGGATCGGGGTCTGAACGCGCCTCAGGCGGCCCGGACGGTGGCGAGGAAGCGGGACACCTCGGTCCCGAGGTGCTCGGACTGACGCGACAGCTCGCTGGCCGCGCCGAGAACCTGCGCGGCGGCCGCGCCGGTCGCTTCCGAGGCCTGAGCCACGCCCACGATGTTGCTCGTCACCTGATCCGTCCCGGTGGCCGCCTGGGCGACGTTGCGGACGATCTCCTGGGTCGCCGCATCCTGCTCCTCCACGGCGGCGGCTATGGTCGTGGCGACCCCGTTGATCTCGCGGATGCGCGCGGTGATCGTGTCGATGGCCGAGACCGCTTGGCTGGTCGCCTCCTGCATCTGCCCGATCTGCTGGCCGATCTCTTCGGTGGCCCGGGCGGTCTGCCCGGCCAGTTCCTTCACCTCGGCCGCCACCACGGCGAAGCCGCGCCCCGCCTCCCCGGCCCGGGCCGCCTCGATCGTGGCGTTGAGCGCCAGCAGGTTGGTCTGCTCGGCGATCGTCGAGATCAGTCCCACCACCTCGCCGATGCGGTTGGCCGCCTGGCTCAGGTCCTGCACGCGCTTCTGAGTCTGGTCCGCGTCGCCGACGGCCGTCTGGGCGAGGCTCGCCGAGCCGAGAACCTGCCGACCGATCTCCCGCACCGAGGTGCCCAACTCCTCGGCGGCCGCCGCCACGGTGCTGACGTTGGCCGAGGCTTCCTCGGCCGCCGCCGCGACGGTGGTGGACTGGCTGGCGGTCTGTGCGGCGCTGGCGGTCATCGACTGCGCGGTCGCCTGCAATTGCGTCACCGACGTCGCGACCCGTCCGACGATGCCGCCCACCGCCCGCTCGAACCGGTCGGCGAGCTCCATCATGGCCTGCTTGCGCCTGTGCTCGCTCGCGGCGGCCTCCTCGGCGGCGATCTCGGTCTTCGCGTCCTCGGTGGCCTTGCGGGCGACCATCGCCTTGATGGCCAGAATGGCCTTCCCGACCGTGCCGATCTCGTCACCGCGGGCCGCCGCGGCGATCTCGGCATCGAGCTCGCCCTCCGCCATGCGATGCAGGGCGCGCACCAGACGGTCGAGGGGGCGCGTGATGCCGGCCAGCGCGATCACGGTGGCGGCGACCAAGCCGACGACCAGGCCGATGGTTGTGAGCAGAATCAGATTATGCCGGGTCGCGTCGGTCTGATGGGTCAGGTTGTCCGAACCCTTTTCCATGAACGCGCCGATGTCGGCCGAGAGTGTCTCTCCGGCCTCCACAATCTTGGGAAGGACCGGGTCGAGCGCCCCGTGAATCAGCGCGATGGCCTCGGCGTTCTGGTTCGCTGAGCCCAGCGTCCGGATCTTGTCCGCAGAGCCGACGAAGCCTTTGATGGCCGCGATCTGACCGGCGATGCGGTCCGCGAAGGTCGGGGCCTGACCACGCAGATCGGATGCAGCCTGCGTCAGGGCCGACACGGCTGCCTCGAAGGCCTGGTTGGCGCGGGTTATCTGCGCTTCCTCGGTCTCCGCCACGATCCGGAAGAGCCAGTAGTTGAGTTCGAAAATCAGTTCGCTGACGCGCCGCGCAGTGACGGCCGCCCTGGCTTCCTGAACGATGAACAAGCTGTAGGCGTCGTCGATCGTCGTCATCCGCGCTTGCGCATACCAGACATGGCTGCCAGAGATCAGGCCGATCAGCCCGATTACAGCGATGATCTTCGAAAGGATGTTGATGTTCGAGAGGCGTAGCACGAAGCTGTCTCCAGGCTGATCGGGTTGCTGTGCTAAGCCTGAACCGCGTGCCTTGTCGATGGTGTTTTTAGTTCAGCCGGTGTTTGGAGTCCGCGTAACCTGCGCAGAGACACATTATTTGCAAGGAAATAGGTGCACAATTACGGAAATTTTGGGCGGATATCGCAGAACTCCTGTATAGTCCTGCGAACGAACACTGATCAAATCTGTGGACGAATCTTTCGGCGGCCCTGGCAAGGCGCTAGGCCCTCGTGGAACGCGACCGCGCCACGTCACCTTCTGGTCGCTCAGGCGATGCCGCAGCTCTCAGCGCCCCGGGCGGGAAAGAATCGACCGGCTCGGTCGCCGCTGACGATCAATGCCGTGCGGAAGGCCCTTTCCGGCCCGGGGGGCGGCGCCCCATGTACCGACAGCCCGCCCCGGGCGGGGCGCACAGGAGTCCGAGACGCATGTCAAAGCCCGTCCACGCCATGATCCGCGTCCTTGAGGAGGCGCGCGCGCGCGACTACTACGCCCGCGCCTTCGGGCTGGAAGTCTCGGACCGCTTCGACTTCCCGGACTTTACCCTGATCTATCTGCGCGATCCTGCGTCGCCGTTCGAGTTGGAGCTCACGGTCAATAAGGGCCGGGACAAGCCCTACGATCTCGGCGACGGCTACGGGCACATCGCCTTCGTGGTCGATGACGTGGAGGCCGAGCTTGCGCGCCACAAGCGCGAGGGCTTCACGGCCACGGACGTCAAGACGCTCAAGCACGGGGACGACGTGCTGGCGCGGTTCTTCTTCGCCACGGATCCGGACGGCTACAAGATCGAGGTCATCCAGCGCGGCGGCCGCTTCGCCTGACCGGTCCGGGACCGAGCTCACCAACCCGTCCGCCGAGAAACACAACGGAGATCCATGCCGAACAAGGCCAGAATCGTCTGCATTCGCCACGGAGAATCGACCTTCAACGCCGCGCACAGGCTCGGCCGCGGTGATCCCGGCCTTCCCGATGCGCGGCTGACGCCACGCGGGGAAATCCAGGCCCGGTCGGCGCGGGACCGGCTGCAGCCGATCCCGTTCGACTTGGTGGTGGTGTCGCCGCTGACCCGGGCGATCGAGACCGCCGCGATCCTGTTCGGCGATCATCCGAGCCGGCCGCGCGTTCTCGTCGAGGTGCTGCACCGGGAATGCCAGGAGAGCAGTTGCGATGTCGGACGGGCGGCTTCGGAGATCGCGGCCGAGTTCCCGCATCTCGATGTCGGGCATCTCCCCGAGGTGTGGTGGCATGCCGAGCCCGGCTCCGAGGTCGGCGGCTACCCGGTGGAGCCACGTCACCTGTTCGACGCGCGCGTCGCGGCGTTCCGGGATTGGCTACGCGCCCGGCCCGAGCAGGCCATCGCGGTGGTCGGGCATGGCACGTTCTTCTACCATCTCACGGGCACGTTCCTGGAAAATTGCGGCGTCCTCGAACTGGATCTCGACGCCGCGCCCGCCGCGGCCTGATCAGACCGCCGCCATCGCACGCGCCGCATCGAGCCGCTTCCGGGCTCCGGCGAGCGCGATCTCCGGCGCCTGCCGGCCGATGGCCAGGGTCAGGTCGAGGATCGCGCAAGCCTGCTCCCAGGTGCCGGGCACGAAGGGAGCGGCCCCCTCCGCAACTTCGGCGGCGCAACGGGCATCCTCTCCGGCCCGCTGGGCGGCCGTGGCCGTGCGGGAGACCGCCGCGGTCAACGCGCCCTCGCGCCAGCGCCGCGCCTGGGCTGCCGATTGCGAGAGGGCGCCGCCGCGCCACGCCGCCGACTTCGCCGCCGCCAGAGCCGCGGGCAGGTCCGGGGCTCCGGCGCAGGCCTCGGCATCCTCGGCCATCCCGGCGAGCGTGCAGAGAGGCGCGAGGATGCGCCGGACGCTCTCCAGCGCCAGGCGCTGGGTGCGGGCGATCTCGACCCGGGGAGTGTCGGCGCTTCCCGAGAGCCGCAGGACGAACGCCATCAGCTGCGGCCGCACCTCGTCCGGCATGGCGTCGTTGAGCCCGAGGGCGTAGGCGGCGATCGGCCGCGAGAAGCAGGGCGGGCAATCGGCGCTGGAGCGGATCGCCCGGTAGGGCAGGCCCGCGGCCACGATCGCGGCCTCGTTGATGCACGTCCCGCCGTCGGGGCCCGGGAAGGGATGCGACCCGGCGAGCAGGCGCCAGTTCAGGATCGTCTCGAAGTCGGCGTGCATCGGCGCGCTCCCCGTGTCGGGAGCGCAGCGTGGCACGCCGCGGCCTGGATGGCGAGGCCCTTCAGCCGCCGAGGCCGGGCGCGAGGCCCGAGAGCATCGCGACACCCAGCACCAGCACGAAGGCCGCCGCCACCAGTTCGAGACCACCGAGGGCCAGGAGCCCCGCCTGCCCGCTCCCGCCGGCGAGGCGCAGGGCCGTGCGCTTGGCGAAGACCGCGAGGCAGGCCAGGGCCGTGGTGGTGAGCGCGGTGCCGAGGGCCATGGCCAGCACCGCCGTCACGCCCGCCCACGGCACGCCCTGCGCCACGGCGAAGACCAGGACCAGCACGGCTCCGGCACAGGGGCGAGAGCCCGCCGCCAGGACCACCCCGACCCGTTCGCGCCACGTCGCGCGTGTTTCGAGGAGCTGCGGGCCGGGCAGGTGGCTGCAGCCAGGACCGCAGGCCGCCCCGAGATGGACGAGGCGGCCGGCCTTGCGCCACGTCAGGACCAGTCCGATCAGCGCGACGAACGCGAAGCTCACGGTCTCGATCAGGGTGCCGGCCCGGGTGATGCTCGGCGCGGTGGCGTTGAGAACCAGGCTGCCGATGCCGACGATCGCGCCGGCGACGAGCGCCTGCAGGAGTGCGGCGCACAGGCTGAGGGTGCAGCCGCGCCGGAGCGCCCGCTCGCCCGACAGGATGTAGCCGGCGATCACCGCCTTGCCGTGGCCCGGCCCGGCGGCGTGGAAGACGCCGTACGCGAAGGCGAGCCCGATCAGCGGGCTCCAGCTGCCGCCGCCCCTGAGCGCGCTCACCGCCGCGTTGAGGCTGCGCGAGAAGCTCGCCTGCAGCGCAAGGATCACGCCGCCGAGGCCGGTCGCCGCCGGGGCGGCCTCCCGGAAGCCGATCCCGAAGGGCGAGCGCGGCGGCGGCGCGGTGATGCCAGGCGCGGCGAACCACGCGATCGTGGCCGCCAGGAGGGCCGCCAAGCCGATGGCGAGGGCCATGAGGCCGAGCCTGAGTGCCAGCCGCCCCGACGGGGCCGGCGCGGCGATCCCGATCCCTACGGACATGCCACCAGGACCCGGCTGGCGAACTGCACCCCGTAGGTGGAGGCGGCGGTGAGCGCCTCGAAAAAGGCCTCGGTCATGCCGGCGGATCCGGCCTCCGCGGTCTTGCGCTGTTCGGTCTTCGGACGGGTGACGGTGGCGGCGCAGCCCTGCGGCGCGCCGGCCAGGGTCGCGGCGTCCGCGCCCTCGGCGAACGAGAAGGCGACGAAGTAGGTCGGGTCGTAGACCTCCAGCGCGGCAACGCCCCGACCCTGCTGCACCGGGGTCTTCAGGGGCAGCAGGAAGGTCATGACCAGCGCCTTGTCCTCCATATGGGCCGCCGGCTCCTTCGGCTCGGCGAAGGCCTGGTCCTTGCCGCCGACCTTCAGCTTGGTGAAATAGCCGAACTCGGCGAGGTTGGCGGTGTTCTCGGCCGCGAGCCCGGCGAGCTCGTCCGGGCTGAGCTTGCCGTCCTTGTCGGCGTCGAGACCCTGCGTGACGAAGGCCGTGTATTCGGGGTCGAAGCTCCAGGTGTCGCGAACGCCCACGAGCTTGCCGCCCTCGTAGACGAGCTGCGCCTTCGCGGTCACCCAGACGTGGGGGTGCGCCGAGGCCGCCGAGGCGGCACAGCCGAGGATGGCGGCCAACATGACGGCGAGCGGTTTCGAGCAGTGCGCGGCGATCGGCATGGGCGGAGGCACGCTCGCGACAGGAGGGGAAAGGTGGCCCTTCCTCGCGCCCGGGTTGGGCGAAAGCGAGGCGCCCTGCGCCGTGGGGTCCGCTCACTCGCCCACGTCGAGGCCCATCAGCTGGAAGCTCACCCGAAGGTCGTTCGACATCGGGATGTCGAGGCGCTCGCCGTTGGGGAGGCGCTTGAGGAACCAGCGCTCGTAGGTCCAGCGCAGCGCCCGCGATTCGGCGAGCCGGGTGAAGGTCTGCGTCACGAGCCCGGCGAGTTCGGGATCGTCCTTGCGGAACATGATGCCGTAGGGCTCGTAGGAGAGCTTGTCGGGCAGCACCGTGTACTGGGTCCCGTCCTTCGCGTCGGTGGCGATGAGCCCGTAGAGCAGCACGTCGTCGGTGGCGAAGGCGTCGGCCTTGCCGGCCTTCACCAGCGCGTAGGAGGCGGCGTGGTCGGGCGCCGTCACGATGCGCGCGTCGATCTTGAGCCGGCCGAGGAGGTCGCGCACCGCCTTCTCGTTGGTGGTGCCGGCCGTGACCACCACGGTCTTGCCGCCGAGGTCCCGATAGGAGGCGATGCCGGAGCCCCGCCTCACCAGGAGCTGCGTGGCGCTGATGTAGTCCACCGGCGAGAAGGCGACGTGGCGCCGCCGCTCGGCATTGGCCGTCGTCGAGCCGCATTCGAGGTCGATCTTGCCCGAAGTCACGGCGTCGATGCGGGTCTCGGGCGTCACCGGCTCGTAGCGGATCTTCACCGGCCGGCCGATCGCCGCCTGCACGTCGTCGACGATCTCGCCACAGAGATCGATCGCGTATCCGATCACCCGGGGGCTGCCGTCCGGGTGCCTGCCCTCCACGAAGGAGAACGGCACCGAACTCTCCCGGTAGCCGAGCACGATCTCGCCGCGCTCGGCGACGTGCTTGAGCGTCCCGGTGAGCACCTCCACCGCCGCGGCGGGCGGCGCGGACGCCAGCGCCAGGACGAGAACCGCCACGGACCGCATCGCCATCACCCGCCCTCCGCCGAGAAGTTCCCGCCGCTACTCCGCCGGCGAGGGCACGGTGCCGACTTGGTCGAGGCGCTGGTCGGAGGCGGTGAGCTGCCCCTCCCACTTGGCGACCGCCACGGTGGCGACGCTGTTGCCCAGCACGTTGGTGGCCGAGCGGCCCATGTCGAGGAACTGATCGATGCCGATGATCAGCAGGAGGCCGGCCTCCGGGATGTTGAACTGCGCCAGCGTCGCCGAGATCACCACCAGCGAGGCGCGCGGCACGCCGGCCATGCCCTTCGAGGTCACCATCAGCAGGAACAGCATCGTGAGCTGCTGACCCCAGGTGAGCGGGATGTTGTAGGCCTGCGCGATGAACATCACCGCGAAGGTGCAGTACATCATCGAGCCGTCGAGGTTGAACGAGTAGCCCATCGGCAGAACGAACGAGGTGATGCGGTTGGGCACCCCGAACCGCTCCAGGTTCGTCAGCATCTTCGGGTAGGCCGCCTCGCTCGACGCGGTCGAGAAGGCGAGCACGAAGGGCTCCTTGATCAGGTTGATCAGCCGCATGATGCCGCCGCCCCCGAGCATCAGGAAGCCGACGCCCATCAGCAGCGCCCAGAGCACCGCGAGGCCGATGTAGAACTCGATGAGGAACTTGCCGTAGGTGACGAGGACGCCGATCCCCTGCGTGGTGATCGTCGCCGCGATGGCGGCGAACACCGCGACCGGCGCGAACATCATCACGTAGCCGGTCACCTTGAGCATCACCTCGGCCAAGCCTTCGATGCCTTGCGCGAGGAGGTGCCCCTTCTCGCCGAGCGCCGCCAGCGCCACACCGAAGAAGATCGAGAAGACCACGATCTGCAGGATCTCGTTGTTGGCCATCGCCTCGACGGCGCTCTTGGGCACGAGATGCGTCACGAACTCCTTCAGCGAGAGCGAGGCCGTCTTCAGGCCGGTGCCGGCGCCGACGTCGGGCAGCGGCAGGTTCAGATTCACCCCCGGCTGCATCAGGTTGACCAGGATCAGGCCCAGCATCAGCGAGCAGAACGAAGCGCCGACGAACCACAGCAGCGCCTTGCCGCCGACGCGCCCGACCGCGGCCGTATCCCCGAGATGCGCGATGCCCACCACCAGCGTGGAGAAGACCAGCGGCGCGATGATCATCTTGATCAGCCGCAGGAAGACGTCGGACACCAGGGCGATGTAACCGGCGATCTCCTTGGCGGTCTGCGGATCGGGCCAGGTGATGCTGCAGGCGTAGCCCACCGCGATCCCGAGGAGCATGCCGACGAAGATCATCGTCGTGAGTCGCGAACCTGTCATCGGTACTGCTCCTCGCCAGCGCTCGGGATGGTCGAGCATTACAGATCGTTAACGTGACGCACGAACTACGCCATGCGCAAGCCCATCCAGGGCTGGTTACTGGCTTGGTCGACTGTTTTCGCGCGACGTCCGATCGGCGTTGAAACCGGTGGCCGGGCCGCTACGCTTGCGGTACGAGACTTGCGGCGACGATCCGCCTGCGCGCCGCGCAGGCGGCACAAGAAACGAGCGCGCGCGGGAGTCCATGGACGTATTCGTACAGCAGTTGATCAACGGGCTGACGCTCGGCTCGATCTACGGCCTGATCGCCATCGGCTATACGATGGTGTTCGGCATCATCGGCATGGTGAACTTCGCTCACGGCGACGTCTTCATGGTCTCGTGCTTCATCGCGCTGATCAGCTTCCTGCTGCTGACGGTCTGGCTCGGGGTGAGCTCCATCGCGCTGGCCTTCCTGGTGGTGCTGGTGGTCGCCATGGTGCTCACGGCTCTGTGGGGCTGGGCGATCGAGCGCGTGGCCTACCGGCCGCTGCGCGGCTCGTTCCGCCTCGCGCCGCTGATCTCGGCGATCGGCGTCTCGATCTTCCTCTCGAACTTCGTGCAGGTGGTGCAGGGCGCGCGCAACAAGCCGACGCCGCCGATGCTGTCGGGGGGCATCACCCTGTTCGAGCGCGACGGCTACGCGGTGTTCCTGGCCTGGAAGCAGGTGCTGATCATGGCGGTCACCGCCGTGCTGCTCACCGGCTTCTGGTACCTCGTGCAGCGCACGCCCTTCGGTCGGGCGCAGCGGGCCTGCGAGCAGGACCGCAAGATGGCGGCGCTCCTGGGCATCGACGTCGACCGCACGATCTCGCTGACCTTCGTGCTGGGCGCCGCCCTCGCGGCCGTCGCGGGGGTGCTCTACCTTATGTATTACGGCGTCGTGTCGTTCTCCGACGGGTTCGTCCCCGGCGTGAAGGCCTTCACGGCGGCGGTGCTGGGCGGCATCGGGTCGCTGCCGGGCGCCGTGCTCGGCGGCCTGATCATCGGGCTGATCGAGACCTTCTGGTCCGCCTACTTCTCCATCGAGTACAAGGACGTTGCCGCCTTCTCGATCCTGGCGATCGTGCTGATCTTCATGCCCTCGGGCATCCTGGGCCGGCCTGAGGTCGAGAAAGTCTGATGGCCCGTTCCCAGGCTGCTCTTCCCGAATCCGCGATGGCCGGCATCCTGCGCGACGCCGCCCTCTACGCCCTCGTCACCTTCGGCCTCTGCGTGCCGATCATCGCCTACCGCACCGATCCCGGCCCCGGCAGCGAGCTGGTGCTCGTGCCGCGCTGGGGGCTGGTGGCTTCGCTCTGCCTGGCGATCTTCCTCGCCCGGATCGTCCAGCGGCTCGTGCTCCTGCGCCGGGATGCCCGGCGGGCGCTCACCCCCTCCCCGGCCCAGGCCACCGAGGCGGTCCATGGGGAGCCGGATGCCGGGCAGAAGACCTCGAAGGTCGGCCTCTGGCTGTTCATCGGCATCGCCCTCACCCTGCCGCTGATCGCGGCGGCGGCCACGGGCGGCCTGTCCTCGGCCCGCTACTGGATCGACCTCGGCATCCTGATCCTCACCTACGTGATGCTGGGCTGGGGCCTCAACATCGTGGTCGGTCTCGCCGGCCTCCTCGACCTCGGCTACGTCGCCTTCTATGCGGTCGGGGCCTATTCCTACGCGCTCCTGTCGACCACTTTAGGCCTGTCGTTCTGGATCTGCCTGCCGCTGGCGGGCCTGTTCGCCGGCCTCTGGGGGATGATCCTGGGCTTCCCCGTGCTGCGCCTGCGCGGCGACTACCTCGCCATCGTGACGCTGGCCTTCGGCGAGATCATCCGCCTCGTTCTGATCAACTGGACCGACGTCACCGGCGGCGGGGCGGGCATCTCGTCGATCCCGCGGGCGACCTTCTTCGGGATCCCCTTCACGGCGGGCGAGGGCGGCTTCGCGGCCACCTTCGGCATCCCCTACGACTCGATGCACCGGCTCGTCTTCCTGTACTACCTGATCCTCGGGCTCGCCCTGATCACCAACTTCGTCACCCTGCGCCTGCGCCGCCTGCCGATCGGGCGGGCCTGGGAGGCTTTGCGCGAGGACGAGATCGCCTGCCGCTCGCTCGGCATCGACACCACGGCCACGAAGCTCACCGCCTTCGCCCTCGGGGCGGCTTTCGGCGGCGTCGCCGGCTCGTTCTTCGCCGTGCGCCAGGGCTTCATCAGCCCGGAGAGCTTCAACTTCCTGGAGAGCGCCATCATCCTGGCGATCGTCGTCCTCGGCGGCATGGGCAGCCAGGTCGGCGTCGCCATCGCGGCGGTGGCGATGGTCGGCGGGCCGGAGATGCTGCGCAACCTCGGCTTCCTGAAGGCCGTGTTCGGCGAGGGCTTCGATCCCAGCGAGTACCGTCTGCTCCTGTTCGGGCTCGCCATGGTGGCCATGATGGTCTGGCGCCCGCGCGGGCTGATCTCGGTGCGCCTGCCCTCGGTGTCGCTGGGCGAGCGCCGGGCCGTCTCGGGCGCCCATGTCAGCGAGGGGCACGGCTGATGGCGGCGCATCCGGACACCCGGGCGGCGGCGCCGGCCCTCGCCCCGCCGGTCCTCACGGTCGAGCACCTGACCATGCGGTTCGGCGGCCTCACGGCCGTCTCAGACCTGTCCTTCGCGGCGCGCCGCGGCGATATCACCGCGCTGATCGGCCCGAACGGGGCGGGCAAGACCACCGTGTTCAACTGCATCACCGGCTTCTACAAGCCGACCGAGGGGATGCTGACGCTGGCGCATGCCGACGGCACCGCGCACCTGCTGGAGCGGCTGCCGAACCATCAGGTCAACCGCACCGCCCGGGTGGCCCGGACCTTCCAGAACATCCGCCTGTTCCAGGGCATGACGGTGCTGGAGAACCTGCTGGTCGCCCAGCACGCCCCGCTGATGCGCGCCTCGGGCTACACGATCCTGGGCCTGCTCGGCCTCAAGACCTACCGCGACGCGCAAGCCGCCGCGATCGAGCGGGCCAAGGCCTGGCTCACGCGCATTGACCTGATGGCGCGGGCCGACGACCCGGCGGGCGCCCTGCCCTACGGTGCGCAGCGGCGCCTGGAGATCGCGCGGGCGATGTGCACCGACCCGGTGCTGCTCTGCCTCGACGAGCCGGCGGCCGGCCTCAATCCGCGGGAATCGGCCGAGCTCAACGGGCTCCTGCGCCATATCCGGGACGCGCACGACACCTCGGTGCTGCTCATCGAGCACGACATGTCGGTGGTGATGGAGATCTCCGACCACGTGGTCGTGCTCGATTACGGCGTGAAGATCGCCGACGGCACCCCGGCCGAGGTGCGGGCCGACCCGAAGGTGATCGCTGCCTATCTCGGCGTCGAGGACGAGGAGGTGGAGGCCGTGGAGGCCGAGGTCGGGATCACCGTGCCGCACGCGGACGACGCCCATACGGGAGCGCCCGCATGAGCGTCGCCGGCATCAACGTCCTGGTCGAGGAGACCCGGGCGATCCAGGCGGGCCGCAAGCCCCCACTCCTCGCGGTGCGCGACGTCTCGACCTATTACGGCAGCGTCGCCGCCCTGCGCGGGGTCGATCTCGACGTGGCCGAGGGCGAGATCGTCACGCTGATCGGCGCCAACGGCGCCGGCAAGTCGACCCTGATGATGACGATCTTCGGCAGCCCGCATGCGCGCTCGGGGACGATCACCTTCGACGGGCGCGACATCACCCGGATGCCGACCCACGCCATCGCCCGGCTCGGCATCGCCCAGTCGCCGGAGGGCCGCCGGGTCTTCCCGCGCATGAGCGTCTACGAGAACCTCCAGATGGGCGCCGCGCTCCACGACGGGCGCTTCTTCGCCGAGGATCTCGAGAAGGTCTGCGCGCTGTTCCCGCGGGTGAAGGAGCGCCTGAACCAGCGCGCCGGCACCATGTCGGGGGGCGAGCAGCAGATGCTCGCCATCGCCCGGGCGCTGATGAGCCGCCCGCGCCTGCTGCTCCTGGACGAGCCGTCGCTCGGTCTCGCGCCGCTCGTGGTGAAGGGCATCTTCGACGCGATCCGGGAGCTGAACCGGACCGACGGGATGACGATCTTCCTCGTCGAGCAGAACGCCTACCACGCCCTGAAGCTCGCCCATCGCGGCTACGTGCTGGTCAACGGCCGGGTGACGATGAGCGGCACCGGGCGGGCGCTGCTCGACGATCCGAACGTCAAGGCCGCCTATCTGGAAGGGGGCCATGCCGGCCCGGTCGGGGCATGAGCATGCTGCAGGGGATCCTGTACGAGGAGGACTCGGCCTGGCTGTTCCTGCTCGTCACCGTGGTGATGGGCGGCTGGGCCGGCTGGATGGCGGCCCGCGGCATCGCCCGGGGCTGGCGGCCGTTCTGGCAATGCGCCCTCGCGCTGCTTCTCGTGGCGGCTGCCGTGCGCTTCATCCACTACGCCCTGTTTTCGGGCACGCTGCTGTCGCTGCATTACTATGCGGTCGACGCGGCCGTCGTCATGATCATCGGCGCGGCGGGCTTCCGCTACACGCGGACGCGCCAGATGACGAGCCAGTACCGCTGGCTCTACGAAAAGACCTCACCGCTGACGTGGCGCGAACGGGCGCCGGTAGCGGGCGAGGTCCGATGAGTGCGGCCGGATCCGCACGTGCGGTCCTGACAACAAGGGGATGTTCGTGATGAGATCGATTCTGCTGGCCGGGCTCGCCCTCGGCGCGATGATGGCGGCCGCGCAGGCCGCCGAGGTCAAGCTCGGCATCGCCGCGCCGATCACCGGCAACAGCGCGGCCATCGGCGCGCAGCTGAAGAACGGCGCGAGCCAGGCGGTGGAGGACCTGAACAAGGCCGGCACCCTGAAGGGCACGACGCTGACCGTCACGGTCGGCGACGACGCGTCCGATCCGAAGCAGGGCGTCTCGGTGGCCAACAAGTTCGCCAGCGACGGCGTGAAGATGGTGGTTGGCGACTACAATTCCGGCGTGTCGATCCCGGCCTCCGACGTCTACCTCGACGCCGGCATCATCCAGGTCACCCCCGCCTCCACGAACGTGAAGTTCACCGAGCGCGGCATGTGGAACACGTTCCGCACCTGCGGCCGCGACGACCAGCAGGGCGCGGTGGCGGGCGCCTATCTCGCCGACCACTTCAAGGGCAAGAAGGTCGCCTTCGTCCACGACAAGACCCCCTACGGCAAGGGCCTGGCCGACGAGACGCTGAAGGCCTTCAAGGCCAAGGGTGGCAAGGAGGTGATGTTCGAGGGCATCAACCCGGGCGAGAAAGATTACTCGGCCCTCGTCTCCAAGTTGAAGTCCGCCAATATCGACGTCGTCTATTATGGCGGCTACTACACCGAGGCCGGCCTGATCCTGCGCCAGATGCGCGACCAGGGCCTGAAGGCGCCGATGATGGGCGGCGACGGCATGGTCGATCGCGAACTCGTGGCGATCGCGGGCCCGGCTGCCGAAGGCACGCTGACCACCTTCCCGCCGGACGCCCGCAAGAACCCGAACGCCAAGGCCGCGCTCGCTGCCTTCAAGGCCAAGAACATCGATCCCGAGGGCTACACCCTCTACTCGTACGCGGCCGTGCAGGTGCTCGCGAAGGCGATGGCCGAGACCGGCTCCAGCGACGGAAAGAAGATCGCCGACTGGCTGCACCAGGGCAAGCCGGTGGACACCGTGGTCGGTCCGATCGCCTACGACAAGAAGGGTGACATCACCCGGCCCGACTACGTCATGTACGAGTGGAAGAAGGGCGCCGACGGCAAGATCGACTACGCCGGCAATGAGCTGACGAAGTAAGCCGCACCGGCTTCCTGTCCTGCCGCGCAGGCCGACGCCGCCCCTCAAGATCGAGCGGGGCGGCGTCGTCGTTTTCGCGGCGGTGAATTCGTCAGTTATGATTGCCGATACGCCGCCGAGACCCCGTGCGCACGCCTAAGAAGTGTGCATGATGCCGCTGGCGCGAGCGGCAGGCCGGCTCGACACCGGGGAGGAGGCCATGGAAGCGGCAAGACGCGCATCTTGTCGTCGGCGTGCGAGCGTGGCTGTGTTCGATCTGGACAGGGCCGCGGTTCCGCACGGCGCGCGCTTCCACTCCCGGCACCATCATTGCAAAGGCGTCGCCCGAGCGGGCGGGCCCGCAGGCCCAGCCGCCAGCCGATTCCGTTCGGCCAGATCCAGGAGTTCCGTACCGATGCAGTCTGTTATCGCTCGCCGTGGCTTCGCCGCGGCGCTGGGCCTGAGCCTCGCCCTCGCTCCCCTGAGTCTCCGGGCCGAGGACCTGACCGGCACCCTCAAGAAGGTGAAGGACACCGGCGCCCTCACGATCGGCTACCGCGACTCGTCCGTCCCGTTCTCCTATCTCGGCGCCGATGAGAAGCCGATCGGCTACGCGATGGACATCTGCTACAAGATCGCCGACGCCGTGAAGGCGAAGCTCAACCTCCCGAACCTCGAGGTGAAGCTCAACCCGGTCACCTCCGCCACCCGCATCCCGCTGATGGCGAACGGCACGATCGACCTCGAATGCGGCTCGACGACGAACAATGCCGAGCGCGAGAAGCAGGTGTGGTTCACCAACTCGCACTTCCTGACCGCGACCCGCTACGTCTCGAAGAAGTCGGCCAACCTGCACACGATCGAGGACCTGAAGGGCAAGACCGTCGTGTCGACCTCGGGCACCACGAACATCAAGCAGATCAACGAGGCCAACACCGAGCGGAAGCTCGGCCTGACGATCCTGCCCGCCAAGGACCACGCCGAGGCGTTCCTGATGGTCGAGACCGGCCGCGCCGCCGCCTTCGTGATGGACGACGTGCTGCTCGCCTCGCTGGCGGCCTCCTCCAAGGATCCGTCCGCCTACGAGATCTCCACCGAGGCGCTGTCGAAGCCGGAGCCCTACGGGATCATGCTGCGCAAGGACGACACGGCCTTCAAGAAGGTCGCCGACGAGGCCACCGCCAAGCTCTACACCAGCCCCGAGGGCAAGGCGCTCTACGACAAGTGGTTCACCAAGCCGATCCCGCCGCGCAACATCAACCTCAACCTGCCGATGAGCGCGGAGATGAAGAAGCAGTTCACGACCCCGATCTCCAGCCCCGATCCGGCGGCCTACTGAGGTCGGTTCGAGACGCGATCGAGCGATGAAGCGCACCGCGGGCCCCCGCCCGCGGTGCGTCTCTATAGGTCTAGAGTAGAAGCGGCGCGATGAACTACAACTGGAACTGGCGGATCTTCTTCGACGCGTCGCCGGAAGGCACCGGCACGTATCTCGACATGCTGCTCTCCGGGCTCATGTGGACGATCGCGACCGCCCTCTGCTCCTGGGTGATCGCCTTCTTCCTCGGCTCCCTGATCGGGGTGATGCGCACCCTGCCGTCGAAGACCGCGAACGCCGTCGGCACGACCTATGTCGAGATCTTCCGCAACGTGCCGCTGCTGGTGCAGATGTTCCTCTGGTACTTCGTGCTGCCGGAACTGGTGCCGACGCGTCTCGGGGACGCGATCAAGCAGATGCCCGACGCCCCGTTCTACACGGCGGTGGTGTGCTTGGGCTTCTTCACCGCCTCGCGCGTGGCGGAACAGGTGCGCGCCGGCATCCAGTCTCTGCCGCGGGGCCAGCGCATGGCCGGCACCGCGATGGGCTTCACGACCTACCAGACCTACCGCTACGTGCTGCTGCCCAACGCCTACCGGATCATCCTGCCGCCGATGACCTCGGAATTCCTCAACAATCTCAAGAACACCTCGGTGGCGCTGACGATCGGCCTCCTGGAGCTGACCGCCCGGGCCCGCTCGATGCAGGAATTCTCATTCCAGGTGTTCGAGGCGTTCACCGCAGCGACCGTGCTCTACGTGATCATCAACCTCGTGGTCGTCACGGCGGCGACCTTCCTGGAGAAGGCGGTCGCCATCCCCGGCCAGCGCTGAGGGCCGCCCGCTCCCGCCTCCCCGACCCTGCCCGACGGCCACCGCGAACAGGCCCCGATGCTCTCGAATTTCGACTTCTCCGTCATTCTCTCGTCCCTGCCCTACCTGTTCGGGCAGGGCATGGTCTTCACCGTGACGCTGACCGCCATGGCGGCGGCGGGCGGCGTCATCATCGGCACGCTGCTGGCGATGGCGCGGCTGTCGGGCATCCCCGGCCTGTGGCACCTCGCCAAGGGCTATGTCGAGCTCTGCCGCTCGCTGCCGCTGGTTCTGGTGATCTTCTGGTTCTACTTCCTGGTGCCGTATATCGGCGCCTACCTGACCGGATCCTCGACGCCGATCCAGGTCGGCGCCTTTCCGTCGGCCCTGATCACCTTCATGGCCTTCGAGGCCGCCTACTTCTCGGAAATCATGCGCGCCGGCATCCAGTCGATCCCGAAGGGCCAGACGGCTGCCGCCCAGGCCCTCGGGATGAACTACTGGCAGACCATGGGCAACGTGATCCTGCCCCAGGCCTTCCGCAACATGCTGCCGCTGCTGCTGACCCAGACCATCATCCTCTTCCAGGACACGTCGCTGGTCTACGTGCTCTCGCTCACCGACTTCATGGGCGCCGCTTCGAAGGTCGCCCAGCGCGACGGCCGCCTCGTCGAGATGTATGTCTTCGCCGCAGTGGTCTATTTTGTGATCTGCTTCTCGGCCTCGTTCCTGGTGCGCCGCCTCCAGAGCCGCGTGGCCATCATCCGCTGACCGACACTGGAGACCGCGTTATGACCTCGTCCCCGATGCCGGCCCCGAAGGTGACCGAGACCCCGGTCGACGCCGACCACGCCCCGAAGGATTCCTGGCTGCAGCCGGGCAGCCTCGTGTCCGGCACGCCCGATGCGGCGCCCGGCGCGACGATGATCGCCATCGACAACATCAGCAAATGGTACGGCGACTTCCAGGTGCTGACGAACTGCACCACCAGCGTCGCCAAGGGCGAGGTGGTGGTGGTGTGCGGCCCCTCGGGCTCGGGCAAGTCGACCCTGATCAAGTGCGTCAACGCCCTCGAGCCCTTCCAGAAGGGCCAGATCACGGTGGCGGGCACCAAGGTGGCCGACAAGGGCACCAACCTGCCCAAGCTTCGCTCCCGCGTGGGCATGGTGTTCCAGCACTTCGAGCTGTTCCCGCATCTCTCGATCACCGACAACCTCACCATCGCCCAGCGCAAGGTGCTCGGTCGGAGTGCCGAGGACGCGAAGAAGCGCGGCCTCGACCTGCTCGCCCGGGTGGGCTTGAGCGCCCACGCCGACAAGTTCCCGGGCCAGCTCTCGGGCGGCCAGCAGCAGCGCGTGGCGATCGCCCGGGCGCTGGCCATGAACCCGGTGGTGATGCTGTTCGACGAGCCGACCTCGGCGCTCGACCCCGAGATGGTCGGCGAGGTGCTCGACGTGATGGTGGAACTCGCCAAGGAGGGCATGACCATGATGGTCGTGACCCACGAGATGGGCTTCGCCCGCAAGGTCGCCGACCGCGTGATCTTCATGGATCGCGGCGAGATCGTCGAGGATGCCAAGAAGGAGGACTTCTTCGGAAGCCCCCGGTCGGAGCGCGCGCAGACCTTCCTGTCGAAAATCCTGCAGCACTGACCGGCGCTAGACCCGCGCCTCCTGCGCGGCCCGGTATTCCCGGCCGTGCCGGCAATAGCCCTCGACGATGCGGATCATCATGGCGCGCTTCTCGGCATCGAGCGGCGCGAGGATCCGGGCCGGACGGCCGCCCCAGAGATAGCCGGCCTCCAGGACCTGGCCGGGATCGGTGGTGGCGCCGGCGGCCAGCATGACGTCGTCGGCGATCAGGGTGCCGGATGTGATCGTCGCGCCGATGCCGATCAGCGCCCGTGCCCCGATCCGGCAATCGGCGATCCGGGCATTGTGGGCGATCGTCGTGTCGCGCCCGATCACGACGCCCTCCCCCCGCGTGCGGATGACGGTGTTGTCCTGGATGTTGGTGTCGGCGCCGACCACGATCGGACCGACCTCGGCGTTGAGGTCGCAGCAGAACAGCACGCTGGAGCCCGCACCCAGGCTCACCCGTCCGCGGAGGCGGGCGGTGCGCGCCACGAACACACTCGCGTCGATCTCGGGAGACTCGCCGGGCTCGGCGGCGGGGCCGTCGCCCATCCGTTCCCGCAGGCGCTCGGCCCGTTCGGCGACTTCGTCGGGTCCGACCGGGCGGCTCGGACGCGCCGGGCTGCCGGCATAGGCGTAGCCGCCGGGCAGACTCGCCCGGGGGAACACGGTCGACCCCGCCTCGATCACCGCGCCGTCGCCGATTTCGGCCCCGTCCAGGATCACCACGTCGTCCTCGATCACGACGTCCGACCCCACCGTGCAGGCATGCACCACGCTGTTGCGCCCGACGGTGACGCGGTCGCCGACCTGCGTGCCGTGCGTCCGGGTGGCGATGTGCACCGTGGAGCGATGACCGAGCCAGAAGCGCTCCCCCGCGGTGATACGCTGTCCATCGGCCCGAATTACCGCCTCGTCGCCGATCCAGGCCTGTGCGCCGATCCGGACCGCACCGATCACCGTGCTGCCGCGGCCGCACCAGACGGGACGACTGGCGAAATCCGGCTGGACGCCGTCATAGGGCAGGATCAGATCGGGGGTCACGCGGATATCCTTCTCCACCGCCGTCCGGCGCACGCGGGGTGATCCGGACACGCGCGAACCGCGTCCCGGGCCGGCGGCGAACGCTGCCGACGGCATCCGGCAAAGCGGCAGGGCGCGGCTGACCGTGTCATATAGGGGCGCGACCGACTGTGACAGGCGCCGGGCTGGCCGGCGCCGCCCCGGAACTCTATGGACCGGACCATGAGCGCCACTGTTCCGAGCATCGGCATCCAGGCCGAACCTTTCGACACGGCTGCCGAGATTGCCGGCGTGAGCGCCGAACTCGGCGGCCGGGCCGGCGCCGTCGTGACCTTCACGGGGCTCTGCCGGGACGAGGACGGGCGCCTGGCGGCCCTGGAACTCGAACACTATCCCGGCATGGCCGAGGCTGAGATCCTCCGGGTCGCCGAGGAAGCCGTGGCGCGCTGGCCGCTCCAGGCGCTGCGGGTGATCCACCGGCACGGGCGCGTGCGCCCGGGGGACGGCATCGTGCTGGTCGTCACCGCTTCGAGCCACCGGGTCGCGGCCTTCGAGGCGGCGAACTTCCTGATGGATTACCTCAAGACCCGGGCGCCGTTCTGGAAGCGCGAGCACCTCATCGATGGAACCACCGGCGGCTGGGTCGAGGCGACGGCCCAGGACGACGCGGCGGCCGGGCGCTGGACCTGAGGGCGCCTACACCACCAGCGCGTTCAGCAGAATCGCGACGGCGCCCCCGACGATCGCGATGCCCAGTATGACCACGCTGCTCAGTTGATCCCCGTTGTCGACGGTGCGGCCGGGGCCGAGGGAACGGGTCGGGGTCTCGCCGGGCGGGCTGTACATGTCGGTTCTCCTGAGCGCCCCGTTATCTGGTCCACACCCGCGGCACGACAAGGCGTGACGCGGGTGTGGACGGTTCCGGCAAGGTCGCCGATCCGGCCGTGGCGCGCGCTGGAAACGGGAACGGCGGCCCCGGTCGGGACCGCCGCTCTCAGCAAGCCTGACGCGAGGCTCAGTTGCTGGCGAGCTGAGACATGGGATCCACCGGGGAACCGCCCTTGCGGATCTCGAAGTGCAGCTGCGGGGACGTCACGTTGCCCGAGGCGCCGGACTTGGCGATCACCTGACCCCGTTTGACTTTCTCACCGGGCTTCACGTCGATCTCGCCGTTATGGGCATAGGCCGAGACGTAGCCGTTGGCGTGGCGCACCAGCACCAGCTTGCCGTAGCCCTTCACGTCCGATCCCGCATACGCCACGGTGCCTTCCTCGGCGGCCTTGACCGGCGTGCCTTCCGGCACCGCGATGTTGATGCCCTCGTTGCCGGAACTGCCGTAGCCGGCGATCACCCGACCCTTGGCGGGCCAGCGGAAGCTCTCCGACGGGGTCGCGTCGGCGACCGAGCCGGTGGCGGCGGGTTCGGATTTGGCCGGCGCGGCGGACGCGACCGGCGCGGCCGCCTTCGGGGCCTCCTTGGCGGCGACCTTCTCGGCCTTCTCCGCGGCGGCAGCCTTCTGCGCTGCCTCCTTGGCGGCCTTCGCCTCCGCGAGCTTCTGGGCAGCCTCGGCCTTCGCGGCGGCCTTGGCCTCTGCCTTGGCTTCCAGGGCCTTGGCCTCGGCTTTGGCCTTCGCCTCTGCCTTGGGATCCGCCTTCTTCTCGTCCGCCTTGGCGACCTGTCCGGGGCGCACGTGCCGCGGCTTGCCGTCGTCCTTGGCCGCGGTCTCCTTGTGGGCCTTGGCCTCGGCGACCTTCCGGGCCGCGGCGTCGCGGGCGAGGGCCTCCTTGCGGTCCGCCTCCTTCTCGGCGGCGGCGCGTTTGGCGGCTTCCTTGGCCTCTTCGCGCTTGGCGTCCTCGCGCTTGGCCTGCTCGCGCTTGGCGTCCTCGCGCTTGGCGGCGTCCTTCGCGGTCTCTCTGGCCTCTTCGCGCTTCGACGCGATCTTGCTCTCGATCTGCTTGGCGTCCTCGCGCTTCTCCTCCGCGGCCCGGGCCGGACGGGCGGTCATCGGAGCGGCGGCCGGGTTCATGCCGGATGCATTGTAGACCGGGATCACGATCTGGCGTCCGGGGGTGATCTGGTTCGCGCTGGTCAGACCGTTGGCGGACAGGATCGCCGATGCGGGCACGCCGAAGCGGGTGGACATCTGGTTCAGGCTGTCGTTCTGCGACACGGTGATCTGCGTGCCGCCCTGGGCGCTCCAGCCGACCGTGCCGGTCGAGGCCACGCGGGTTGCGGGCGCGGCGGCATGGGTCGAGGCGGCGCTGGCGGCGGCGGCCGGGCGCGGGGTCGAGGGCGGGCTCAGCGCCTCCGACTGGATGCGGCCGGTTCGGATCACCGGCGCGGATTTGAGGCTGCCATCCGGCAGGCTGCCGGTAGCCGAGGGCCCCGAGTCGAACGGATTCGAGAAGGGGTTGCTCAGCCGCGACGCGTCCGAGGAACAGGCGGCTGCCGCACCGCCGATGATGCCGACGAGCGCGACGCGCGAGAGCGTCCGCAACATCTGACCCGTACCGCGCACCCGCATCGACGCACCCGTTTGCCTGACGCAACCTGATGCGCCAATGAAGACGGATTCAGGTTAAGCAACCGTTCCCGTTCAGCATGTCTGCGACCCTGACGCGAAAGACCCGGCGAACTTTTCGCTTGGCGTGAGGGATGATCCGGGTGCGCGGACCGTGCCTTTTCCGCCCCGGCCGGGACCCCACATCGCAGGGATGTTTACCATCCGCGCCGCACGGGACAGCCTCGCCGACCTGCCCGGGATCGAGACTGCGCGCCTGTCGATCGCCGCCCTGCGGCCCGGGGACGCGCAGGCCCTGCGCCGGCTCACGGACGATCCGGCGATCACGGCGGCGGTGGATTTCCTGCCCACACCGTTCACGCTGCAGGATGCCGAGGACCTGATTCGCAGCGGCGCGCGCGGCCAGGATCGCTTCCTGGGCGTCTGGACGCGCGGCGGCGAGGCTATCGAGGACGGAGCGCGGTCCGAGTCGGCCGGGGGTCGGCTCGTCGGCGTCGTGGGAACCCATCTGCGCGGCGCGGGCGTCATCGAGATCGGCTACTGGATCGGCGGTGCGGCCCGCGGGCGCGGCTTCGCGTTCGAGGCGGTTTCGGCCATCATCGCCTTTCTCGGCGGCCGCTTCCCGGCACGGACGATCGTGGCGGAGTGCCGCCCCGCCAATGTCGCCTCCTGGGGCCTCCTGGAGAAGCTCGGCTTCCGCGATACAGGGGAGGCTGGACACCGTCCGGGCCGGCGCCTGCTCCGGCGGGGGTAATCCCGGCCGGGTCCCTCAGGCCGCGACCGCCTCCGCGGCGCCGCGCCGAAGGATCCGCTTCCGCCGGGAGCCGATCGGACCGGTGGTCTCGTCGTCGGGCGCGCGCTCGGCCAGGGCGAAGCCGTGCAGCGCCGCGATGGCCCGGCCGTCCTGGGACTGAGAGTCGATCAGGGCGTGGAAGGCGGCGCGAACCACCTCCTTCTTCGAGGCTTCAGGATGCTTCTCGCGGACGGCGGCGCGCAACGCCTTCGGCGACATGCCGGGTGCGGCGACGCTCCGCAGCGTGGCCGACAAAGCCTCGATCGAAACCATTCCGCTCTCCCCCTTCGGCCGCAGCCGGCGGAGCGTCACCCTACAGGATGCGGGCGCGGGCGCGCAAATGGTGGCGAAGACGTGTCGCGTCCAGACGGTGATGTATCGGCGCGATGATGGCGGCCTTATTCGGAGATCATCGTCGCAATTCGTGAGCTGAAGCAGGTCTTACAATTCTATACTTCGACATTGAGGAATGGTCTTTGAAAAACGAAAACCCCCGGCACGCGGCCGGGGGTTTGTCGCAGGCGCCGGTGCGGAAGCCGGCCTGCGCCTCAAATCAGAAGGTGATGCCGGTCTCGACCATGTAGCGGTCCTGCGAGGTGCGGTTGCCGGTCCGGCCGAAGCCGGTGCCGGGCGTGAACAGACCGTCCTCCGAGAGGCTCGCCCTGGTGATGCCGCCGAGCTCGACATGCGCGTACTCGACCCGGAAGAAGAAGCGGTCGAACGTGAAGGTCGGTGTGACCGTCACCGAGAACGCGTTGCTGCCGGCACCGAAGCCGAGCAGGTTGGTCGTGCCCGAGCCCCGGACACCGCTCTGCTCGATATACTCGACGCGGCCGGCGAGGGAGAAGTGGTCGGTGAAGGAATAGGCCGCCAGCAGGGCGCCGCTATAGGTGGAGGCCGAGGTGTAGATCCCCACCCGCGGATCGCGCTCGACATTGGTGAACTGGAAGTAGGGCGAGACGATCCAGGGCCCGTTCGCGTAGGTGTAGTTGATGTCGAAGATGCCGCTGTTCTGCTGCGCGTTCGGGGTGGCGAACTGGTAGCGCGGGCTGCGGGCCAGCGCATTGGTGCGGCCGAGGTTCAGGCCGCCGTTGACGCCGATCGTGTTGTAGTCGTCGAGCTTGTAGGCGACGTTGCCGGTGAACCAGGTGATCTCGTTGGAGAAGAACCCGTCCGTGCCGGCGAGCGACACCGAGAGCGGGCCGCTGCTGTAGTTGAGCTGGACGCCCTGGTTGATGAAGTTCTCCTGCACGAACAGGAGGCCGCGGTTGATGTTCAGGTTCTGATAGGTGAACAGCAGCTCGGTGCCGATCAGGGTGAACATCCGACCGCCCTGGATCGACCATTCATCGTTGATCTGGACTTTGCCGTAGGCGACGGGCACCGGGCCGAACAGCAGGTCCGTCTGCGTGAAGGTCCCGAGGGTCGGGAAGCCGAGCTGCGGGATCGAGTAGCCGCCCGCCTGCACGTAGAACTGGAACGCGCCCTCGGGCTTCTGGATGATGCCCTGGATGTTCGAGAAGTCGAACCGCGCGGACCGGTCCCGGTCGTTGGGCGCCGCGGGGGTGGAGAACGAGGCGAACGGGTTGGTCTGCGTGTAGCCGTAACCGGTGACCGCCCCGCCGACATAGAGGTCGCCGAGCGGGCCGGCGGCGAAGCAGGTCGGATTCGGATTGGCCTTGATCACGCCGCCGAAGGTCGGCCCGAGAAGCGTGGCCTTGCAGGGCTCGGCGGGCGGCGGCACGGGAGCCGGCGCCGCCAGATCAGCCGCGAGGATGCTGGTGGAGGACAGCAGCACGGTGGCCAAACCGGCCAGGGTGGATCGCTTCAGCATGGTGTCGCAGCTCGTTCTGGTTCGTCTACGGCCAAGCTGACAGCGCGCGGCGAATGACACAAAATCAAACATAGAGCAATTGCATATTTTTTGGGCAGTTCTTTGTCCCTCGACACGTTCGCCGCGGAAATGTGACTTTGCAGCCACAATGGAACACTCGGCCGCGCACTGACCTTGGCCCGGACGGGGAAACAGCTTCCCGACGTCACCCCAATGCTGCCGGGTCAGGCATCCCTGCCAATTGAGTCGCAGCGAAATCCTCCGAAGTCATGCCGCGCCAAACGTTCGGCCAGGGCCGGCAGGATCAGCATGGCCTCCTCGGCTAGGCGCCACGGCGGGTTGACCACGATCAGTCCGCTGCCGGTGAGCCGCGTCGGGTCGTCGGGCCGGTCGATCAGCAGGTCGAGGCGCAGCGCCGGACGGCGCAGGGCGCCATCGACGTCCCGGACCATTTGATCGAGGGCTGCGGCATCCTTGATCGGATACCAGGCCAGGAAGATGCCGGTGGGCCATTTCGCCACCGCCCGGGTGAGCTGGGCGCCGAGCCGCTCGATCTCCCCGGGCACCTCGTAAGGGGGGTCGATCAGCACGAGGCCGCGCCGCTCAGGAGGCGGGATCTGGGCATTGACCGCGGTCCAGCCGTCGAGGCTCAGCACCTTCGTGCGCGGATCGCGCTCGTAGCGCGCCCGCAGGGTGGCGGCATCCGCCGGGTGCAGCTCCACGAAGACGCCCCTGTCGCCGGGGCGAAGCGCCTCGCGGATGATGGCGGGCGAGCCGGGATACGCGGAAGCGCCGTACCGCGCCTGCACGGCCGCCACCGAAGTCCGATAGGGGGCGATGAGCGCCTCGACGGCCGGCGCGAAGGGTAAGCCCATCCGGCCCCAGCCCTCGCGCCACTCGCCGGTGCGGGCCGCCTCGTCGGCCTCAAGGTCATAGACGCCGAGTCCCGCGAAGGCGTCCAACGCCCGGAACGGCTTGTCCTTGAGGCGCAGGTGATCGAGCACCCGTGCCAGGATGAGATGCTTGAGCACGTCGGCATGGTTGCCGGCGTGGAAGGCGTGCCGGTAGTTCATGGGAGCGCCCTGAAGCGGATCGCGGCCCCGGTCCAGCGGCAGAGGCCGAAACCGATGAAAAAAGTTCAGCGCGCGGCGTCGAGCGTGACCTCGGGGGCCCGGCAATTGCCGCGGGCGACCTCGGGACAGGGGGTGAAGCCGCGCAGGTCCCTGCTGAAGCAGATCCGGACCTCCTGCAGCTGTCCCCGGGTGCAGGTGACGGACATCATGTCGGGGCGCAGGCCGCGATTGGCGGCGACGAATTGCCGGGCGATCTCGACGGGCGCCAAGGTCTGCGCCGGGCCACCGCCCTTCAGGCTGTCGGGGATCGTCACCGCGAGCCGGGCCTCCCGGGCGGCCGCGAAATAGGCGGCCGGATCGAGGCCCGAGCAGGTGCCGTGCTTGCGCCACTCGTAGCGGGCGAGTCCTTCGCTCGGATAAACCTCTCCGGCCACGTCGATCGCCTGCCGGGTCGGTTGGCGCGCCACCGCGGAGCAGTTCTCCGGATACCCGCGCGCGTATTGCGGCCACAGCCCGTGCAGCACGAAGCCGAGGCCGCGTCCGGGCGCGCACTGGACATCGTCCCGGTGCCCGCGCGCCTCGGCGCAATAGGTCGGCGACCAGGACAGGGCGAGGACGTAGAAGTCGAAATCGCCCGGCGTGCCCCGACGGGCGAAGCCGCCGTAATCCTGGGCCGCGGCAGGCCCGGCGAGCAGCAGGCCGGCGAGGCAGGCGGCCCGGACGCGCATGGTCAGGGACGCGCCATCCGGCAGGCCGTCGCGTAGGCGAAGGCCAACTCGCGGTCGAGGCCGTGGACGCAGAACTCCACGCCCCAGGTCGCCCCGATGATGCCGAGGCTCTCGCGCACGGAATAGTCGACCTTGCGGCGCACACCGTCCGAGGTCGTGACGGTCGCGGTGCAGAACCGGCGCGGAATGGTGTCGAGGCCCCAGGGCCTCCAGGCGGTGCGCTCGATCCTGTCGAAGGACAGGATGGTCATCGACGAATTCCAGAACTTCGCCTCCTTCTCGGCGAAGTTGGTCGAGACCTGCTCCAGCACCGACGGGTCCTGGCAGCCGGGGATCTGGGCGTCGAACGGGAATTCCCGCTCCTCGGCGGGCTCGATATCCTCGCGCGCCGAGCGGGCGAGGGCCGGCTGCGCCAGGGCGAGGAGGGCCAGCCCGAGGGCGAGGCCGTTCAGGATCGGTCGCATGGCGCGGGTCTCGGCGGATGTGCGGTCCTTCATCCCGGAACGATGGCTTGGCCGGCCCGCCAGTCAAGCGCCGGCAGCGCTGTCGTGCCGCTTTGCCGAAAGGTGCGGCGCGGCCGCTACAGTCGCGCCCGGCCGCGGATCCGGCCCCGGTCCGGGATCGCCCGCTCAGTAGATCGGCCCGGTGCTCGGCGGCGGGGCGCCGAGTTGCAGCGGCTCGTCAGACTCCTGCGCGGGCTCCTCGGGCGCGGCTGTCGCGACCCGCGGCGTCGGCCGGGCCGGTGCCGCGGTATAGGCCGAGGCCGCCGGCAGGCGGGCCGGGGCCCGCGCGACCTGAGTCGGACTCGCGGCCTTCGACATCGGCGAGAGACCGTACGGATCGTCTTCCTCGATATCCACCGGAGCCTGCGGCGCGGCCGGCTGGCGCGGCGGCGGCAGCGGGCGCGACAGGGGCCGCTCGACCCCGGTTCCGAGTTGCGGGGTGAACTTGATCAGCGGCTGGCAGATCCGCTTCAGGCCGCGCGGGTCGTGCCGGGCGAGGTCCACATGGATGTGGTCGTAATGGAAGACGTTCGAGCCGGGCGCCAGCACCGTGGTGAAGCGCTGGCAGGCGCCCAGGAAGATCTCGCGGAGGAAGCCCTGCTCCGCCTCGGTCCCGCGCCAGCCGCCCTTGACGGTGATCACGTGGCCATCGGCGAGCTTCACCGACATGACGTCGATCGCGTTGCCGAAGCCGTGTTCGGACAGCTTGGCGCCGGGCTGGTTGTTGCGGCCGCGGCAGGAATAGGAGCCGGCATTGATCTCGGCCACGGGGACGCCGAAGTACAGGTTGGCGGCCGGCTGGATCGTGTCGGCGAGCCACGCCTCGGCCTCGGCGAGCGCCGGGCAGCCCAGCGTCATCCGCTGCTTCATCACCACGGAGCCGCCGGCGAGCCGCGTCACCCGGAAGGGCTGCTGCATGCCGCAGGGGCCCGGCCCGTCCATCGCGGCGATCGGCGTGACGAATTCCGAGGGCTCCACGAGCTTCTTGGCCAAGCAGACCTGCTCCGCCTGATCGCGCCACGGGTCGCGCCGCTCGAAACGATTGATCGAGCACGCAGTCAGGCCCGCGCCGAACAGCGCCAGGGCCGAGAACAGGGATACGCCACGCCACATGACGCGGACGATGCGCATGGTCGCGTAAAGCGTTCGTCAACGCCGTTTTCCGAATGCCGCGCCCTGTGGCGCATCGGTTGACAGAGCCTCGGGCGCCGGACTGAATGCATTATGCTCTCGCTTCTCGATCTCCGCGCCCGCATCGCCGCCGGCACCCTGACGCCCGCGGGCGCGATCGATCTCTGCCGCGGCGCGATCGCCGCGCGGGAGCCGGCCTTGCGCGCGCTGGTCACGCAGGATGCGGCGCCCGCGATCCCGGATACCGGGCCGCTCGCCGGGATCGCGGTCGGCGTGAAGGACATCATCGACAGTGCCGGCCTGCCGACGCAGATGGGCTCGTCGCTCTACGCGGACTGGCGACCGCGCGGCGACGCCGCCATCGTGGCCCGGCTGAAGAGCCTCGGCGCCGTCGCGCTCGCCAAGACCACCACGACCGCCTTCGCGAGCAGCGACCCGACCGGAACGGTCAACCCGCACGATCCCGGCCACACGCCGGGCGGCTCCTCGGCGGGCTCGGCCGCCGCCGTCGGCGCCGGGATGCTGCCCCTGGCGCTGGGCACGCAGACGGCGGGCTCGGTGATCCGCCCCGCGAGCTATTGCGGCTGCGCGGCGGTGAAGCCCTCGTTCCGGCTGATCCCGACGGTGGGGGTGAAGACCTATTCCTGGGCGCTCGACACCGTCGGGCTGTTCGCCGCCGGGGTCGCGGACGTCGCCCACGCCCTGGCGCTGGTCACCGGCCGGCCGGAGATCGACGGGGCCGAGGCCGGCTCCGCGCCCCGCATCGGCCTCGTGCGGCAGGATTTCGCCGCGGCGGCGGAGCCGGAAGCCGAGGCCGCGCTGGCGCAGGCCCGGCAGGCGGCCGAGCGGACAGGGGCGCGGGTCACAGACCTCGCGCTGCCTCGGGACCTGGCCGAGGCCTGGGAGCGTCACCGGATCATCCAGAACTATGAGGGCCGGCTGGCGCTCGCCTGGGAGTACGACACGCAGCGCGACGCGCTGCCGCCCCGGGTCCGGGAGCACCTCGACGCGGGCGCCGCGATCAGCCCCGCGCAGTACGACGATGCCCGCCGCCACGCCCATCGGGCGCGCCGGGTGCTCAAGAGCCTGTTGGCGGATTACGACGCGATCCTGACCTTCTCGGCCCCGGGTCCGGCCCCCGCGACGCTGGCCGCGACGGGGGATCCCCGCTTCAACCAGCTCTGGACGCTGATGGGCGTGCCCTGCGTGAACGTCCCCGTCCCGGGCCACCGCCTGCCGGTGGGCGTGCAGGTGATCGGCCGCTTCGGCGACGACGGGCGGGCCCTGGCGGTGGCCCGGATGATCGAGGGCGCCCTGCGCGGGTGACGGGAACGCGGCCGAGTCTCCCTCACGTCGTCGGCTGTTCGTGGAGCGTGTCCTCGACGTAGAGCTGCTCCAGCAGAACCTTGATCACCGCCATCAGAGGCAGGGCGAGCGCGATCCCCCAGAGGCCGAAAATCACACCCAGGATCAGCTGTCCGGCGAAGATCGTGGCGGGCGGGATGTCGAGCGCCCGCTTCTGGATGAACGGCGTGAGGCCGTAGCTCTCCAGGCACTGCACCGCCAGGTAGACGCCCACCGCGCCGATCACCGCCTTGGTGCCCGAGGCCAGGGCCGCCAGGATGATCACGATACCCGCCACGAGCGGGCCCACCGTGGGCACGAAGGCGAGCAGGCCCGCCTGCAATCCCAGGATCAGCGCGCCGCCGATCCCCAGAAAGGCCAGACCCGCCCAGGTGCACACGAAGATCACCGCCATGATGATCAACTGGCCGAACAGCCAGTGCCGCAGGGTCTCGCCGGCCCCGTCGAGGACCTGGGAGGCCCGCCAGCGCCCCTGCGGCGGGACGAACCGGACCACGCCGTCGCGATAGGCCTTCGGATCGGCCGCGAAGGCGAGTCCCAGGAACGCGATGACCAGGACGTTGCCCAGCGCGTCGAACAGCCCGAGGATGACCGCCGCGGCCGGACCCAGGACGCTGCCGGCATCCGAGACGAAGGAGCTGCCGCCCTTGAGCAGGCCGCTGGCGAGGCCGCCGAGCCCCCCCTCCTTCTGGCCGGAATCGGTGGAGCCGTCCTTGTTTCCGGCCGGCGGGGAGAAGCTCGGCACGTCGATCCCGCGCTCGGCGAGCCAGCTCGTCACCGTGCCGGCCTGATCCTTGATCGTGGTGCCGAGGTCGCGCCCCTGCTGCACGATGGTGGCACCGCCGTAGCTTCCGAAACTGACCACCGCGACGGCCACCGCGAGGCTGGCGATGGTCAGCCGCACGCCTCTCGGCAGGGGTGCGATATGGCCGAGGCCGCGCGTCAGGCCGTCCAGGAAGACGCCGAGCAGGACGCCGGCGAAGATCAGCAGGAGCGTGCCCACCGACATCCAGGCCAGCGCCAGCGCGGCCATGAAGCAGACGACCGCGATGCCCGAGGCCGCGAGCGGCGCGATGCCGCGCCAAGACCCGACCGGGCCCTCGACTTCCTGAAGCTTTCTGTCCGACATCATCGCTCCTGCACCGTCGGCTCACGAACGCTGCGGACCCGCCGGGGTCAAGTCCGGTCTGTGCGCGGCCTGTGCGCAGCCGACGGAGGCGGACGGCTCCGCGCGCCGTCCGCCCGGCGACGGCGGGCAGGCAGGTGGCCCCGGAGGGTGAGGTCGGGCGTTCGCCGGGGAGTCGCGGTGTTATCGCCCGATCGGCCACACGGCGGCCCCTAGGGCGTCGGATCCTGCAGGGTCCCGTCGGGGCTGTGGCGGTCCACCGCCTCCGGCAGAGCCTGGGCCAGCGTCGGAAACAGCTGGTCCATCGGAATGCCGAGCTTCTGCGCGAGCTGGCGGACCTGCTCGTTGTCCAGAGCCTTGCGCAGGTCCTCGGCGGTGATCGGCTGGTTCGGCCCGCGGCCGAGCCAGGACTCGACCTGCTTCTCGTAGCCGGAGCGGCGGAGCTGATCGAGCAGCGCGTTGAGGCCGCCGGGCAGCACCTGCTGGACGATGCCGGGCAGCGCCTTGAGCGCCATCTGCTCCAGGGAGCCGCCAAGAGAGTTGAGAAGGCTCATGGCGTTCTCCCGTCGATCGCTCTGTCCGCGGGCATTGTAGGGCAGGTCGCGCGACGGAGGAGAGGCCGGCGGCAGGGCCGCGTGAACCGCAATTTAGTCGACAGGGTTCGGGCCTTGGCCCGGAATGCCACCGTGACGTTGGTTCCACGGTCGCGCGGTCATGAGATGCCTGGCCCTCTCACTCATGCTCACGGTCTGGGGCGGCACGGCCCTGGCCGTGCCG
>CAXDNE010000044.1:0-34051 GCA_963990595.1 uncultured Methylobacterium sp.
ATACGCGAGTGCCTCTTGTCTCGTGGGCTCGGAGATGTGTATAAGAGACAGACGGCGGACGGCTGGTCTCGGTGGAGCATTGGGGCAATGCCGTCGAGCAGGCGGCCCATGCCGCGCGCAACATGCTGGCCGATCCGGACGACCAGCAGCCCTACGAACACCTGCCGGCCTTCTGGTCGAGCCAGTTCGGGATCAACATCAAGCTCGTGGGCCTGCCCGCGGGCGCGGATTCGATCGCCGTGGTGCAGGGCTCGCGCGCCGCGCGGCGGTTCCTCGCCGTCTACGGCCGGTCCGGGCGGAGCATCGCGGCTGTCTCCTTCGATCAGGCGCGCTGGCTGCCGGCCTACGCGCAGGCCATCGCGGCCGGCAGCGCCTTCCCGCCCATCACCGACGCCACCGATCAGCCCCGCATCGAGATCGCCGCCCCGGGATTTCCGCAGCCGCGCGCGGCCGCCCCGACGCCCCGCGCCGCCGAGACTGTTCATGCCTGACGACGCCCTGTTCGCCGCCGTGATGGATCCGGCCAACCGGCCGAACCCCTACCCGCTCTACACCCGGCTGCGACAGCGTCCGGTCGCGCGCCAGCGCGACGGGAGCTACGTGGTCAGCACCCATGCGGCGATCCGCGGCCTGATCTTCGACCCGCGTCTCAGCTCGCAGGATCTGCCGCCGTTCAAGCGGCCGCCCACCGGCAACCCGATCCGCGACTGGATCCTCAACCCGATCCGGAGCCGCATCGCCACCGCCCACCGGCCGCTGATCTTCCGCGATCCCCCGGACCACGACACCCTGCGCGCCGCCGTGATGCGCGAGTTCACGATCGAACGGGTCCAAGGGCTCCGCCCGCGGGTGGCCCGGGAGGTCGACGCGCTCCTCGATGCCTGTCGGGGACGCAGCGAGATCTGCCTGGTGGAGGACCTGTCGTACCCCCTCCCCGTCTCGGTGATCTGTGAGCTGCTCGGCGTCCCGCGATCGGACGAGCCGCGCTTCCAGGCCTGGGCGACGCGTCTCGCCACGGCGCTGGAGCCCGATGCCCGCCACGACGTGGAGAGCCGCCGGCACACGGTGACGGCCTTCGACGCGATCTCGGACTACATGCGCGATCTCATCCGCGAGAAGCGCAGACGCCCGGTCGACGACATGCTCAGCGGGCTGGCCGCGCCGGGTCCCGGCGGCAAGAAGCAGATGAGCGATTTCGACCTGATCGCCACCGCGATCCTGCTGCTGGTGGCGGGCCACGAGACCACCGTGAACCTGATCACCAACGCCATGCTCACCCTGCTCCGTCACCCGGAGGAGCTGGCCCGGCTGCGTGCCGATCCCGAACGCGCCCCGCGGCTGATCGAGGAGGTCCTGCGTTTCGAGCCGCCGGTGCATTTCCGGACCCGCAAGGCGCTCGGATCGATCCCGGTCTCCGGCGAGACGATCCCGAAGGGGGCGCCGGTGATCCTGCTGTTCGCCGCGGCGAACCGCGATCCCGCCCGGTTCGCCGCGCCCGACCGGTTCGATCCCGACCGCCCGGACATCGAGCATTTCGGGTTCGGGGGCGGCCTGCACTTCTGCGTCGGCGCACCGCTGGCGCGGATCGAGGCCGAGATCGCCCTGGTGGCGTTGAGCCGCCGCCTCGTCGCGCCGCGCTTGATGCGGGATCCGCCGCCCTACCGGCCCGGTGCCTCCTTGCGCGGGCCGGAGCAGCTGCACATCGGCATCGACGGGATTGCCTGATCGGAAACCGGTAACAAGGCGCGGGTCCCGCCCGCGTTCAATCGTGAAGAGCGGGTGAAGACCGGTGTTTCACGTGAAACATTTGTAAACCCTCGGTTCCCGCCGCCCCGGTCCAGCACGGTGGCGGCCGGCTCAACGCCGCACCGGCACCGGCCCGTTCATGCCCGGCCAATCGGAATAGCCGTTGGCGCCGCCGCCATACCAGTAGACCTTCGGCGCCTCGGCGAGGGGCGCGCCGCTGGCGAAACGTCCGACGAGGTCCGGATTGGCGAGGTAGGGCCGACCGAAGCTGAACAGGTCGGCGCGGCCCTCGGCCAGTTCCTTCTCCGCCAGATCGAGCGTCAGCGCGTTGTTGCCGATGAACGCGCCTCTGAACCGGCGGCGCAGATCGAGGAAGTCGACGCCGTCCGGGACGTCCCGGGATTGCTGGGTGACGCCCTCGATCGTGTGGACATAGAGCAGCCCGAACCCGTTGAGCGCGTCGATATAGGCGCCGTAGGTCGCGCGCGGATCGGAATCGAGGGGCGTCTCGCCGGGCTGCGTCGTGGCGGGCGAGATCCGGATGCCCACACGCTGGCCGCCACCCCAGACCTCCGTGACGGCCCGCACCACCTCCAGCGGGAAGCGCAGGCGGTTCTCGATCGAGCCGCCGTACCGGTCGGTGCGCTGATTGGTCGAGTCCCGGACGAACTGTTCCAGCAGGTAATTGTTGGCCGAGTGGATCTCGACGCCGTCGAACCCGGCCCGCTTGGCGTTCTCCGCCGCGCGCCGGTAATCCGCCACGATGCCGGGGATCTCGTCGGTCTCCAGCGCCCGGGGCGTCACATGGGGCTTCATGCCTCCCTGCGTGAAGGCGGTCCCCTCCGGCCGGATGGCCGAGGCCGACACCGGAAGGCCGCCGCCCGGTTGAAGCTCGGGATGCGAGATACGTCCGGTGTGCCAGAGCTGCAGGACGATCCGCCCGTCATTGGCATGGACCGTCCGGACGATCCGCGACCAGCTCTCGACCTGCGCGTCGGACCAGATCCCCGGCGTGTAGGCGTAGCCCACCCCCTGCGGCGAGATGTTGGTCGCCTCCGCGACGATCAGACCGGCGCTCGCGCGCTGACCGTAGTAATCGGCCGCGAAATCCGGCGGCACGCTCTCGGTGTTCGAGCGGCTGCGGGTCAGCGGCGCCATCACGACGCGGTTCTTGAGGGTCAGGTCGCCGATGGTGACGGGCTGAAGGATCGGGCTGCTCGGCATGAGATCTCGCAAAGGCTCGGGAAGGCTGGCGGCGCGGGGACGACCGGAGCGGCGACGGATGTTCGCGACGCGGCGGTTCGGCACAGGGCCCGAGAGCCCCGCCGCCGGCCTGACAACCGGCCGGGGACGGGGGCGGGTTCCCCGGATGCGACGGCCCGATCGTCCCATGCGGCCGAGCCGGGCGGAACTTGGCCGTACCGAACGGGGCTTTACCTCGGAGGCCGCCTCACGGCCACGATCCCCGCGACATCTGGAGACTTTTGCGATGAAGGCACTGTGCTGGCACGGCCGAAACGATATCCGCTGCGACACGGTCCCTGATCCGGTCATCGAGGATTCCCGGGACGTGATCATCAAGGTGACGAGCTGCGCGATCTGCGGCTCGGACCTGCACCTGATGGACGGGCTGATGCCGACCATGAAGAGCGGCGACGTTCTCGGTCACGAATTCATGGGCGAGGTGGTCGAGGTCGGGCAGGGCTTCACCAAGTTCAAGAAGGGCGATCGGATCATCGTGCCCTTCAACATCAATTGCGGCGAATGCCGCCAGTGCAAGCTCGGCAACTGGTCGGTCTGCGAGCGCTCGAACCGCAACGCCGAGATGGCGGCCGCGCAGTTCGGCTACACGACGGCCGGCCTGTTCGGCTACTCGCACCTGACCGGCGGCTATGCGGGCGGCCAGGCCGAGTACGTGCGCGTGCCCATGGCGGATGTGGCCCCCATGAAGGTGCCGGACGGCATGGACGACGAGGCCGTCCTATTCCTCACCGACATCCTGCCCACCGGCTGGCAGGCCGCCGAGCATTGCGAGATCCAGGGCGGCGAGACCATCGCGATCTGGGGCGCGGGTCCGGTGGGCATCTTCACCATCCAGTCGGCCAAGATCATGGGCGCCGAGCGCATCATCGCGATCGAGACCGTGCCGGAGCGCATCGCGCTGGCCAAGAAGGCTGGCGCCACCGACATCATCGACTTCATGAACGAGGACGTGTTCGAGCGGATCAAGGAGATCACGAAGGGCCAGGGCGCCGATGCCGTGATCGACTGCGTCGGCATGGAGGCGAGCGCCGGCCATGGCGGCATCACCGGCATCCTCTCGACCGTTCAGGAAAAGCTGACCGCCACCGAGCGGCCCTACGCCTTGGCCGAGGCGATCAAGGCGGTGCGGCCCTGCGGCATCGTCTCGGTGCCGGGCGTCTATGGCGGGCCGCTGCCGGTCAATATGGGCTCGATCGTGCAGAAGGGGCTCACCCTCAAGAGCGGCCAGACCCACGTGAAGCGCTACCTCGAGACGCTGACCAAGCTGATCCAGGAGGACAAGATCGACATGACCTCCCTGATCACGCACCGGTCGCAGAACCTCGCCGAGGGGCCGGACCTCTACAAGACCTTCCGCGACAAGAAGGACGGCTGCGTGAAGGTGGTGTTCCACCTGAACTGAACCGGGCTGCGCCGCGGCCGGATTCCGGTCGCGGCGGGCCGGCCCATGGCTCCGCCCGCGGGCGTTGTCCGCGCGGCGCGCGCCCGGGAACCATGTATAGGCGGCGGGAGGGCGTGCGAGGGCGCCGCCCGAACAATCCGGTATCGCGATGTGCAATCTCTACAGTCTGCGCACCGGCCCCGCGGAGCTGCGCCGGGCCTTCGGGATCGCGCAGGATCGCACCGGCAATCTACCGCTTTTGCCGGCTATCTTCCCCGACCAGATGGCGCCGGTCGTCCTGAACGGGGAAGCCGGCCGGGAACTCGCCCTGATGCGCTGGGGCATACCGGGGCCGAAGGCGTTCGGCGAGCATCCGGTCACCAACGTGCGCAACGCGGCAAGCCCGCACTGGCGGCCCTGGCTCGGACCGGCCCATCGCTGCCTCGTGCCGGTCACCGCCTTCAGCGAATATGCCGATACCAAGCCGCGCAAGACGCCGGTCTGGTTCGCCCTCGACGCGGACAGGCCGCTCTTCGCCTTCGCGGGGATCTGGCGGCCCTGGACCGGCGTGCGGGGCACGAAGCGCGAGAACCCCGACCGGGTGGCGGAGGAGCACCGCCTGTTCTCGTTTCTCACCACGGAGCCGAACGGCGTGGTCGGTCCGGTCCATCCGAAGGCGATGCCGGTCCTCCTGACGGAGCCGCAGGAATGGGCGACCTGGCTCGAAGCGCCCGCCGCGGAGGCGCTCCGGCTGCAGCGCCCGCTCCCGGATTCGAAGATGCGGGAGGTCGCCCGCGGCGCGCGGTCGGACGGGCCCGAGACCGTCGCGGAGGAGTGACCGGGCGATCCGTTCTCAGCCGCCCGCAGGGGCCGAGGCGACCGCCTGCGCGGCCGATGGGGCATCGGCATTCCAGCCGCGGGACCGCCAGCGCGCGACCACGGCGGCGTTGAGCCGGGCGATCCGCGCGCGGTGGGCCTCCCAGAAGGAGCGCGGCGGGGCCGGCTCGGAGGCCGCCCGCTCCCGCTGCGTCGCCGCGACGCCCCGATGGGCGAGGCGGAGCGGGGCGGCGGGACGCGCCTCGGGATCGGCCAGGATCGCCTGGGCGCGGGCGCAGTAGAGCTGCGAGAGCGGCGACATCACCTCCGACCCGTGCCCCGCCCGGTACTTCATCAGGGCACGGCACAGGTCGCCGTCGGTCCGGCGCCAGGCCTCGGCGAGATAGCGCACGCCGTAGCGGACGTTGGTCTCCGGCGCCGCCAGTTCCGCGACGGTGCCGCGGAATCCGAGCATCGCCGCGGTGGTGGGTCTCACCTGCATGAGCCCGACCTCGCCGACGCTGCCCACGACGGTGGGATCGTAGCCGCTCTCGATGCGCGCGACGGCATCGGCCACGGCGACGGGCAGGCCAGTGCCCGCCGCCGCGCGGGTGATGAGCGGCAGGAAGCGGGCGCGTGCCGCCGCGGCGGGCATCGGCTCGGCGGCGGGCGGGACCGGCGGGAGGGCGGCCATGCCGAGCGCATGCACCGCCAGGAAGGTCGCGGGCCGCGCCTGCGCGGGCGCGGTGCAGAGCAGCAGGACGAAGAGGAACGGAGCGCGCATCGGCCGCCACGCGGGAGGTTCGATGCCGTGGTTACGCCTTCCACCCTCAACGAAGCCTTAGCCCGCGGCCCGTGCCTGCCGGGTCGCCGCTCCGGCCGCGCCCCGCGTCACTGAACCGGGCCGCCGTCGCGCGCCTGGAGCAGCCGCAGGGCCTCGCCCAGCACCGCGTGCAGGTCCGCCGCGCCCTGCGGGCTGAGCGGCAGGCCGACCCGCTGGCCGTGGATCGTGTCGAGCACCACGACGGCGAGATCCTCGCCGATCAGCAGGCTGGGATTCGGCAGGCAGAGGGGCAGGACGAAATCGCCCTCGGCCTCGCCGAGAACGTCCACGGCCTCCGTGGGGCGAAAAGGAGGTTTCGGATCGGTCATCGCATCCTGTCCTCGCGTTCCTCTCCGGCGCGGCGGGCGGCAGCGGCCTCGCGGCCCGGCGGCACCCCTCAGCGACCATCTTGGTCCGGTATGCGCAGCGACCGCACCGTGAGCGTGTCGATCTCCAGCGACCCGACCTGCAGGGCGCCGACCCGGGCGCGGCCCACCGAGAGGCGGCCGATCGCGAAGGCGCCCAGCGCCACCGCGCCGATCGCCACCGCCCCGAGGGCCAGCGCCCCCACGGCCGAGGCGCCCACCGCCCCGGCCCCGACCGCGGCCGTCCCGACCAGCGCGGTCGCGCGCGGCGGGCCTGATCCGGCCGCGACGGCCCGGCCCTCTGCCTCGTCCGGAACCCTCGATGCGCTCATGCGGGATCCCCTCGCGGCCGGTCCATGGGGCTGATCCCTATACCCGACCTTAACCGCGTTTTCACGTCGGCCGTGGACGATCCCGGCCGATCCGGAGCGCCGCCTCGGCGGTCAGAGAGGACGTCGCCCGTGCAGCACCTGTTCCCGGCCTTCACGATCTTCGCCTTCGGCTGCCTGCTGATCCATGTCGGGCGCGCCTATGCCCGGGCGACCACGATGCTGCTCTCGGCCACCGCGCTGATGCTGAGCCTCACCCTGGGCACCGTGCTCTGCCAGCGGATCGGCCTGCCCGCGGGCTCCGTCGAGGCCGGCGCCTCGTCCTGGACCGCGCAGTCCGGCCGGTAGAGCCGCGTCCGGTCGGCGTCCCCGGGCGCCGCGCGGCGGGCCTGACGGACAGGCCGGACAATCGTGGATCCGTCGCGCCGGATCAGGGCCAGACCCGGATCGCCACGGGGCGGCGCAGCAGGTCGCGGTCGGAGGTGATCGTGCAGCCCTCGGTGCGCAGGCGCGCGTAGGTCAGGAGCGCGCTGTCGCCGACATCGTCGAAATTGCGCCCCCGCGCGTCCGGGTCGAGGAGCGACGGGTAGGCGATGAGCGGCGCGGTCGCCGCGCAGGGATCGTCGTAGAGGGTCGCGCCTTCCAGGAGCAGCCGCGGCGTGTCCCAGGTGATCAGGTCCCGGGAGGTCGTCCAGTAGAAGCCCGACCGTTCGAACCCGTCGCCGGCCTTGGCCATGAACACGGCGATCCAGGCCCCCGAGCCGCGGTGGCGGACGACGGCCCCGACCGGGCCCGGGAACGGCCCCACCGGGCGGCAGGTCGCCCGGTTGGGAACGGCGGCGCGGTAGGGATCCGGGAAGGACGCGGTGAAGCCGGCCCCCGTCCAGGCGCGCCAGCGGGTCGGGTCGGCGGGATCGTCGCTGCGGAACAGGCAGACCCCCGAGTCCTGGTCGCTGCCGGGGCGGGTCCAGCCGGTGGTGGAGGCGAGAAAATAGCGCCAGCGCCCGTCGGAGACGATGTTCGACGGGTTGAAGAAGCCCCGGTGCCGGCCCTGGTCCACCTCCTGCCGGAACGGCGCGCCGGCCACCACCGCGGGCGGATTCCGCCGCTGGAAGCTGCGGCCGCCATCCGCGGAGGCGGCGGCCGTGATCGTGTTGTACCAGCAGGCCATGTAGGCCGCCGCCGGGCAGTGGCCCGGATGCTCGTTGGCCTGATACTCGTGGTGCAGGAGCGCGGCGACACGGTTTCCGTCCTCGGTCCAGGTGGCGGTGATCCAGGACCGGTCGTCGTAGGCCGCCGGATCGGATCTCTCGCCGGAGTCCAGCACCACCGTGCAGTCGAGCTTGAGGTGGCCGAGATCCGGCCCGCGCATCGCCCGGTTGCGGTAATGCATCCCGTAGAGCGCCACCGCCCCCGCGGCGTCGCGGAAGGCGCGCGCCGGCGCGTCCGGGACGTCGGCGCCGTCACAGGCATCGCGGCCCGCCTTGAAGACGAGCGCGGGCGGTCCGACCAGGGTCAGGGCCGAGAGGGGCGGGTCGGAGGCGGCGGGGGCCGGACGCGCACGGAGGACCGGCGTCGCGAGCACGATCGCGAGACACAGCGCTGCGGCCCGCCTTCCCGCCGCCTCCGCAGAGACGCGTGGGCGCGCGCGCGGAGGCCGCGGGTCCGGCCTGTCGGAGCGGAACGCGCCAGCGCCCCGCCCCATCGCAGCGATCCGATCCGCCAAGCCCATGGCCGCCATCCGGGTGCGTCCCGGCCGCGCCTGGACAAACAGGGCGAGATTCGCTTGAGACGTCTTACAGAGTGCTTGCCGCCAAGCGGCCCGACCGAAAGTCCCCCATGCTTCTCCTGATCCTCGGGCTCGTGCTGTTCCTCGGCACGCACGCCTTCTCGATGGCCCGGGACCGGCGCGCCGAGATCGTCGGCCGGATCGGCGAGGGCCGGTACAAGCTCGGCTACGCCGCCCTGTCGCTGCTGGGGCTGGTGCTCATCGGCGTCGGCTTCCACGATTACCGCCTGAGCGGCTACATCCCGGTCTGGGACCCGCCGGTCTGGACGCGCCACCTCGCGCTTCTCCTGGTGTGGCTCGCCTTCATCTGCCTGGCGGCGGCCTACCTGCCCGGCCATATCCGCGCCCGGGCCAAGCACCCGATGCTGCTCGCCGTGAAGATCTGGGCGACCGCGCATCTGCTCGCCAACGGCGATCTCGGCTCGATCCTGCTGTTCGGCGGCTTCCTGGCCTGGGCGGTCTCGGCCCGGATCAGCGCCAAGCGGCGGGCGCTTGCCCCGGGCGCCGTGGTCGCCCAGCATGCCGGCCCGGCCGCCGCCCCGCAGGGCTGGCGCAACGACATCCTGGCGGTGGTGATCGGCACGGCGGCGTGGTTCGTCTTCGCCCGCTACCTGCACTATCCGGTGATCGGCGTGCCGGTCTGGCCCGGCGCCGCCTGAGACGCCACCTGTCGCCAACCCGGCGCCCGTGTGTTAGGCGCGGGGCCCGATCGAGTACGAGGTGGCCCGCTGAGACAATGCGGGCCGGGATAGAATGGCCGAGAACAACGAGTTCCTCCGCGAGGTCGACGAGGATTACCGCCGCGACCAGATCCTCCAGATCTGGAAGCGCTACAGCGGCGTGATCATCGCGCTGGCCGTGCTCGTGGTGGTGGGCGTCGCGGGCTGGCGCTACTGGCAGAACCAGCAGCGCGTGGCCGCCGAGACCGCCTCCGTGCAGTTCGACGCGGCCAACCGGCTCGCCAAGGACGGCAAGGTCGCGGAGGCCGACAAGGCGTTCGACGCCCTGGAGGCGCAGGGCCCGGCGGGTTACCGGTTGCTCGCCCAGTTCCGCGCGGCCGCGGAGACCGGCAAGCGCGACCCGGCGGCGGGCGCCACGGAATTCGACAAGCTCGCCGACGACACCCGCCTCGGTGACGGCCTGCGCGACCTCGCGCGCCTGCGCGCCGCGCTGCTGCGCCTCGACGGGCCCGATCCGGACGCGGCGCTGACCAACCTCCAGGGTCTGGCCGCCGGCACGCCGTTCCGCCACACCGCCCGCGAGATGCTGGGCCTCGCCGCCCTGAAGAAGGGCGATTACGAGGAGGCGGGGCGCTGGTTCGACCAGATCGTGGCCGATCCCGACACCCCGCGGAACCTGCGCGAGCGCATCGAAGTCTACGCAGCGATCGTCGCGGGCGGGCCCGTCACGGTGACCGAGGCCAAGCCCGAGGCCGCAGCTCCGCCCCCGCCGATCACGCGCTGATAATTTCTTCGGACTTTTCGAGAACGACCATGGACATGCCGACCGTCGCCATCGTCGGGAGGCCGAACGTCGGCAAGTCGACCCTGTTCAACCGGCTCGTGGGCAAGAAGCTCGCGCTGGTCGACGATCGCCCCGGCGTCACCCGCGACCGGCGCGAGGGCGATGTCGCGTTCGGCGGCCTCCACTTCCGGGTGATCGACACCGCGGGCCTCGAGGAGGCCGATGCCGCGACCCTGACGGGCCGCATGCGGATGCAGACCGAGGCGGCGATCCTGGCCGCCGACGTGGTGCTGTTCGTGATCGACGCCCGCGCCGGCGTGCTGCCGGCCGACCAGCCCTTCGCGGAACTGGTGCGCCGGGCCGGCTGCCCGGTCATCCTGATCGCCAACAAGGCCGAGGGCGGCGCCGGGCTCGCCGGAGCCTACGAGGCCTTCACCCTCGGGCTCGGCGACCCGATCCCGTTCTCCGCCGAGCACGGCGAGGGCGTAGGCGAGCTCCACGAGGCCCTCAAGAATGCCCTGCCCCGGCGCGACGACGATGAGGACGCGGAGGACGAGGCGGATTCGCCCGGCGGCCGGGCCCTGAAGGTCGCGATCGTCGGTCGCCCGAATGCCGGCAAATCCACGCTGATCAACCGCATGCTCGGCGAGGACCGGCTGCTCGTCGGCCCCGAGGCCGGCATCACCCGCGATTCGATCTCCCTCGACTGGGAGTGGCGCGGGCGCCGTATCAAGCTGCACGACACGGCCGGGATGCGCCGCCGCGCCCGGATCGACGACAAGCTGGAGAAGCTCGCGGTCTCGGACGGGTTGCGCGCCGTGCGCTTCGCCGAGGTGGTGGTGGTGCTCCTCGACGCCACGATCCCGTTCGAGAAGCAGGATCTCACCATCGTCGACCTGGTGGAGAGCGAGGGCCGCGCCCTCGTGATCGGCCTGAACAAGTGGGACCTCGTGGCCGACCAGCCGGGCCTGCTCAAGCAGCTGCGCGAGGATTGTACCCGGCTGCTGCCGCAGGTGCGGGGCGTCGCGGTGGTGCCGCTCTCCGGCTTGGCCGGCGAGGGCGTCGACAAGCTGATGCAGGCGGTGGTGCAGGCGGCCGAGGTCTGGGACACGCGCGTCTCGACCTCGCGCATCAACGACTGGCTGAACGAGGCGACCTCCCGCAACCCGCCGCCGGCGGTGTCGGGGCGGCGGATCAAGATCCGCTACGCCACCCAGGTGAAGAGCCGGCCGCCGCATTTCGCGCTGTTCGGCAACCAGCTCAACGCGCTGCCGAAATCCTACACGCGCTACCTCGTGAACGGCCTGCGCGAGACCTTCAACCTGCCGGGCACGCCGATCCGCCTGTCGCTCAGGACCTCGCAGAACCCGTTCGACAAGGGCTGAGGCCCGGGCACCGTACCGCCCCTTCCGCCCCGCCCCCTCATCCTGAGGTGGTTGGTTCGGAGGGTGCGGCGCGTCCCGGCTGCGTGACCGGGTCCGGCTCTAGCGGGTCGCGTCGGCGATCCAGTCCACCGCCGCCGCGAGGGCGGCGCGCTCGTCCTTCCCCTCGGCGAGCGCCGCCTCGTAGGCCCCGATCTGCCCGTCCGCGCTGGTCCCCTCGGCGACGATGGTGCGGGCGCGGGCAACGTCGGCGCGGCAGCCGAGCGCGTCGGCATCCTCGTCCACCAGGGACAGGACGGCCTCCAGCGCCTCGGGGAACGGCACCGCCTCGCCCCGGGCCTCGTCGATCAGCGAAGCCTGCACGCCGCTGTGCTGGGCGCGCCAGAGATTCTCCGAGGCCAGCGCCCGCGAGACGCCGTCGAGGCCGGCATGGAGGTCGGGCCGGCGCACGCAGAGGCGCACGAGGCAGCGGAACAGCGCGGCGATGCACAGCGAATCGTCGAGCCGGGTGCAGGCATCGGCGATGCGCAGCTCCAGGGTCGGGAACTTGATCGACGGCCGCAGCGACCACCACAGGAAGCTCGCATCGGCGATGGCGCCCGAGCGGGTCATGATCGCGACGAACCGCGCGTAGGCGGCGGCGTCGGGGAAGATCTCCGGCAGGCCGCTGCGGGGCAATTCGCCGAAGACGCTGAGCCGGTAGGCCCTCAGCCCGGTCGCCTCCCCCTGCCAGAACGGCGAGGACGCGGAGAGCGCCAGCAGCAGCGGCTGGAACGGCAGCAGCCGGTTCATCAGGTCGATGCGAACGTCGGGATCGGGCACCTCCACGTGGACGTGCATGCCGCAGATCAGCGCCCGCCGGGCCGCGATGCCGACATCGGAGAGGATGCCCTTGTAGCGCGCGCCGTCGGTGGCGGTCTGGCGCGACCAGCGCGCGAGCGGGTGGGTGCCGCAGGCGAGCAGCATCAGGCCGTTCTCCGCCGCGATCTGCGCGAGTTGCCCGCGCTGGCCCCCGAGGTTCTCCCGGGCCGCTTGGGTATCGGTGAGCGGCGGCGTGCAGACCTCGACCTGCGCGGCGACCAGCTCCCGCCCGGTCTCGGGCAGCTCGGCCTGCACGCGGGCGTGGAAGCCGGCGAGGTCGCCCCGCGGCGTCCCGCGGGTCTCGGCATCGGCGAGGAAATACTCCTCCTCGATGCCGAACCGGTAGCTGTGGGCGCTCATCGTGGTCTCCGGAGGGTGATCGCTGTCAGATAGAGACGGCCGGCGCCGTTTCGACGGGAGCGGATGACGGCCTCGGGTTATCGGGAGGACGCCCGGCCCTCAATCGAGCAGCGGAACCTGCGGCGCGCGGTGCCGGGGGAGCGCCCCCGTGAGCCGGGGATCGGGCGCCACCTCGACATGGAAGGCATAGGGCACGAATCCGGAGCGCGTGTAGAAGGCCACGGCCCCGGGATGATCCAGCGTGCAGGTGTGCACCCAGAAGCGGGTGATCGGACGCGCCCAGGCGCGGCCGATCGCTTCGTTCATCAGGGCACGGCCGATCCCCTGTCCGAGCAGGCCCTGAACCAAGCCGAAATAGACGAGCTCGCACGCGCCCGGCTGGCGGAAATCGAGCTCCAGGATCCCGGCATTCGCCGCGCCGCGGCGGAGCGCGAGGACCTCGACGTGCGGATCGGCGAGGCGTGCCGCCAAGGCATCGTCGGAGATCCCGAGCCTGGAGAACCACAGCCAATCGGCGCCGACGTCCAGGAAGAGCGCGCGATAGGCCTCCGGATCCGTGCCGGTGAGGGAGGACAGCGCGAAGCCGGGGGGGAAGGCCGGCCCGGACCGCGGAGCCGGCGGGGCGACCATCTGCAGGCTGGTGACGATTGCGGCGATGTGGCCCGGCGGCACAGCCGCATAGCCCTCGGCCAGGACGGAGGCGGCTTCAATCACGTCGTCGACCCGTGCGCAGGGGTGGAGGGTAGGCGCGGCCCTGAGGATTTCTCCCGGAACGCCGGTCGCTCAGGCTGCCCGCAGCGGCCCGCCGACCAGCCAGGCGGGATCGAACCAGCGGTCCGCCTCGCCGTCATAGGGCAGGCGCGTGACGTCCCAGTGCTGGATGTACTTCGCGTAGACGTTCCACACCGCGATCCCGCCCCCCACGAAGATCCGCCGGCCCGGATAGCGCTTGAGCACCTGCTCCGGATCCTCGTGGCTGCGGATCACGTCGATGGTGCGGTCCTTGAAGGCGAATTCGGGAACCGAGGCCACGGTCTTCGGCCCGGCGATCAGCACGTGGCCCATGGTGAGGGCGAAGAAGCGCGTCACGTCCTCCACGAAGAGCGGATCGGTGTTGCCCTCCCAGGGCAGATGGCCGTTCAGGCCGAGCTGGCCGCGCAGGCCGATCGCACAGATGCAGCGGACATCGATCATCGTGAACTATCCACAGTAAGGGATCCGGCCCGGTCCGGCCCATCCACCGCCTCATCCTGAGGTGCCGGAGCGCAGCGCAGGCCTCGAAGGCGGGCTCCAAGGAGCGCAGCGCCGTCTGGAGGGCTCCTTCGAGGCCCGCCGGCGCGGGCCCCTCAGGATGAGGACGTTCGATGGCATGATCCGATCCGACAACGGCCGGTCGGGTCATTCGGGGGCGCGGAAACTCAGAACCCGGTCGGTGGGGAAATCGTAGAGCTTGCCGGTCTCGGTCCAGTCCGGGGCGGCGAGGCGGACGAAATGCGGCGCCAGATCCTCCGGGGTGCGGAGCGTCTCGGGATCCTCCCCCGGCATCGCGGAGCGGCGCATGGCGGTCCGCAGCGGGCCGGGATTGAGCAGCATCGCGCGGATCGCGGTGCTCGCGTTCTCGGCCGCGTAGGTCCGCACCAGCGCCTCCAGCGCCGCCTTCGAGACCGAGTACGGCCCCCAATAGGCCCGGCACTTCGTGGCCGCCCCCGAGGAGACGAAGATCGCCCGCCCGGCATCCGACATGCGCAGCAGGGGATCGAGGGAGCGGATCAGGCGCCAGTTGGCGGTGACGTTCACGTCCATCACCTGCCCCCAGACCTTCGGGGTGATGTGGCCGATCGGCATGAGCGCACCGAGGATGCCGGCATTGGCGACTAGGATGTCGAGGCGCTTCCAGCGCTCGTTGATCGCCGCGCCGAGCCGGTCGATGGCCTCGTAATCCGAGAGGTCGAAGGGCACGAGGGTGGCGCTGGAGCCGGCGGCCCGGACGGCGTCGTCCAGCTCCTCCAGGGCGCCGACCGTGCGCGCCACCGCGATCACGTGGGCGCCGGCGCCAGCCAGCGCCAGGGCGGCGGCGCGCCCGATGCCGCGGGATGCGCCGGTGACGACCGCGACGCGGCCTTCGAGCGGTTTCTGAGACTCAGCCATGCGCAGGACCTAGCGCATTTCCGCGCGCAGGGGATGCCCGTTCGCGCGCGGATCGCGCAGATCCTGTCAATCCGCCTCGGCCAGCATGGCGAAGCGCTTCGGGCCGGCGATCGAGAGATCCGTCAGGCCGGTCGGGTACTCGCCCGTGAAGCAATGGTCGGTGTATTGCGGGCAGGCCGCATCCCGCGCCTCCTCGCCCATGGCCCGGTAGAGGCCCGGGATCGACAGGAAGGCGAGCGAATCCGCGCCGATATACCGGCGCATGCCCTCGAGGTCATGGGTCGCGGCGAGGAGCTTCTCACGCTCCGGCGTGTCGATCCCGTAGAAGTCCGGGTAGGTGATCGGCGGCGAGGCGATCCGGAAATGGACCTCCGCGGCGCCGGCCTCGCGCATCATCCGGACGATCTTCACCGAGGTCGTGCCGCGCACGAGGCTGTCGTCCACGAGGACGATGCTCTTGCCCTCGATCGCCGCGCGGTTCGCCGAGTGCTTCATCCGCACGCCGAGCTCGCGGACCGACTGGGTCGGCTGGATGAAGGTCCGCCCGACATAGTGGTTGCGGATGATCCCCATCTCGAAGGGGATCCCGGTCTCCTGCGCGAAGCCCAGAGCCGCGGGGACGCCGGAATCCGGCACCGGCACGACGACGTCGGCCGCCACTGCGGCCTCGCGGGCGAGTTCCCGGCCGATCGCCTTGCGCACTGCATAGACGCTCTTGCCGTTCACCACGGAATCCGGCCGGGCGAAGTAGATGTACTCGAAGATGCAGGGCCGCATCGGCGCGGCCTCGGCGAAGCGGATCGACTCGATCCCCTCCTCGGAGATCACCACGATCTCGCCGTTCTCGATGTCGCGCACGAAGCGGGCGCCGATGATGTCCAGCGCGCAGGTCTCGGAGGCGAGCATGTAGCGGCCGTCGAGTTCGCCCAGCACCAGCGGGCGGATGCCCAGCGGGTCGCGGGCGCCGATCAGCTTCTTGTTGGTGAGCGCCACGATCGCGTAGGCGCCCTGGATCGCCTGCAGGGCGTCGATGAAGCGCTCGATGATCCGCGGCTTCCGGGAGCGGGCCGCGAGGTGCAGGATCACCTCGGTGTCGGAGGTCGACTGGGTGATCGCGCCGTCGCGCACGAGGTCGCGGCGGATCGACAGGGCGTTGGTCAGGTTGCCGTTATGGGCGACCGCGAGGCCGCCGCTGGCGAGTTCGGCGAAGAGCGGCTGGACGTTGCGCAGGATCGTCCCGCCGGTGGTCGAGTAGCGCACGTGCCCGATGGCGGCGCGGCCCTTCAGCCGGGCGATCGTGTCGCCGTCCGAGAAGGAATCGCCCACGAGCCCGGGCCGCCGCTCGGAATGGAACACCGAACCGTCGAAGGAGACGATGCCGGCCGCCTCCTGGCCCCGGTGCTGCAGGGCGTGCAGGCCCAGCGCCACGATGGCGGAGGCCTCCGGATGCCCGAAGATGCCGAAGACGCCGCACTCCTCCCGGAGCGTGTCGCCGTCGAGATCGAAATCGAAGACGGAATGGGTGGTGGAAGCGGCGGAGTGGGACATGCTGCGGTCGATCACTTCACGGGTCCCGGCAGCGACGGGCCGGAGCGCCGGCCCGTCGCGGATACAATCCGTTCGTCACCGGAACCGCTATCTAGGCGCTCCGCGTGAGGCCACCTACGGCGAATACCGCAGATCAGCGTCGCGTCGGCGTCGGCGCGGTCTCGGTGCGGCGCTGGGGCGCCGGGTCGGTCTCGGCGGGGGCGTCGGCAGCCTCGTTGGGCGGCGTGACGGCCTTCGGCTTCTTGAACTGCTTCAGGAAGCCCTCGGGATTTTCAGGGAGCTGCGCCACCAGGGCGTCGCCGGATTTCTCCAGCATCGGGCGCGTACGCGCCTGCGCGGCCCAGTCCGGCACCTTGCCCTGAACCAGCCAGGACAGGAACACCCAGCCGATCACGCATATCAGGAAGCCGCGGGCCGCCCCGAACAGGAAGCCGAGCGACCGGTCGACGGCGCCGATGCGCGAGTCGAGCACGACATCCGAGATCTTCACCGTGATGATCGAGACGATGATCAGGGTGCCGAGGAAGATCGCCGCGATCGAGGCGACCAGCGCCACGGTGTCGCTGTTGACGTGCTGCTTCACGGTGGGAAGCAGCATCGGATAGAGCGACCACGCGACGGCGGCGGCCGCCACCCAGGCGACGATCGCCAGCACCTCGCGGGTGACGCCACGCACGGCCGCGAGCAGCGCGGACACCGCGACGATGCCAAGCACGACGAGATCCAGGACGGTAAACGGCATCGTTAAGCTTTTTGGTACCCCAGGGGATGCCGCGTCGGCCATGCGGCTCCCCCGGACCGCGGAGTTTTATACCAAGCCGGACCTCGGCCGTCACCCTGGCGTGCCCGCCTCGGCGGCGGCCTGTGCCGTCCGTGCATCAGCGACCGGGCTCGACCCCGCCTGTCCAGACGTGCAAACCCGTCCACGGGCGGCCCGGCTCCACGGAGACCCCGCCCCGGTGCTATGGGTCCGGCGCGTGCTGCCGGCCCCCGGTGGCGAGCGGAGGGAGGCAGCCTGCGTGGCCGAGGCCGGACGAGTGACGGAGATCGGCGCCCACGGGGCCCGGCTGACGATCGACCTCGGGGCGATCGTGGCGAACTGGCGTTTCCTCGCCGCGCGCGGCGCGGGCGTCGCCTGTGCCGCGGTGGTGAAGGCCGACGCCTATGGCTGCGGTACCGCGCGGGTCGGGCCGGCCCTCTGGGCGGCCGGCTGCCGGACCTTCTTCGTCGCGCACCTGTCCGAGGGCGTCGCCGCCCGCGCCGTCCTGCCGGAAGCCGCGATCTATATCCTGAACGGCCTGCCGCCCGGCGCCGCCGAAGCCTTCGCGGCGCACGGGCTGCGCCCGGTGCTCGGCAGCCGCGAGGAACTGTCGGACTGGGCGGCGTTCTCGGCCGGCCGCCTGCCGGCGGCGCTCCACGTCGATACCGGCATGAACCGCTTAGGGTTGCCGGTGCCGGAGGCGCTGGACCTCGCGGGCGATCCGCGGATCGCGGCGGCCGGCATCGACCTGCTCCTCAGCCATTTCGTCAGCGCCGAGAGGCCGGAGGATCCGGTCAATGCCCGGCAGGTCGCCGACTTCGCCCGGGTCCGGGCGGCCTATCCCGGGCTCAGGGCCTCCCTGGCGAACTCGTCGGGAATCTTCCTCGAGAGCGCCCGGCACGATCTCCTGCGGCCGGGCTACGCCCTGTTCGGCGGCAACCCGACCCCGGGGGCCGCCAACCCCATGCACCCGGTGGTGCGGCTGGAGGCGATGATCGCGCAGGTGCGGGCGGTCGAGGCCGGCGCCACCGTCGGGTATAACGGCCGCTGGACGGCCGCCGCGCCCAGCCGGCTGGCCACGCTCTCGCTCGGCTATGCCGACGGCTTCCCCCGGGCGATCAGCGGGCGCGGCCAGGCCCTCGTGGGCGGCGTCCCCTGCCCGATCCTCGGCCTCGTCTCGATGGACCTGATCATCCTCGACGTCACCGCGGCGCCGGCAGCCCGACGCGGCGCCACCGCGGTGCTGATCGGCGACAGCCTCGACATCGACGCGGTCGGCCGTGCCGCCGGGACGATCGGCTACGAGATCCTGACCGGGCTGGGTTCTCGCTATGTTCGAACTTATGTAGGCTGACCCGACTCTCTCCTGGACCGCCGGTCGGCCGGCGCTCGGACCCGAATGGCCAAGATTCACCAGACCTTCGTGTGCCAATCCTGCGGGGCGGTCTACAATCGCTGGCGCGGGCGCTGCGAAGCCTGCAACGGCTGGAACACGATCGTCGAGGAGGCGCCCTCCGCCCCCGGCCAATCCGGCCCGGCCGCGACCCGGCCGTCGCGCGCCCGCGGCCGGGTGTTCCCGCTCGAGGGGCTGACCGGCGAGGCCAAGGAGGCGCCGCGCATCCCCTCGGGGATCGGCGAGCTCGACCGGGTCACCGGCGGCGGCTTCGTGCGCGGCTCGGTGATCCTGCTCGGCGGCGACCCGGGCATCGGCAAGTCGACGCTGCTGATGCAGGCCTCGGCCGCCATGGCGGCCACCGGCGAGCGGGTCGCCTACATCTCGGGCGAGGAGGCGGTGGGGCAGGTGCGCCTGCGGGCCGAGCGGCTGGGCCTGAGCGACCGCCCGGTGCAGCTCGCCGCCGAGACCAATGTCGAGGACATCGTCGAGACCCTGAGCCAGGGCCGCCCGCCGGCCCTGGCGATCATCGATTCGATCCAGACCATGTGGACCGAGACGGTGGATTCGGCGCCCGGCACGGTCACGCAGGTGCGCTCCTCGGCCCAGGCGCTGATCCGCTTCGCCAAGACCACCGGCACGGCGGTGATCCTGGTCGGCCACGTCACCAAGGACGGGCAGATCGCCGGCCCCCGGGTGGTGGAGCACATGGTCGACGCGGTCGCCTCCTTCGAGGGCGATCAGGGCCACCATTTCCGGATCCTGCGGGCCGTGAAGAACCGGTTCGGGCCCACCGACGAGATCGGCGTGTTCGAGATGACCGATGCGGGCCTGAGCGAGGTGCCGAACCCCTCGGCCCTGTTCCTGGCGGGCCGCGACCATCAGGCCGCCGGCACGGCGGTCTTCGCCGGCATGGAGGGCACGCGGCCCCTGCTGGTGGAGATCCAGGCGCTGGTGGCACCCTCCTCGCTCGGCATGCCGCGCCGCGCGGTGGTCGGCTGGGACCCGAACCGGCTGTCGATGGTGCTGGCGGTGCTGGAGGCCCATGGCGGCATCCGGCTCGGGAGCCACGACGTGTATCTCAACGTGGCCGGGGGCCTGCGCATCACCGAGCCGGCGGCGGATCTCGCCGTGGCGGCCGCCCTGGTCTCGTCCCTGTCGGGGGCGGTGCTGCCGCCGGAGACGGTCTATTTCGGCGAGATCGGCCTGTCGGGCGCGATCCGGCCGGTGGCGCAGGCGGGATCCCGGTTGAAGGAGGCGCAGAAACTCGGTTTCGCCAAGGCGCTGATCCCGCAGGGCCGCGGCGAGGGCGAGAAGGCGCTGTCGGTGGAGACGCTGCGCCACATCGCCGATCTGGTGGCGGGGATCAGCGCGGGCGCGCCGCGGCGGGGATCCGGGCAGCGCGGGCGGCAACAGGCGCGCTACGCCGACGAGGAGGTGTGAGGGGGTCGATCGACGTCCTGCCCCGGCAGGCTCCACGCCGGTCGACCGACAAGGCGCACGGTCCCTCGCCCGCACGGGAGAGGGGGCGCGCGGCGCGGACGGGAATCGGTCAGCCGCCCGTCACGCTCATGTGCCGCGGCACGGCGGCCGGGCGCTGGCGCTCGATGACGAAGTCGTGCCCCTTGGGCTTGCGGGTGATCGCCTCGACGACCGCCTGGGCCAGCACCGCATCGTCCTGGGAGGCGCGCAGCACGGCCCGGAGATCGGCCGAATCCTCCTGGCCGAGGCACATGTAGAGCTGGCCCGTGCAGGTCAGACGCACTCGGTTGCAGCTCTCGCAGAAATTATGGGTCAGGGGCGTGATGAAGCCGAGCTTCCCGCCCGTCTCCTCGACGCGCACGTAGCGCGCCGGGCCGCCGGTGCGGTCCGGCAGCGGCGTGAGGGTGTAGCGGGTCTCCAGGCGCTGCCGGGCCACCGACAGGGGCAGGAACTGGTCGGTCCGGTCGGCCTCGATCTCGCCGAGCGGCATGACCTCGATCAGCGTCATGTCCATGCCGAGGCCGTGGGCCCAGGCGATCATGTCGGGGATCTCGTCGGCGTTGACGTCGCGCAGGGCCACCGCGTTGATCTTCACCTTCATCCCGGCGGCCCGCGCCGCCGCGATCCCGTCGAGCACCACCTTGAGGTCGCCCCGGCGGGTGATCTCCCGGAACTTGTCGGGGTCGAGGGTGTCCAGCGAGACGTTGACCCGGCGCACGCCGAGGCTCGCCAACTCGTCGGCGTAGCGCGCGAGCTGGGTGCCGTTGGTGGTGAGCGTCAGCTCCTCCAGCGCCCCGGAAGCCAAGTGGCGCGCGAGGCGACCGAACAGGTGCATGATGTCGCGGCGCACGAGCGGCTCGCCGCCGGTGATCCGGAGCTTGCGCACGCCGCGAGCGATGAACACGCCGCAGAGCCGGTCCAGCTCCTCCAGGGTCAGCAGGTCGCGCTTTGGCAGGAACTGCATGTGCTCGGACATGCAATAGGCGCAGCGCAGATCGCAGCGATCCGTCACCGAGATGCGCAAGTACGAGATCGCCCGCTGGAACGGGTCGATCAGCGGCGCGGGCCCGGCGGGTGCGTTGGCCGCCGACGCCTGCGGCGTAAGGGAGCTGTCATCGAGCATCGTCCGGCATATGATGCCCCGGACGGCCGCGGGCAAGCAGATCCCGGGCCGCAGCCCCAGATTGCGTGAGGAGTGTGACCCGTGAGCGAGGATCTGTGGCCGACCGAGATCCGCCTGTCATCCGACCGGCGGGTTCTCAACGTCGCCTTCGAGGACGGGTCGCGCTTCGCCCTCCCGGCCGAGTACCTGCGCGTGTCGAGCCCCTCGGCCGAGGTCCAGGGCCACTCGCCGCTGGAGCGCAAGGTGATCGGCGGCAAGCGTGCGGTGGAGATCCTGGCGGTGCAGCCGGTCGGCAACTACGCGGTCAAGCTCGGCTTCGACGACATGCACGACACCGGCATCTACGGCTGGGAGTACCTGCACACGCTGGGCCGCGAGTACGAGACGCGCTGGAACACCTATCTCGCCGAGCTCGCCGAGCGCGGGCTCGACCGCGACACGGTGCGGCAGGCGCCGGCCAAGTCCGGCGGCGGGTGCGGGTCGGGCTCCTGCGGGTGCCACTGAGGGCCGTGGCGCGGCAACCGCGTGTGCCAACGCGGAACCCTGCGGTGCAGACACTTCTCTCCAATGCGGTTCGGGCTCAGGATGGCGGCATGACCGAGCTTCTCGACAAAGCCATCGCGCGGGCGCGCGCGCTGCCTCCCGAGGCGCAGGACGATCTCGCCGACGTCTTGCTGCGCCTTTCAGGAGACGATGAGACTCCCGTTCGGCTGAGCCCGGACGAGGAGGCGTCGTTCGCAAACTCGCGCGCGCAGGCCGCGCGCCGGGAATTTGCGACGGACGAAGAGATCCAGGCGATCTGGTCGAAGCATAGCCATTGAGGCTGCGCTTCACCACGGATGCGGCAGCCGAACTCGACCCTGTGCTTTCGGAGACCGCGCTGTCCTCGCCGCACGGCGCGCAACGCGTCCATGGCCGCATCCGCGACATGCTCGGACTGATTCTGGATCAGCCAAGAAGTGGCCGGCTTACCAGCCTCGGGCGGCTGCAGCGCATCGCGGTGCGCCCCTATCCCTACCTGATCTTCTACGAGGCCCACGATGACGCGGTCGTCGTCATCGGCATCCGTCACGGCGCCCGGTCCCCGTCCTCCATGCCCGGAGCGTCGTGACGTCGGCGGAACCAAATCTTGCATCGTCCCCCGTCACGTCGCCACCCACCCTGGAGCCCAGATGGCCTTCGCCTGCACCATCCCCGCCGTGCCGACCGTCCAGCAGGACGACGCCGCCGTGCGCATCACCCGCTGGGATTTCCCGCCGGGCGCGGTGACGGGCTGGCACGAGCACGGCTGGCCCTACTTCGTGGTGATGCTGGTGGACGGGATCCTGCGCGTCCACGACGGCACCGACGTCAGCGAGACGGTGCTCGCGGCCGGACAGGCCTATACGCGCCCCGCCGGCATCCGGCACGACGTGATGAACGGGTCCGATCACCCGATCGCGTTCATCGAGATCGAGGTGAAGCGGCCGGACGCGCTGGTGACCCTGCCCACCGCCTGAACGCAGAAGGGCCGGCCTCGCGGCCGGCCCTCATCCGAAACGTCCGAACCGATCAGCGCTGGACGATGACCTTCGTGCCGACCTTGGCGCGGGTGTAGAGGTCCATCACGTCGTCGTTGGTCATGCGGATGCAGCCCGACGAGACGGCGGTCCCGATGGTCTCCGGCTCGTTGGAGCCGTGGATCCGGTAGATCGAGCCGCCGAGATACATGGCGCGGGCGCCGAGCGGGTTCTCGATGCCGCCCTTCATGTAGCGCGGCAGATCGGGACGGCGGCGCAGCATCGTCGACGGCGGGCGCCAATCCGGCCACTCGCGCTTCATCGTGATGGTCTGCACGCCGCCCCAGGTGAAGCCCGGACGGCCGACGCCGACGCCGTAGCGCAGGGCCTGCCCGCCGCCCAGCACGTAGTAGAGCCGCCGCTCGGCCGTGGAGACGACGATCGTGCCGGCGCCGTAGGGGCCGTTATACGCCACCGTCTCCCGCGGGATCGCCGACATCTGCGGCACCGCCGCGTCGGCGTTCATCGGGTCGGCCGGGTTGAGCGAGGCGTTGGCCACCGGGACCGCGACGGTCTCGACGGCCTGCGGACGCACGCGCACGGTGAGCGCGTCGTTCAGCGGCTGCCGGGTCAGCGGGTCGATCTCGTAGGCCAGAGCCGGCGCGGCACACGCGGCCGCGCCGAAAAGCCCGATCAGGGCGGGAAGAAAACGACGCATCAAAGCCTCTCGGGGCAGGCGCGGAATGTGGTGGGAACGCGGCGAATTACCGGGGCACGATGCCGTGCCGATCCTCGCCAAGGGGTAAACGCTGGCGCCCCAAAGCCAAGCCTGAAACCGACTCGCTGGGCCGGTTCCGCCCGCCCGTGACTCGATGGCAACACTGTGGCAGCTTGGCCGTATCGCCCGGGATGATCCGCCGCCCCGGGCGCCGAACCTCGCGCCCGGCCGGCGCGTGGCGCTCCTCAGGCCTCGTCGGCGGCGAGCCAGATGGCCGGCTCCAGGGGCACCGGGCGGACCGGAGCGGGGGGCGCCGGCAGGCCGCGGATCTGGGTCAGTTCGGCGAGTTCCGGCGCCTGCGCGGTGTCGTCGGCGTTCAGGAACAGGCTGCGGGCCCGGGCGGCGCGCCCGAGATCGGCGCGGCTGGTCCAGACGCTCTGAGCCGGGCTGGTGAGGAGCGCCAGGGCGAGCGGCGCCATCCAGAGGGCGAGCCAGGCATTGCCGACCAGCGCCAGGGCGAAGCAGATCAGGCCGCCGACCACCACGGCGTCGGCCTGGAGCCGGAAGGCCTCGGCCCAGGAGACCTGCCGGTCGTCGCGATCCTGGGTCTCCCAGCGCACCACCCGGCCCAGAAAGGTCGCCACCACGGCGCCGGCGGTGAACAGGGTCAGGACCGGCCACAGGACGACCCACACGGCCTGTTCCAGGGCGGCGCTCGCCAGCAGGGCCCGGGTGCCGCCGAAGGCCGCCCGGCGCTCCGGCGCGGCCAGGACATGGCCGAGGCTGAGGAGCTTCGGCAGCGCCAGCACGGCGACGCTGAGGGCGGCGAGCGCGTGGGCGGCGAGGCCCTGTCCGGTCAGCCCGTAGGCCAGGAGGCCGAGATCGCCGGTGCGGGCGGTCTGCCAGGCGGCGAGCCCGATGAAGGCGATCCAGAGCGGCAGCACGCCGTAGGAGAGGATGCCGACGAGGAGGTGCCAGCGGCTCGCGGCGCGCAGGCCCGCCCAGGGCAGGACCCGCAGGTGCTGGAGGTTGCCCTGGCACCAGCGGCGCTCCCGGCCGAGGAGATCGACGAGGTTGGTGGGCATCTCCTCCCAGGTGCCGCCCATCTCGGGCAGCAGCCGCACCTCCCAGCCGGCGCGGACCATCATGGCGCCCTCGACGATGTCGTGGCACAGGATCTCGCCGCCCAGCGGCTCCCGGCCGGGCAGCTTGGGGAGCTGCGCGTTCGCCGCGAAGGCCTCGATCCGCAGGATCGCGTTGTGGCCCCAGTAGCTGCCCTCCGGTCCCTGCCAGGTCTCCAGGCAGCGCAACGCCAGCGGCGCGTAGAGCCGGACGGCGAATTGCTGGATGCGGGCGAAGAGCGTGTCCCGGCCGGCCGCGTAGGAGACGGTCTGGATCAGCCCGGTGCGCGGGCTCTCGTGCATCAGCCGCACGAGGCGGGTCATGGCCTCGCCGGTCATGAGGCTGTCGGCGTCCAGCACGATCATGAAGGCGTATTCGGTGCCGTGGCTGCGGCAGAACTCGCCGATATTGCCGGCCTTGCGCCCGACATTCTCGGTCCGGCGGCGGTAGCGGATCCGCGGCAGGGCCGGGTCGCTCGCGGCCCAGGCCTGGATCCGGGCGAATTCGTGCTCCTCGACGGCGGCGATCGCCCCGTCCCGCGTGTCGGAGAGGACGAAGATGTCGAGGTCCTCGGCGCCGGCCCGGGCCAGGGAGCGTGCCATCACCCGCAGGCGCGCGAACACCGCCACCGCGTCCTCGGCATGGATCGCCACCACGGCGGCGGTGCGTCCGCTCCCGGCCGGCGCGACACCCCCGGCCTCGGAACTGCGCTCCAGCACCGACTTCGCCCGGTCTCCCAGCAGGGCGGCGGCGAGACCGTAGACGTACTGACAGGCGACGAAGGCCTGCCAGCCCATCACGAGGCTGAACAGCACGAGCACGGCCCAGGCCAGCGGGCTGACACCCGCCGGGTAGGCGAGCGCGGCGAGCCACGCGAGGCCGCCGGCCGTGACGAGCGTGGGGATCGCCAGGGCGAGCCGCCGGGGGCGCAGCACACGACCCGGCCGCGCCTCCGCCCAGACTTCACGGGAGGATACCACGGCCGACGGATCGGATAGGATCGGGCACGCGTTCCGGTGCGGCCGCTCGGCGGAGGAGGTGACGCGTGAGGACATGGCGCGAGGAACTCGACCGTGGAAGGCTGCCGGCCGCCCGGCCGCCTGAGGCCGGGAACCGATGACCGTGGATACCGATGTGCGGGGTGAGGACACGGAGCCGACCCGGCAGACCAGGCTGCCGGAAGCCGAACGGATCAATCCCCCCTCCCGGCGCCGCGTTCTTCGCAATGCCCTGACCGCGGCTGCCGGCACGGTTCTACCTAGCGCGGCCGATCTGAATGGGTCCAGAACGTGGGCCGGGTCGGCGCTTCCGCCGCAGGGCGGCGCGATGACGTTCGAGACCCTGTCGGCCGAGGCGGAGCGCCGCGCCGCCGCGCCCTATGCAGCAATGCCCGAGGACCTGCCGCCCGCGCTCGCCGCCCTCGACTACGACGGCTACCGCGCCATCACCTTCCGGCCGGCCGAGAGCCTTCATCTCGGCCGGACCTTCAGCGCCCAGTTCTTCCATCGCGGCTTCCTGCAGCGCAAGCGCGTGGCGCTCTACCTCCAGCCGCTCAGCGGGCCGGCGCGGCCGATCCCCTACGAGAGCCGGCTGTTCGACCTCGGCCGGCGGCTCGCCGGCCAGAGCTTCGCGCCGGATCTCGGCTTCGCGGGCTTCCGCCTGCACCACGCCTTCCCCGACACGCCGGCCTGGCGTCCGAAGGGCTTCCAGGAGGAGTTCCTCGTCTTCCTCGGCGCCTCGTATTTCCGCCTGCGGGCGGCCCACCAGGAATACGGGCTCTCGGCGCGGGGGCTCGCCATCGGCACGGGCGCGCCGGAGGGCGAGGAATTTCCCGATTTCGTCGCCCACTGGATCTGCGAGCCGGAGGCCGAGGCGCGGACCCTGACGGTGCTCTCGCTCCTCGACAGCCCCAGCGTGGCCGGCGCCTACCGGTTCGAGATCGCGCCCGGCGACCCGGCCCGGATCGCCGTCACCGCGGTGCTCCATCCGCGCCGGACGATCGCCAAGCTCGGTCTGGCGCCGCTCACCAGCATGTTCCTGTACGGCCAGAACGGGCCCGGGGCCCGGGGCGCCAGGCCGTTCGACGATTTCCGCCCGCAGGTGCACGATTCCGAAGGGCTCGGCGTCGCGTCCGGGGGCGGCTCGGCGGGGACCGACCGGCTCTGGCGGCCCCTCGTCAACGGGCGCGGGCAGCCGCAGATCTCGGCCTTCGCCGCCAAGCCGCTGGCGGGTTTCGGCCTCCTGCAGCGCGAGCGGAATTTTGCCGCCTATCTCGACGTGGAGGCGCGCCAGGAGGCGCGACCCGGCCTGTGGGTGGCCCCGGATCCCGCGGACGACACCTTCGCGGACGGCGCCGTGCAGCTCTACGAGATCCCCTCGGGCGAGGAGTACATGGACAACGTCGTGGCGTCCTTCGTGCCGTCCGCGCCGGCGCAGCCGGGCGCGGCCCTGCGGCTCGCCTACCGGCTGACCACGATCGGCGCCGAGCCCGTCGAGGCGATCCCCGCGGCCCTTGCCCGGGTGACCTCGACCCGGTTCGGCTCGGCGGAGCGCCTGCGCCCGTTAGATCCTCCGAACCCGCAGAGGCGGCTCTGCGTGATCGACTTCGAGGGTCCGGGCCTGCCGAAGGGGCCCGACGACGCCGTGGCCGCGGAGGTCTCGGCCAGCGCCGGAACGATGCACGACCCGGTGGCGAACTTCGTGCCGCAGACCGGCGGCTGGCGCATCTACGTGGAGTGGCGTCCGCCGCAGCCGATGCCGGCGGGCGACGTCGTGCTGCGGGCACGCCTCGTCCGCGGAGCGTCGCCGCTTAGCGAGACCTGGGACGCCGCCGTCTGACACAATCCTCGCGCCCGCAGCGACGCGGCCCGGACACCGCGGGGCGGCGGCGGGCGCGGCGCAGCCGGCTCGCGGCGCCGCGCCCGCCAGGACGGGTCGCCTCCGAGGCGGTTCAGGCGGTCCGGCGCTCCTGCTCGAGGCGCCGCGCGAGGCGGGTGGCGCCGTAGACCTCGCTCAGGCGGCGCCGGGCGGCGGAAACCGGAGGGGCCTGCCGCTCCACGTGAGCAGCCGCGATGACCCGCAAGGCGGCCGCGACCGAACGCTCCAGGCGGCGCTCGGCCGAGGCGGCCGTATCCCATTGAGTGTCCAGCATTGGATGTTCCCCTGTGCATGGCCGGGCCCGCCCTCTCGTGGGGCGGTGACCGGCGGCGCACACAGAGTTCACATCCGGCTTGACCGTATCAAGGCAGCTTGGCCGTAAGCCAGGCCCGCCTCCTCACCGCAGTTCCTCATGCCAGGTCCGGCCGTCGCGCTCGATCAGCGCGATGGCCGCCGTCGGTCCCCAGCTCCCGGCCGGATAGGGCCGCGGCGCCTCCAGCCGGTCGGCCCAGGCCTTCAGCACCCCATCCGCCCAGGCCCAGGCGGCCTCGACCTCGTCGCGGCGCATGAACAGGGTGGCATTGCCGCGGACCACGTCCATCAGAAGGCGCTCGTAGGCATCGGGATAGCGCTGCTTGAAGGTCTCCTCGAAGGAGATGTCGAGATCGGTCGGGCGGAGCCGCAGGCCGCCGGGACCCGGATCCTTGGTCATCACCTCGAGCTTCATGCCCTCCTGGGGCTGGAGACGGATCACGAGGCGGTTCGGCTCGCGCCCGAAGGCCTCCTCGGGGAAGATCGAGAAGGGCGAGGCGCGGAACTGCACCACGATCTCCGACAGCTTCTGGGGCAGGCGCTTGCCGGTGCGCAGGTAGAACGGCACCCCGGCCCAGCGGCCGGACTGGACCTCGACCTTCATGGCCACGAAGGTCTCGGTCCGGCTCTCATGGCCGAGCTCGGCGAGGTAGCCCTCCACGGGCTTGCCGTCGACGGCGCCCGCCACGTACTGGCCGCGCACGGTGGCGAACTGGATGTCGTGGGCCGTGATCGGCTTGAGGGCGCGCAGAACCTTGAGCTTCTCGTCGCGGACCGAATTCGCTTCGAGGTTGAGCGGGCTCTCCATGGCGGTGAGACACAGGAGCTGCAGCATGTGGTTCTGCAGCATGTCGCGCATGGCGCCCGAGGTGTCGTAGTAGCCGGCGCGACCCTCGACGCCGACCGTCTCGGCCACGGTGATCTGGACGTGGTCGATCACGTCCGAGGTCCAGAGCCGCTCGAAGATGGTGTTGGCGAAGCGCAGGCTGAGCAGGTTCTGGACCGTCTCCTTGCCGAGATAGTGATCGATCCGGAAGATCTGGGATTCGGGGAAGACCTCGCCGACCGCGTCGTTGATCGCGCGGGCCGATTTCAGATCCTTGCCGATCGGCTTCTCCAGCACGACGCGGGATTTCTCGCCGACCAGACCGTGGGCCGCGAGGTTGCGGCAGATGGATCCGTAGAGATCGGGCGAGGTGGCGAGGTAGTACGGGCGCACCTGGTCGGGCCGCTCCGCGAGCTTGGCCACGAGCTCGGTCCACCCGCTGTCGCCCGCGCCGTCGACCGCGACGTAGTCCACGTGGTCGAGGAACCGGTAGAGCATCTCGTCCGACAGGTCGGCGGCGGGCACGAAGCGCTTGAGGGCGTCGCGGGCATGCTCGCGGAACCCGTCGAGCGACAGCTCCGCGCGCGAGGCGCCGATGATCCGGCTGGTTTCCGGGATCTGCCCGTCCCGGAAGCGATAGAACAGGGCCGGCAGAAGCTTTCGCGCGGTCAGATCGCCGGTGGCGCCGAACACGACGCAGTCGAAGGAGGCGACAGGGATGATTGTGGCCACGTGCGGCTCCCGGATGTCGTGCGCTTGTCTCGTGCGGCGGCTGCGTCGCACCGACCTAACCTGTGTGCAAGGGCTTCGCCAGACGAGGGGCGCAGCCCAGTGCTGCCCGGCTCACGGCGCTGCCGGCGCGACCGGCCAGGGCAATCCGGCGGCCTCAAGCGCAGCGCCGGGCCGCTCCCCGTTCCTGCGCGCGCAGCGAAGCGGTCCAGGGCTCCGCGCGGCGAGTGGCTCTGCCCGCCGGCCCGAGCCGGTGATCACCGCGCGCGCCGGCGGCCGGCATCCTGGCGAGCGGCCGCTCCCTCTGCACCGGCGCGACATCCGATCTCGCCCGGCGCGTTCACGAGCATCGAAGCCGGCGGCCGGAATCCGTCCTAGCCCTCCATGTACTGCCTGAACGGCCCGGCATAGTCCGGATGCCAGCGCGACAGGGCCGGCCGGTTCTCGATGATGTCGCCGGACGCCCAGGCGATCCGCTTCTCGTCCTGCGCCCGGGTGGTCTCGTTGTCGGGGCAGAGGATGTAGAAGTCCTGCGCGGCGAGGCGCTCCAGCATGAAGGCGACGGTCTCCTCGGGCGTCCAGGCACCCGCCGGCTTCTCGGCGACGCCGCGCGCCTTCGTGAGTCCGGTATAGACGAAGCCCGGGATCAGCAGGTGCGCGGTGGTGTGGCAGCCCTCCCGGTTGCGCAGCTCGTGGGCGAGCGCCTCGGTGACCGCCTTCACGCCGGCCTTCGAGACATTGTAGGGGGCGTTGCCCGGCGGCGTGGTGATGCCCTGCTTGGACCCCGTGACGATGATCGCGCCGGGCCGGCCGGATTCGATCATGCCCGGCGCGAAGGCGTGGATGCCGTTGACCACGCCGCCGAGATTGGTGCCGAGGATGCGCGCCCAGGTATCGGCGTCGGAGAACAGCCTGCCGCCGGCCTCGATTCCGGCATTGAGCATCACCACGGCGGGAGGGCCGGCCTTGGCGACGGCGCCGGCCAGGGCGTCCACCGCGCCCCGGTCCGAGACGTCGGTGGGCACCGCACGGACCTCGACGGCGGCGAGTTCGGCCACGGCGGCGCGGGCCGCATCCAGGGCCGGCCCCGGCAGATCCGCGATCCAGACGTTCATGCCGGCCCGGGCGAAGGCCTGCGCGGCGGCGAGCCCGATGCCGCTCGCGCCGCCGGTGACGACCGCGCTGCGGCCGGGGCTGATCGCGGGGTGCTGGCTCATGACGGATCCTCGGCTGAATGGCGCCCTTCAGATGGGGCGAGCCGGACGGAAGGCGAGTTCGCAGCGGCCGGCTGGTGCCCGGCAGAACCAACGGATCGCCGCGCGCGCGACGTCTGCTAGGGTGACGCCACGCCCTCAGGACCGCAGGACCCGGATGCCCCCTCCCCCGAGCCGCCGCTCGCTTCTCGCCGGCGCGGCTTGCGCGGCCCTGGCTCCCGCGGCGGGCGCGGCTGCCCCGACCGGCTTCGGGCCGCTCGGCCGCCCCTCCTGGTCGGCGGACAGCCTCCAGGCGGCGGCGGCGGCCAAGGGCCTGCTCTACGGAAGCGAGGTGCCGTTCCACCGCTTCGAGTCCACCCCGTCCTACCGGCAGGCGGTGGCGCGGGAATGCGGGATCCTGGTCTGCGGCACCGAGATGAAGATGGAGGAGGTGCTGCCGGCTCCCGGCCGCACCGATTTCGCCCGGGGCGACGCGCTCCTGCGCTTCGCCCGGGCCAACGGCCAGCGCATGCGCGGCCACACGCTGGTCTGGCACGCGGCCTTGCCGCCCTGGGTCGGCCCGCTGCTGGGCCGGGCGAGCGCCGCCCAGGGCGAGGATTTCATGCGCCGCTGGATCGAGACGGTGGCGGGCCATTACCGCGGCCAGATCGTCGCCTGGGACGTGGTCAACGAGATCCTGGGCAACGAGGCCGATCCCGACCGCGGCGGGGGCCTGCGCGACTCGCCCTGGCTGGCCGCGATCGGGCCCGGCTACGTCGATCTCGCCTTCCGCATCCTGCACGAGACCGACCCGGCGGCCGCCGGCACCTGGAACGAGGACGCGGTGGAGCAAGGCGTGCCCTGGATGGAGGCCAAGCGCACCAAGGTCCTGCGCCGGCTGGAGGCGATGCGGTCCCGCGGCGTGCCGATCCGGCGCTTCGGCCTGCAATCGCACCTCACCAGCACGATCCCGATCGATCAGGGCCAGCTGCGGCGCTTCCTCCGGGAGATCGGCCAGATGGGGCTCGGCATCGCGGTCACCGAGCTCGACATCGACGACCGGGCCTTCCCGTCCGACGTGGCGACCCGCGACCGGCAGGTGGCCGATTACGCCCGGCGCTACCTCGACGTGGTGCTGGACGAGCCGGCCCTGCTCGATGTGCTGACCTGGGACATCTACGATCCGGACACGTGGCTGAACGACCATCCCTATCGCAAGCGGCCGGACGGCCTTCCGCAGCGCGCCCTCCCGCTCGACGCGCAGTTCCGGCGCAAGCCCCTGTGGCACGCGATGCGGGCGGCCTTCGAGGCCGCGCCGGATCACACCGCCGCGCGGGACAGGCTCAGGCGGGGGTGACGCCGGTGCGCCGGCCGGCCTCCGCCAGGAGCGGCTCGGGCGGGCGGTCCGCCAGGAGGCGGCGCCGCAGGCGCGCGCAGGGGCGCTCGACGAGGCCGGACATCCCCCAGCACCAGAGCAGCGTGATCGGGAAGGCCGCCAGCATCAGACCGAGGCCGTGCAGGCCCGGCCTCAGGTGCAGCACCAGCGCCACCACCGTCATGTGCGCGAGATAGAAGCCGTAGGACCACAGCCCGAGCTGGCGCATCGGCCGGCTGGCGAGGAGCCGCACCAGCGGCCCCTCCCCGTGCAGCAGGAAGGCGAAGGGCACGAACAGGGCCGCGCTCTGGAGCGTGTAGCGCAGGCTCTCCCGGAAGGCGGGATCGCGGATCGCCAGGGTACCGAGGATCACCGCGAGGCTGGCACCGACGTGCCACGCCTTCGGCCGCCACGCCCGGTCGGCCGGGATCACCGGGTTGTTCCACAGGCCGAGGCAGCACCCGAACAGGATCGCGTCGATGCGGGTATGGGTCCAGCTGTAGTTCAGGCTGGCATCGGCGAGCCGCCAGACGTTGAGGCACCGGATCGCCAGCACCAGCCCGCAGAGGGCGAGGCAGGCGAGCGCCGCCCGGCGCGGCCGCAGCCGCCCGAGCCACAGCACGAAGACCAGCGGGAAGACGAGGTAGAAGTGCTCCTCGATGGCGAGGCTCCAGAGGGGTACGGGCAGCACCGCCTCGGTGCCGAACAGGCCGGGATAATTCGTCAGGCAGGTCGCCTGTCCGAAGATCGCCGCCGGGTCGACGCGCATCCAGTCGAGCCATCCCGCCGCGTAGAGCGCCCCGGAGGCGAGCAGCGTCAGGTACATGGGCGGCAGGATGCGCAGGCTCCGGCGCAGATAGAAGGCCGGGAGCGACACCGCGCCCGCCTGCGCCCGCTCGATCCGCAGGAGCGTGGTGATGAGGTAGCCGCTCAAGAAGAAGAAGACCGTGACGCCGAAGCCCCCCGGAACCACGTGGCTGTAGCCGCAATGGGCCGCGAACACGATCAGGATGGCGAGCGCCCGCACCCCGTCGAGCTGCGGCAGGTAGGGCATCGTCCTGGGGAGCTGGGGTTCGGTACCCGGCATGGCGGAGGCCGACCTCGCTGCGCGACACCACAGGACAGGTAGCGCCATTCGCGCGCGCCGGCATCCGCGCTGGCCGCGGAGCCGCTGGACCAATCACCGGATGGTGAATCCGCGTGGCGCCCCCCGGTCGACCGGAGGAGATTGGTAACCACGCCGCCCCATCATCCGGCCCGACCGCGCCGCCCCGGGCGCCGGCGGGAGTGTTGCGTATGGTCCCGGTCCTTCCCCGCCGTCACGGCCGCCCGCACGCCGCGCTCGGCGCGGGCCTGTCCCTGCTGGCGCTGCTCGGCGCCCGCGCCGCCGCGCTGGCGCAGGCGGCCCCCGCCATCCCGTCACCGACCGGTGCCGGTTCCGCGCCCGTCCCGCCCCTCACCGTCCCGGCTTCCATGCCGCCGGCCTCGGACGCTGCCGCCCCGGCCGCGAAGGGCCAGGACATCAAGCCGCCGGAGGCCCGAAGCCTCGAGGCGAAGCCGGCCGAAGCCAGGCCCGCGCCGGCCAAGCCCGCGGAAGCCGCGGCCCCGGAGGCCAGGCCGCCGCAGGCGAAGGGTCAGGACGCCGCGAAGAAATCCCGTGAGCCGGCCCCCCTCGTCTACGCCAAGGTCTCCACCGACCCGAATCCGACACTGACCCCGCGCACCTTCCTCGACACGATGCGGGTGGCCGAGCGCTACGCGGCCTTCGCGGAGGCCGGCGGCTGGGAGCGGTTGCCGGAGGATCTCGCCCGCCTGAAGCCGGGCGAGCGCAATCCGGCGATCCCGGCGCTGCGCCACCACCTGACGCTGACCGGAGACCTCCCGGCGGACGCGCCCCCGAGCGACCGCCTCGACCCGCCGCTGGTCGCGGCGATCGCCGCGTTCCAGGGCCGCCACGGCCTGCCGGACAGCGGCATCCTGGGCCGCCTCACGATCAAGGCCCTGAACGTGCCGGCCGAGACGCGCCAGCGCCAGCTCGCCGCCTCGGCCGCCCGGCTGATGGGCTCCAAATTCGCGTTCGGCGACCGCTACGTCGTCGTCAACATCCCGTCGGCCGCGGTCGAGGCGGTGGAGAACGGCGCGGTGGCCCGCCGCTACGTCGCGGTGGTCGGATCCCCCGACAAGGCGACGCCGGCCGTGGAGACCCGGATCACCGACATCAACTTCAACCCGACTTGGACGGTCCCGGCCTCGGTGGTGAAGAACGAGATCATCCCGCAGATGCGCAGGAATCCGGGCTATCTCGCCAAGAACCACATCCGGATCCTCGGCCCCGCGGGCGAGGTCGATCCGACCCGGATCGACTGG
>CAXDNE010000045.1:0-33867 GCA_963990595.1 uncultured Methylobacterium sp.
CCTTGGTCAGGCCCGCTGTGGGCTCGTCGAGCAGGATCAGCCGCGGCTCCAGCGCCACCACCATGGCGAGTTCCAGCGCCTGCTTCTGGCCGTGGGACAGGAGGCGCGTCGGCTGCGTCAGCAGGCGGTCGAGGCCGGTCATCCGCAGCACGTCGAGGGCCGCCTGCGGCAGGCCCAGCGTGGGGGCCTCGCTGATCGGGCTGAGCCCGTCATGGGGCGCCCGGGCGAGCCGGAGGCAATCGGCCACCGACAGGCTCTCGAACACGCTCGCCACCTGGAACTTGCGTCCGACCCCGAGGCCGACGATCCGGTTCGGGGTTAGCCCGGTGATCGCGGTGCCGCCGATGGCGATCGCCCCCGTGAAGGGCTCGGTGCCGTCGCTGAGGCAGCGCATCAGCGTGGTCTTGCCGGCGCCGTTAGGCCCGACGAGGCTGACGAGTTCACCCGCGCGGATCTCGAGGTCGATGTTCTCCAGAACGGTCAGGCTGCCATAGGCCTTGGCGAGGCCCTGCACCTTGAGGATGGGCGCGTCCGCCGCCGCCGTGGCGGTGCCGGCCTCCCGCGCCACCAGAGCCGGGGCGGCGCGCCCCGACCGGCCGACCGGCAGCGCCCGCCACAGGCGGCCGACGAGGTCGGCGAGACCGCCCGGCAGCAGGATGATGATGATGACGAAGGCCGTGCCCAGCAGGAGCTGCCAGAGGAAGGGCAGATCACCCGAGAGGTTCGCCGCGAGGTAGTCGATGGCGATGGTGCCCAGCACCGGACCCAGCAGCGTGCCGCGGCCGCCCAGCGCCACCCAGATCACAAGCTCGGTCCCGAACAGGAACCCGGCATTCTCGGGGGCGACGACGCCCGACGCGTTGGCGAACAGGAAGCCCGCGAGCCCGGCGACGGCGGCGAGCGCCGCGGTCAGCCGGATCTGCAGGCGCCGCGGGTTGAGGCCGAGATAGGCGCAGCGCGCCTCGTTGTCCCGCAGCGCCACGAGGGCGCGCCCGGCATCCGACCGGACCAGGATCCAGGCCGCCAGCGTCACCACGATCAGGAACAGGGCCGCGAGGCGGAAATAGCCCTCGATCTCGAAGGGCAGCACGTCGAAGCCGACGAGGCCGCTGCTGGACCCGGTCCATTCGCCGCCGGAATAGATCAGCTGCACCACCACGATCGGGACCACCAGGGAGATCACCGAGGCGTAGAGCGGCGTCGAGCGGTGGTAGAAGGACAGCCACCCGACGACGAGACCGAGGAGCGCCGGCGCCGCGATCGCGGTGGCGGCGGCCGCGGCGATCCCCAGCGGGGTGGCTCCGTAGGCGCCCAGGATCATCGCGGCGGCGTAGGCGCCGACGCCGAAGAAGGCCGCCTGCCCGAAGGTGAGGATGCCGGCGAAGCCCCAGAGCAGGTCCACCGTGACGGCCAGAACCGCGTAGATCATCGAGCGGGTCAGGACGTTGACCGCGAAGGTGTCGAGGAAGAGCGGCGCGATCCAGAGGGCCAGGGCCGCCAGGGCAGCGACCACGAAGGGGGCCGCCCGGGACAGGCGCGGGCGCCGGCTCGGAGCCGCGGCGGGCGCGCGCTCGGCGACGGGGACGGTCTCAAGCACGGGAGAATCCTTTCGGGCTGACGCGCAGCACGAGGGCGGCGAGCACCGCGATGGCGATGCTGCCCAGGATCGGGCTCACGAAGGTGCTGATCAGGACCTGCGCGGCCCCGAAGACGAGGCAGGCGGCCGCGAGCGCCAGGAAGGACGCGTCGGCGACCATGACCAGCATGAAGGCGCCGATCAGCCAGGACACGCCCATGTTCGGATCGACGCTGGTGAGCGGCGTCAGCAGGACGCCCGCCAAAGCCGCGAGGCCGGCGCCGATCATGAACACCACGAGGCGCACGCGGCCCGTGTCGATGCCGAGGCTGCGCGCCAGGGTCTCGTTCATGATCACCGCCCGGGCCGAGAGCCCGAGGCGCGTCCGCTCGATGGTCAGCGCGAACAGCGTGCCGATGGCCAGCGCGATGCCGAGCGCCACGAGCCGGTAGGCGGAGTAGTCGACGCCGAGGATCTCGACGGTGCCGGCGAGGAGGTTCGGCGTGAGCTGGACGTCGCGGCCGAAGGCGAGGGTGATGAGCTGGCCGATCACGATGCCGAGGCCCCAGGTGGCCAGGATCGCGTCGAGCGGCCGCCGGTAGAGCGGGCGGATGATGAAGTGCTCCGCCAAGCCGCCGAGCGCCGCGCCGACCGCGAAGGCGAGCGGCAGCGCCAGCCACGGGTTGAGCCCGAGCTTCGCGGTCACCACCGCGCAATAGGCGCCGACCGTCAGCCACGCCCCGTGGGCGAAGTTGATGATCTTCAGCACGCCGAAGATCGCCAGCAGGCCGATCGACACGACGAACAGGATCGCCGCCGTGGTCAGGATGTCGAGGGTGAGCAGCATCGGGGAGTTCCGGTTGAAGGACCGTCATCACGAGGCGGAAGCGGAAGAGGCTCGGCGCGATGAGCGCCCCTCTGCGGGTCCGCCGACTCACGCATCTGCATGGGCCATCTGCATGGGCATCGCGGTCTCAGGATCGGGCGCAGGTCCCCTCTCCCGCACGGGAGAGGGGGCGCGTCGCGCTCGTTCATCAGTGTCGGTGCCCGCCTTGGACGGGTGAACCGCGCTGCCAGGCGGTGCGAGAGAGGCCTCGCGCCGCTCCCTCACTGCAGCTTCGGGCACTGCTCGCCGGGATCGACATCCTTGAAGGTCCCGGCGACCTTCACCGAGCCGTCGGCCTGGATCTGGCCGAGATACATGGTCAGCGGCGCGTGGTGCTGCTTGCTCATGCGGATCGTGCCACGCGGCCCGGTAAAGCTCACGGTCGGCAGCGCCTCTAGCACCTTGGCGGTCTCGGTGCCGCCCGCCTTCTCGACGGCGGCCTTGTAGAGGTAGATCGCCTCGTATTCCGGCACCGAGAGGTCGTTGGGCGTGCGCAATTCCGCGCCGAACTTCTTCTGCATGGCGGCCAGGAAGGCCTTGTTCTCCGGGCTGTCGATTCCGGTGACGTAGGAGGCCGAGAGATAGACGCCCTCGGCATCGGCGCCCATGCTCTTGGCCGTGCCCTCGTCCAGCGCGAGGTTGGCGAAGGGCAGCGTCACGCCCGCGCCGCGCAGCTGCTTGGTCAGCGTCACGTTCGGCGCGCCGCCGGCCGTGGAGGTGATCAGCGCGTCGGGCTTGGCCTCCTTCATCTTGGAGATGATCGCGGTCCAGTCGCTGCCGTCCATCGGGAGGTATTCCTCGCCGAGAACCTTGCCGCCGGTCTTCTCGACGTAGCTCTTGGCGAAGCCCAGCATGCCCCGGCCGAAGGCGTAGTCGCTGCCGATGAGGAAGTAGGTCTTGGCGCCCTTCGCCTTGAAGGCGTCCACCACCGGCGGCACCTGCTGCTCCGGCACCCAGGCGTCCACGAACAGGTTCTTGTTGCAGGAATGCCCCTCGTAGAACGAGGTGTAGATGTACGGGACCCGGCCCTTCGTGATGGCGGGCAGGCCGGCGTTGCGGGCCGCGCTGGTCTCCATGGAGATCAGGACGTCGACCTTCTTCTGGTAGATCAGGCTGTCGAACGCCTTCTGGGCGCCGGCGGCCCCGGAGGCGTCGTCGGCGACCTCCAGGGCGAGCTTGCGGCCGAGCACGCCGCCCTTGGCGTTGATCTCCTCGACGGCGAGTTCCGCCGACTGCACCACCGAGGGCGCCACGACGCTGTTGGCGCCCGACAGGCCGATCGGGACGCCGATGACGATCGGCTTGCCGTCGGCGGCCTGCGCGGCCGAAGCGGCGAGCGCGAGCGTCGCGGCGCCGATGAGAGACCATTTCACCATGAACGAACTCCTTGGGACGGGCAGGGGCGGTTGGGGATCTCGGCTCAGCCGTAGATGTCGGTGCGGCGGTCGCGCAGGAGCGAGTTGAACGCGTTCAGGTCCTTGCGGCCGGCCTCGTCGAGGTCGACCATCGCCGAGAGCGTCTCGGTCCGGTCGCGGCTCGCCGGGCCGGCCAGCGGCCAGCCCTTGGGCCCGATGATCAGGCTCTGGCCCTCGAAGGGCTGCCCGCGCTCGACGCCGACCCGGTCGGCACAGGCGATGAAGATGCCGTTCGAGTGGGCGGCGGCCCGGTGCAGGGTGTTGGCCATGGCGGCCTCGCCGACGGGCTGGTCGGGCATCGGCACCCAGTTGGTCGGGATGCAGACGATCTCGGCGCCGCCGAGCGCCAGCTGCCGGAAGGTCTCGGGGAACCAGCCGTCGTAGCAGATCGCGACGCCGACCTTGCCGAGCGCGGTGTCGAAGACCGGGAAGCCGAGATCGCCCTTGGCGAAGAGCACGTTCTCCTGGTCCCAGAGATGCGCCTTGCGGTAGGTGCCGATGTAGCCCTCCGGTCCGACGATCACGGCGGCGTTGAAGAGGGCGTCGCCGGCGGACTCGGCGATCCCCGCCACGATGTGCACGCCGAGCTCGGCGGCGAGCGCCGCCCAGGCCCGGGAGGTCGGGCCGTGCGGCACCGGCTCGGCGAGGGCGGCGGCTTCCGCTCGGGACTCGAACACGTAGCCGGTGCTGGCGAGCTCCGGCAGCACGATCAGGCGGCTGCCCTCGGCGGCAGCCGCACGGACGAGATCGGACGCACGGGCCATGTTCGCCGCGACCGCGCCGATCTGCGGCTCGAACTGGATGCACGACACCCGTATCGGCGGGCGCGCAGGACCGTTCGCTTGGATCATGGAAGCTCCAAAACGCAAAAAGCCTCTGGGCGCGGACACAATCATCCGCGGACCAGAGGCTCCAAAGCCATAATGTAATGCAGCAATCCTGCTGCGGGGCAACCTTGCCCGGTTAGACTACGATACGCGCCCCGATACGGACCGCAAGACCATAAATGCGGCAGGCTGCCGCGATCAGGTCTTTTCCGCCAACGCGATGCGCAATCCGAGACCGCTCATCGCCTCGTGGGCCGACACCACGCTCTCGGCGACGCTGGCCATCGGCACGCGGGACGCTGTCGCCCGGTCCCGCAGCATCTTGTAGGCGGCGTCCTCGTCGATCCGGTTCAGGTCCACGAGCAGCCGGACCGCCTTCTCGACGGTGCGGCGGCCCTTCATGGTCTCCTCCAGCCGGTTGATCTTGCTGGTCAGCCGGCCCTCGTAGCCGCGCCGGTAGCGCGCCAGGGCGAACTGCGTGAGCACGCCCCGCGGGTGGAGCGGCTTGTTCAGCACGCCGTGGGCGTTGACGTCGGCGATCGCCTTCAGGGAGGTCGGGCTCTCGTAGGCCACGATGGCGATGACGGCGGGCTCGGCCTCCTCGATCGACGGCAGGAGATGCATCACCTGCGCGTCGTCGAGCTGGAGGAACAGCGTGTCGATGTCCGGCGGGAGTGCGGCGGGTGGCGGCCAGGCCAGCGAGACCGCGCAGCCCAGGCGGCGGAGCTGCTCGACGAGCGCGGCACCCTCCTCATCGCGGGGATGGATGACGAGGGCCCGGGCCCGGCGCAGGTCATCCAGGATCTTGCGGGCGGGCGTCGTCACGCGGCCATTCCCTCTTCCAGCCAGTTGGTCTCGAAGCGGGACCACGCGAGATAGGGATCCGGCCGCACCGGCCGGTGCGACCGCCAGACCACGTCGAACTGCCCGTCGGGGCGGGCGACGCCGATCCCGGGGGTCAGCCAGATGTGTCGCGTCTCGCCGTCGAAGGCGAGGTCGCCCTCCGGCGCCGCCAGACGCTGCCGCAGGGCCGCCGCGCCGAGACGCTCCGCATCGAGGGTGCCGGCTTCGGCGAGAGCCCGGGCGAAGAGATGCACCTGCGCGTAGGCGGTCTCCGACCACATGCTGGTCGGCCGCTCGGCGCCGAACCGGGCCTGGAAGGCTGCCGTGAAGCGCCGGTTCTCCTCGCCCGGGAGAGCCGCGAAATACGAGGCCGCCAGAACGTGGCCGCTGCAGAGCTCCGGGCCGATCGCCCGGATCTGCCCCTCCGCCAGGGTCAGGCTGGCGATCGGACAGCGCGTCCGGTCGATCCCCGACCCGGCATAGGCGCGGTACAGACGCTCGGCGCCGCGGCCGACCACCGTCGAGAACACCGCGTCCGGCGCGGCGTGCCGGATCTCGGCGATCATCGCCGCGTGCGCCGCATCGTCCGCGTCCAGGGGCGCGTAGAGCTCGCCGACGATGGTCCCGCCCTTCGCCTCGATGAGGTCGCGCATCACCCGGTTCGACTCGCGCGGGTAGATGTAGTCGGACCCGATCAGGAAGATCCGCGGGCCATGCTCCTGCAGGAGGTAATCGGCCAGGGCGAAGACGTTCTGGTTGAGGGTGGCGCCGGTGTAGATGATGTTCTCGGAATACTCGAAGCCCTCGTAGATGGACGGGTACCAGAGCAGGCCGTTGTGCCGCTCGACCGTCGACAGCACCGACTTGCGGCTGGCCGAGAGGGAGCATCCGAAGACCACTTCGGCCCCGTCCTCGGCGAGCATCCGGCGGGCATAGGACCGGTAGGCGTCGGTGTCGCCCGCCGGGTCGTAGCAGATGGGCTCGATCGGGCGCCCGAGCACGCCCCCGGACGTGTTGATCTCCTCGATCGCCAGGGCGGTGCCGAGGAAATGCTCGGTTTCCGTGATGCCGCTGACGCCGCTGCGGGAGAACAGGACGCCGACGCGCCATGCCGTTTCGTCCTTGCCGACCATGGCATCCTCACCGGTGCTGCGGAGGTCCGCCTGCCGGGCGGCTGTGCGCGCCCCTGTCCTATCGCAGGCGCGACAATCTTGGGAAGCAAGCCGCCCGGCGGGCGGACCAGCGCGGATCAGCCGGACAGGATGGCCCAGCCGTGGGCGGGGAGGCCGACCCGCGCCCCCCGTCCACCGGCGTCGATCAGATCTCCCGCGCCGACCTCGACCGAACGCGCATCGGGCGCCGGCAGCAGAGCGGCGGTGTCGGAGAGGTTCAGGGCGACCAGCAGGCGGCCCGCCCCCTCGTTCAGGGTGAGCACGAGCCGTTCGTTGGTCAGGTGAACGGTCCGCGTCCGCGCGCGGTAGAGCCAGGGATGACGCCGGCGTAACGCGATGAGGCTCTGGTGAAGCTGGTAGATCGGCCAGCCATAAGGCGCGAGGTCTGCCGGCGTTGGCGGGAAAGCCGGCCGGATCGCGTCGTCGCCGCCGACCCGTTCCTCCTTCACCCCGCGGAAGGCCTGTTCATCCCCGGCATAGATGGAGGGTGTGCCGCCGCAGGCGAACAGGATCGCGAGCGCATGGGGCAGGTGCCGCTCGTCCGCGAGCCGGCTCGCGATGCGCGTCACGTCGTGGTTGCCGACGAAGGTCAGCGGTATGAACGTGTCGAGATAGCCGTTGTGCCGGTCCAAGGCGTGGGCGAGCTCGAACAGGTTGCGGTCGTTGAGGGCGCTCCAGATCGCCTTCCAGAGTTCGTACTGCGTCACCGCATCGAGCCCGGTATCCTGCACGATGCCCGCGTAATCGCCGTGGATCACCTCGCCGACGATGTAGGCGTCCGGGTGGGCGAGGCGCACCCGGGGCAGCACTTTCGCCCAGAAGTGCCGCGGGACGGCATAGGCCGCGTCCAGCCGCCAGCCGTCGGCGCCGCGGGCGAGCCAATGGTTCATCACGGCAGCGACGTGATCCGCCACCTGGGGCGCGTCATGGTTGAGCGTGACGAGCTGCCGATGTCCCTCGAAGCAGGCATAATCCGGCTCCACGCCCGGGCCGGTGCCGCGTGGCCACGACAGCCTGAACCAGTTGGCCCGCGGCGCCTGCGGCCCGCGCTGAAGGACCTCTCGAAAGGCGGGATGCGCCCGCCCGACATGGTTGAACACGCCGTCGAGCAGGACGCGGAGACCGCGCGCATGGGTCGCTTCGATCAGCGCGTCGAAATCGGCCTCGTCGCCCAGGCGCGGGTCGATCCGGAAGGGATCCGTCGTGTCGTAGCCGTGCGTCGACGCCGCGAAGACCGGCCCGAGCGCCAAGCCCGAGACGCCGAGATCGACCGCGTAGTCGAGCCAGGCCTGCAGGTGAGGCAGACGATGCGTGACGGGGGCATCCGGGGGGGCCTCAGCTTCGGCGCCGACGAATCCGAGGGGGAAGACCTGCCACCAGATAGCCTGCTCGTTCCAGGACGACACCGAACCTCCTTCTGTCGCGGACTGGAGGCGAACCCGATTTCCGCGCGAATGGTTGCCGCATCCCACCGTTGCACGCGTTCAGCTATCCGCCGCGCCCCAACGGGGCCGACCGGATCGGTTGGACCGGAGATGTTGCAGGCGCGACGCGATCACCCGGAAATTGCAGCCCTCGCTGCGGGGCAGGCGCCGCACAGAAAAGGCCGAGCTTGCCAGCCGAGCCGGATACCGGCACTTTGAGCTTAACAATACGCTCGACGCCTGTATGCGCGAGCGTCTCTTCAGCGGATGGCAGTTTCGGAAAGCCCAGGCTCATGACGAGAGACAGCGGGAAAGCCGATGCCGGCGGGACTGACGCCAGCGCGCACTTCGGGTGCCAGGCGCGGCCCCTCAGCCGCCGGTCGTTTCTGGTCGGGTCGGCCTTCAGCGTCGGCGCGCTCGGACTGGGCGGCTGCGCGACATCCGACGGCCTGCTCCTCGCCGAGGCGGCGAAGACCTACGGGCCGATGCCGAACGAGAAGTTCCCGATCCCGGCGGTCGACATCAGCAAGGTCGATCCGAAATATTATCGCCGGACCGTGAGTTACGCGTCCAAGGAGGCGCCCGGAACGATCGTGGTCGATCCGCGCAACTATTACGTCTACCGCGTGGAGGGCGACGGGACCGCCACCCGCTACGGCGCCAATGTCGGACGCGAAGGGTTCCTGTGGAGCGGCGACGCTTACGTCGGCCGCAAATCCGAATGGGCGACCTGGACGCCGCCCAAGGAGATGATCCGGCGTCAGCCCGAGGCCGCCAAATACGCCCACGGTATGCCGGGCGGCCTCGACAACCCGCTTGGCGCCCGCACCCTCCATCTCTACCAGAACGGCGCCTATACGCTCTATACGATCTATGCCACCAGCGAGCCGGACACGATCGGCTCAGGCATCACCAGCGGCTGTGTCGGCCTTCTCAGCCAGGATATGATCCACCTCTACGCCCGGACGCCGGTCAAGACGAAGGTGGTCGTCCTGCCCGCCTAGGCAGAAGCTCGCGCTTCCAGGCGCGGACTCGGACGCGCACCGCCTCGTCGGGAGCGAAGGCCGGCCCACCGTCAAGCCCGATCGATGACCGGCCGCAGACCGTGACGGCGACGGTCTGCTCGCGACCCGGCTTCCCGGCGGGACGGTCGGACGGTGCCGCGGCCGCGGGCGCGCGAGGCCCGTCGGGGCAGTGGCCGGTTGAGAACGCCGCGGCCCTGCGGTCTTCACCGTGGTCAAGCCGCGAGAGCCGGTGCCATCGAGATCCGCCGCGCGGCCGGCGCGCCGTCATGACGCGCGCCGCTCACTGTCAGGCGCGGCCGGATGACCGTCGCCCCGACGGGATCCCGGGCACGAGGTCGCCTGGGCCGCCCGTCTCACATCGCGCCGAGCGCCCGCGGAAGCCACAGGGAGAGGCCGGGCCAATAGGTCACCAGGATCAGGAAGACCAGCATCGTCAGGAGCCAGGGCATCACCGCCACGGTGAGTTCGGAGATGCCCATATGGGCGATGCCGCTCGCGACGTAGAGATTGAGCCCGACCGGCGGGTGGCAGAGACCCACCTCCATGTTGACCGCCATGATGATCCCGAAATGGATCGGGTCGATCCCGAGCTTGATGGCGATCGGGAACAGGATCGGGGCCATGATCAGCAGGATCGAGGACGGCTCCATCACGTTGCCGGCGATCAGCAGGATGATGTTGACCACGAGCAGGAAGACCAGCGGGCTGAAGTTCATCGCGATCAGCCAAGCCGCCATCGCCTGCGGGATGTTCTCCGAGGTCATCAGGAAGGAGAACAGCACCGCGTTGGTGATGATGTAGAGGAGCATCGCGCTCATGTTGGCCGAGGCGAGGAGCACGCGGGGCACGTCCGAGAGCTTCAAGTCGCGGTAGACGAAGACCGCGATGACGAAGGCGTAGACGGCGGCGGTCGCGGCCGCCTCGGTCGGCGTGAAGATGCCCGCATAGATGCCGCCGATCACCATCACGACCAGGAACAGGCCCCAGGCGCTCTCGCGGAAGGCGCGCAGGCGCTCCCCCCAGGAGGCTTTCCGCATGCGCGGGTAGCCGCGGCGCTTGGCGATGAGGAAGGTCACGCTGGCCAGCATGGCCGACAGGACGATGCCCGGCATCACGCCGGCCAGGAACAGGTTGCCGATGGAGGAATTGGTCGACACCCCGTAGAGCACGAGGATGATCGAGGGCGGCACGAGGATGCCGAGCGCTCCGGAGGTGGTGATCACCCCGGCGCCGAAGCGCCGCGGATAGCCCTCGGCCACCATCGCCGGCAGGATGATCGAGCCGATCGCCACCACGGTCGCCACGCTCGATCCCGACACGGCGGCGAACAGCGCGCAGGCGACCACCCCGGCGAGCCCGAGGCCGCCGGGCCAGTGTCCGACGAGCGACGTCGTGAACGCGATCATCCGCCGGGCGACGCCGCCATGGGCGAGGAAATTGCCGGCGAGGATGAAGAACGGGATCGCCATGATCGAGAAGTTCTCGATCCCGGTGAACAGCTTGAGCGCCACGCTCTCGATCGGCACGTGGGTGAGGGTGAACAGGAAGGTCAACACCGTCAGGCCGAGCGCGATTGAGATCGGCATGCCGGTGAGCATGAGGGCGATGAGGAGCCCGAAGATGATCAGGCCGCTCATGCCGGGCCTCCCTCGCGACCGAGCTGGATCGGGTCGATCCCCTCGACGGTCTCGACCCCGTCGACATGGGCGTGGTCACGGGCCGGAAGGTGCCCGGTTCTCAGATAGCCCCACGCGACCTGCAGGAAGCGGAAGCACATCAGGTACGAGCCGAGCGGGATCGCGAGATAGACGATCCAGACCGGGATCTCCATGTCGGGCGTGGTCTGGTCCGTGTGGCCGATGCGCCAGACGAAACTCGCGCCGAGCGTGCCGACGATGCCGGTGAACAGCGCCCCCGCCGCGAGGCTGACGAGGATCATGATGCGGCGCGCGCCCGGCGGCAGCCGGTTGACCAGCACGTCGACGCCGACATGGATGCCGGTGCGCACCCCGTAGGCCGCGCCGAATTTCGCGACCCAGATGAACATGTAGATGCACAGTTCCTGCGACCAGCCGAAATCGATCTGGTCGGTGTAGTCCTGCAGGGCCGGTATTCCCGAGAGAAAGCGGTGGACCACCGTGGCGAAGGTGATGACGGTCGCGGCCGCCATCAGCGTTCCGATCAGCACCTCTTCGAGCCGATCGAGGATTTTCAGAAACATGGTCAGTCAACGTGGCGCGGCGGCGGGATCAGTTGTTCGGCGCAGCCTCGGCCTCCTTGTTGAGCGCGCTGATCAGGTCCTTGCCGACGCGGGAGGCCATCTCGCGCTGCACCGGCGCCAGGGCCTTGCGCCACGCCGCGTTCTCGGCGTCGGTCGGCGTGTAGACCTCGGTCTTGCCGGTGGCGCGGATCTCGGCGAGCGCCTTCTCGTTCTGCTGGTCGGCGATCTCGTGCTCGTAGGCGGTCGCGTCCTTCATCGCGCCTTCGAGCGTCGTGCGGATGTCGGCGGGCAGCCCGTCCCAGAAGCCTTTGTTCACGATGACCGCGTAGCCGACATAGCCGTGATAGGTCAGCGTGGCGTGCTTCTGCACCTCGTTGACTTTCTGAGTGGTGATGTTCGACGGCGGGTTTTCCTGGCCGTCGACCACGCCGGTCTGGAGCGCCTGGTACAGTTCGGAGAAGGCCAGCACCTGCGGCAGCGCGCCGAGCTGCTTGAACTGGGCCTCCAGCACCTTCGAGGACTGGATCCGGAACTTCAGGCCCTTCACGTCCTCCGGCCCGTGCATCGGCTTGTTCGAGGTGAGGATCTTGAAGCCGTTATCCCAGTAGCCGAGCCCCTTGATCCCCTTGGATTCGAGCTTCTTGAACAGGCCCTGTCCGATCGGCCCGTCCTGGACGCGCCGCAGCACCTGCTCGTTCGGGAAGATGTAGGGGAGATCGAAGGCCTCGTATTCCTTCACGCCGAGCGGCCCGAACTTGCTCGTGGACGGCGCCAGCATCTGGACGGCGCCGAGCTGGAGCATCTCCACCTCTTCCTTGTCCTTGTAGAGCGTGCTGTTCGGGTAGATTTCGACCTTCACCGCCCCCTTGGTGCGCTCCTCGGCGAGCTGCTTGAACCGCTCGGCGCCCTGGCCCTTGGGGGTGTCGGTCGTGACGACGTGACTGAACTTGATGATGATCGGGGATTGCGCCGCGGCCGGCGCGGCGAAGGCCAGCGCACAGACAAGGGTACCGAAAACCTGAACCTTCATCGCGTCCTCCCGACCTGATTCCGCGTCTCTGCGCGGTTTGAATTTTGAATAGACTTGCAGGTGGCCGCCGAGCCGGCAAGCACAAAAATGTGATTCGGTTGACCGATCAGGCCGAGTCTCCCATCACGAGGCCGATGGCGGCCGATGGAGCGCGACCGCCTCGACGCCCGCCGCGGCCACGCGTGGATAGCGCGTCATCACCAGTGGATCGTGGCCCGGCACGATATGGGCCTCGCTGTCGGCGAGCTCGCGCAGCCGCTCCCAGCTCTCGAAGGTCGCGGCGATGTCGGTGACGACGGAGTAGGGATTCCCGGTCTCGATATTGGCGTAGTAGTGGGTGGCATCCGAGGCCAGGACCACGGCGCCGCGCATCGTTGCGACCCGGACGCATTGCAACCCCCGCGAATGGCCCGGGACGAGATGGACCGACACGCCGGGAAACAGGGTCGCGTCGCCATCCACGAACCGCACGCGGCCCGCATAGACCCGGCGCACCATCGCGACCACGTCCTCGACCGAGAAGGCGCCGCGCAAACGGTCGTGGCACATGCAGCGCCCCGTGGCGAAGGCCATCTCGGCATCCTGGAGATGGAAAGTCGCCGCCGGGAAGGCCGCGAGGTTGCCGGCGTGGTCGTAGTGCAGATGGGTGATGATCACGTCGCTCACCGCCTCCGGCGCGACACCCATGGCGCGCAGCGCTTCGGCCGGATGCTGGAGGAGCGTGCGCCCGCGGTCGCGGGCGGCCGGGGCGTCGAACCCGGTATCGACCAGGATCACCCGCTCGCCGGACCGCAGCAGCCAGACGAAGTAGTCCATCGGCATCGGCCGGTCGTGCGGATCCTCGCCGGGTCCCGGCGGATAGACGAAGTTCTCCCGCGCGGACCGGTCGTGGCTGGCGTAGCGGAGCGCGAACACTTCATAGATCGACATGTCTGGCTCCGGCCTCCGGGATCGCTCAGCGCGGGGGGGCGGGGCGCGACCCGCGCGTGGCTTGCGGGTCGTCCTGCGCCGAGAGGACGGCGATGGCGACCGCCGAGGCGCGCTCGATATGCGTGTGGCAGGCCGCTTCCGCGGCGACCGGATCGCCGGCCAGGATCGCGTCGCGGATGGCGCGGATCTCGGCGACGCTCTCCCGCAGGCGACCGGGCTGGGCCATCGAGGTCAGCCGCAGCAGCGTGATCCGGTTGTGCAGGGTCGTGAGCATCTGCGTGACGACGGCGTTGCCGCAGCCCCGCATCAGGGTCGCGTAGAAGGCGGTCTTCGCCTCGATCAGGGCGCGGCGGTCCTCGCCTTCCGCCGCCTCGGCGAAGCGCGCGACGTCGCGGTCGAGCGCGGCGATCTCCGCCTCGGGCCGGCGCTTGGCGAATTCGCGGCCGGCATAGCCCTCGAGCAGGCCGCGCACGGCGTAGAGCTCGCGGGCTTCCTCGGGGCTGACGACGCTCACGGTCGGCCCGCGATGCGGCACGACCGTGATGAGGCCCTCCGCCTCGAGCTGCCGGATCGCCTCGCGGATCGACGTGCGCCCGACGCCCGTCAACTCGCACAGCTCGCGCTCGATCAGGCGCTGGCCGGGCTTGAACAGGCCGCTGGCGATCGCCGCGCGCAGCTTCTCCTCCACGAGGAGCCGCAGCGTGGCCGGATGTCGGGCGACGAGAAGATCGGAATCCTGCATGCCTTCAGCTCTCCGGGCCGGCGCCCGTCTGTCAATCCGCGATGGCAGAGCTCCGCCTCATCCTCCTGTCGCCACGACTCGGAAGCCCAGGCCCATCCGACCACATTCCGGGTCGGAAATCCATGATCGTCAGACAATCTGATTGGCTGAATGTCGATTGACGCGCGGACAGGCCTTTGCCAGTCTGACCGTACGAAGGACGGGCCCCGTTCAGTGAGGGACCGCGCGGGAGGGTCGATATCCATGGCCGACACGCCGACCGCCATCCCGGGAGCCCGGCTCGATCGCCGCCGCGCGGTCAGTCTGGTCGGCGCGGCCGTCGCCGCCCCGTTCCTGATCCGCCGCGCCCACGCGGCGCCGACGGTCACCGTCGGTGTCGTCCTGCCGCTCTCGGGCGCGAACGCGCAGTTCGGGATCAACTCGCGCAACGGCATCACGCTGGTGGCCGACCAGATCAACGCCGCCGGCGGCATCAAGGCTCTGGGCGGGGCGCGGATCGAGCTGATCGTCGCCGATTCCACCTCGACGCCGACCCAGGCCGCCACCGTGGCACAGCGGATGATCACCCAGAACCGCGTCGTGGCGATCTTGGGGGCCTTCGCCTCCTCGCTCACCCTCGCGCTCTCGGAGGTGACCGAGCGGCGGGACATCCCGCTGCTGACGATGTCGTTCTCCGATCAGATCACCGAGCGCGGCTTCAAGAACGTGTTCCAGGTCGTCGCGAAGGCGTCGGTCCTGGGCGCGGCCCAGTTCGACGGGACGCTCGCCATCGCCAAGGCCGCCGGCAGCGCCCTGTCGCAGGTCGCCATCCTGTACGAGGACACGGCCTACGGCACCTCGCAGGCGACCGGCCTGCGGCAGGCCGCCAAGAAGGCCGGCGTGCAGGTCGTGATGGACGAGGCCTACCCGCTCGGCATCACCGACGTGACGCCGCTCATCAACAAGCTCCGCGCCTCCGGCGCCCAGGCGGTGTTCCCGGTCTCCTATCTCAACGACAGCCTGCAGATCATCCGCGTGATGCGCCAGCAGGGCCTGACCATGCCGGCGATCGGCGGCGCGGCCGGCTACGTGATCCCGGATTTCGAGAAGGGGCTCGGCGCCTACGCGGAAGGCATCCTCTCGATCAGCCCGTCGAACTACGATCAGGACCCGGCGCTCACCGAGGCGTTCCGCAAACGCTTCGGCTACTTCATGGTGCACGAGGCGCTGGAGCACGCCGTGTGCCTCGACGTCCTGGCCCAGGCGTTGGAGAAGGCCGGCAAGGCCGATCCCGCCGCCGTGCGCGAGGCCCTGCACGGCACCCGGTTCGACGGGGGATGGACGAAGGCGATGACCGGCGGCGCGGTCCAGTTCGACGCGGCCGGGCTCAACGCGCTCGCCGAGCCTTTGATGGTGCAGTGGCGCGGCCAGGAGCTCGTCACGGTCTGGCCGGAGCGCTACGCGAAGGCCGCGCCGACCTGGAAGGCGTGAGCGCGGTGGCCTTCCTCCAGGCGATCCTCGACGGGTTGCTGATCGGCGGCGTCTACGCGGTCATCTCGATCGGCCTGACCCTGGTCTTCGGGGTCATGGGCATCGTCAACTTCGCGCAGGCCGAGTTCCTGATGCTCGGCATGTTCATCGCCTGGTTCGCCTGGGCCAAGTTCGGCCTCGATCCGCTGATCGGCGCGTTCCTCGCCTTCGCGCTCGTCTTCCTCCTCGGTCTCGCCGTCCAGCACTGGCTGGTCCGGCGCGTGATGCGGGCGCCCGAGGTGGCGCAGATCTTCCTGACGGTCGGCCTACTCATCGTCCTGGAGAATGCCGCGCTGCTGGCCTTCGGCTCGGATTTCCGCTCGGTGACCACCCCCTACCAGACCGCCGCGCTGCGGCTCGGTCCGTTCTTCGTGAGCGTGCCCTATCTCGCCGCCTTCGCGATGTCGGCGGCCAGCGGGATCGGGCTCTGGTGGTTCCTGCGGGCGAGCTGGTTCGGGCGCGCCATGCGGGCGACCGCCCAGGACCCGATGGCCGCCCGCCTCGCGGGCATCGATGTCGACCGCATGCGCTGCGTGGCCTTCGGCCTCGGCGTCGGGCTGTCCGCCTTCGGCGGTGCGGTGATCCTGCCCTACCTGACAGTCTACCCCACCGTCGGCGGCCAGTTCGTGGTGCTGATGTTCACGGTGGTGGTGCTGGGCGGGCTCGGCAGCGTCGCCGGGGCCGTGGTGGGCGGCATCGCGGTCGGGATCATCCAGTCGCTGTCGGGCCTCCTCTTCCCGATCCAGCTGCAGAACCTCGTGCTGTTCGTCGTCTTCATCGCCGTCCTGGCGTTCAGGCCCGAAGGTCTTCTGGGGAGCGCGCGGTGAGGGCGGACGCGCCGCCCGTGCCGGCCATCGGCGGCGGCCTTCGCCCCGCCCTCGGCCCCCTGCTGTTGCCGGCCGCCGCGCTGGCGCTGGCCCTGGCTCTGCCCCTCGGCCTGGACGCGCAGGGCTACGCGATCCGCGTCCTCGCCCTCGTCTACCTGTTCGGCGCGATGAGCCAGAGTTGGAACATCGTCGGCGGGCTGGCCAACCAGATCTCCCTCGGCCACGCGGCCTTCTTCGGCATCGGCGCCTACACGTCGACGCTGCTCCTGATCCATGCCGGCCTGTCGCCCTGGCTCGGCATGCTGGTGGGCGGCGTCCTCGGCGGGCTCGCGGCGGGCCTGATCAGCGTGCCGACCATGCGCCTGCGCGGCCACTACTTCGCGCTCGCGACGCTGGCCTTCGGCGAGGTCATGCGCGTCGTGGCCAATGCGTGGTCGGGCCTGACCGGCGGTCCGGTCGGGATCTCGGTGCCCTTCGCGCCGCCGAGCCTGGCGATGCTGAGCTTCAAGACCACACTGCCGTTCTACTACCTCAACCTCGTCGCCCTGATCGCGGTCACGGCGATCTTCGTCGGGATCCGCCGCTCGGCCTTCGGCTACCGGCTCCGGGCGGTGCGCGAGAACGCCCAGGCCGCCGAGGTCGTCGGGGTCGACACGGCGCGGGTCAAGATCCAGGCCGCGATGCTGTCGGGGGCCCTGACGGCGATGCTCGGCACGCTCTACGCGCAGCTCAACTTCTTCTTCGATCCGGACGCGGTCTTCGGCGCCGCGCCGATCTCGATCCGCATCGCGCTCATCGCGATCGTCGGGGGGATCGGCACGGCCTCCGGCCCGATCCTCGGCGCCGTGCTGATCGTGGCGCTCGAGGAGGCCGCCAACGCGCTGCTGTCGGGACAGGTCGCGGGCCTGTCGAACCTCGTCTACGGCCTGATCCTGATCGTTGTGATCCTGATCCAGCCGCACGGCCTGGTGGCCCTGCGCCCGATACGCCGGCGGGTCGGACGGGGCCCGCGATGAGCGCGCACGCCGCCGTCAGGGGCGCGGATGCGGCGGCCCTGCGGGACCGCGCCACCCTCTTGGAGATCCGCGGGGTGGGCAAACGCTTCGGCGGGCTCCAGGCGCTTCAGGACGTCAGCTTCACGGTCGGGGCGGGCGAGATTCTCGGCCTGATCGGACCGAACGGCGCGGGCAAGACCACGCTGTTCTCGACCCTCGTCGGCCTGCATCGCGCCGATGCGGGCTCGATCCGCCTGCGGGGACGCGACCTCGTCGGGCTCAAGCCCCACCGGATCGCCCGCTTGGGCCTCACCAAGACGTTCCAGAACGTCGCGCTGTTCATGGATACCGACGTCCTCGACAACGTGGTCATCGGCGGCCTGCTGCACCGGCCGCTGCGCGCGGCCCGCGCCCAGGCGCTCGACTGCCTCGCCCGGGTCGGCCTCGCCGACATCGCGACCAAGCGGGCCGGCGACCTGTCCTTCCCGGAACGGGCCCGCGTCGAGGTCGCCCGCGCGCTGGCCACCGAGCCGACGCTGCTGCTCCTCGACGAGGTGATGGCGGCGCTCAACGCTTTGGAAATGGCCGAGATGATGGAGCTGATCCGCAGTCTGCGCGCCGACGGCCTGACCGTGGTCGTGGTCGAGCACCACATGAAGGCGATCATGGCCCTGTGCGACCGCATCGTCGCGCTGAGTTTCGGCCGCCTCCTCGCGGTGGGCACGCCCGCCGAGATCGTCCGGCATCCGGACGTCGTCACCGCCTATCTCGGGCGGCCCTATGCCGGCTGAGCCGCCCGACGGGCTCCTCGAGGTCCGAGACCTCCACGCCGGCTACGGCGCGGCCGACGTGCTGCACGGCGTCTCGATCCGCGTCGGCCGCGGCGAGTTCGTCTGCGTGATCGGCGCCAACACGGCTGGCAAGAGCACGCTGCTGCGCGCGATCTCGCGCCTCGTCCCCCGGGCGCGGGGGACCATTACCTATCGCGGTGCGGATCTGATGGCGCGGCCCGCCCACAAGGTGCCCGGCCTCGGCATCGCCCATGTGCCGGAGGGCCGCCACGTCTTCGGCGACATGAGCGTCGAGGAGAACCTCTGGCTCGGGGCCTTCAGCCGGCGGAAGGAGGCGGGCCTGCGCGGGCGGGCGGAGTCGGTCTACGCGCTGTTCCCGCGCCTCGCCGAGCGGCGCACGCAGCGCGCCGGCTCCATGTCGGGGGGCGAGCAGCAGATGGTCGCCCTCGGCCGCGCGATGATGCTGGATCCCGTCCTGCTGATCCTGGACGAGCCGAGCCACGGCCTCGCGCCGATCGTCGTCGAGGAGTTGCACCGGGCGCTGACCGGCATCCACCGGGGCGGGACCGCGATCCTGCTGGTGGAGCAGAACACCGCGCTGGCGCTGGAGGTCGCGGGCCGGGGCTACGTGCTGGAGGCCGGACGCGTCGTGCTCGACGGGACGGCGGAGGCCCTGCGCGGCGATCCGCAGGTGCGGACCGCCTATCTGGGGATCTGAGTGCGGCGCCCGCTAGCGCGCGGGGCCGACCGGCTCGCCGCTGACCGCGCCCTCGGCCTTGAGCACCTCGTGCGCGGCCTTGAACGCGTCGAGGCCCGCCGGGATGCCGCAATAGACGGTGGCGTGAAGGAGAACCTCCTTGATCTCCTCGACGCTCACGCCGTTGGCGAGGGCTCCCTTCACGTGGAGCTTGAGTTCCGCGGGTTTCCCGAGGGCCGTGAGCATGGCGAGGTTGATGATGCTGCGCGTCTTCCGGTCCAGGCCCTCGCGGGTCCACGCGTAGCCCCAGCACCACTCGGTGGTGATGCGCTGGAAGGCCATCATGAAGTCGTCGGCCCTGGCGAGCCCGCCATCCACATAGGCCTCGCCGAGCACGGCGCGCCGCACCGCCAAGCCTTTCTCGAACTGCTCACTCTCCGCCATCGCGACCTCCCGTCATCCGTCGGCGCGATCCTGCGAGCGCGGCTCTTGTCTGTCAATCAGACAATGTGCTTTGCTCGGCGCCGGAACGAGGAACGCTGATGGGCGAGGATTTCCGCTCCACGATGCGGGCGCGCCTGACGCGGGCGCTGGACGATGCCGAGCTCCGCGCGGCTTCCCGCGGCCTCGCGGCACGGGTGCGCCTGATCTGCGGCGATGAGACCGTGGACCTCCTGTTCGCGCAGGACGGAGCCTTCCGGTGGATGCCGGCCGAGGAGCGTTCACCCGCCGACGTGACGGTCGCCGCGCCCCCGTCGGTCTGGACGCGGATCCTCGCCGCGGTGCCTCCGCCGCGGCACCAGTCGTTCACGGCGCTGCAGCTCGCCAATCCCGAAGCCTCGGTGGCGGGGGATCCGCTCTCGGTGGCGCAGGCGCGCCCGGCCCTGGAGCGCCTGTTCGAAGTCCTGAGGCCGCCGGTCGTGCCGGAGGCGGCCGATCCGGCCCTCCGCGATCCCGGCCAGATCGTGGGTCGCTACGCCCGCCTTCGACTGGCGGGCGACCGGGCAGGCGAGGTCTTCTTCGAGGCCGCGGGTGACGGGCCGCCGGTCGTGTTCCTCCACACCGCCGGCGCGGATGCGCGGCAATTCGGGGCGCTCCTGTCGGACGTCGCCCTGGCAGAGCGCTGGCGACTCCTCGCCTTCGACTGCCCGTTCCACGGCCGTTCGCTGCCGCCGCTCGACTGGGATGGGGGCGCCTACAGCCTCGAGGGCCGCCGCTACGCGGACTGGGTCTGTGCCTTCCTTGAGACGGTCGTCGGCGGGCCCGCGATCCTCGTGGGCTGCTCGATGGGCGCCGCGATGGCGCTGACCGTCGCGGCCGAACGCCCCGACCTGCTGCGGGGCGTGATCGCCCTCGAGGCTCCGCTGCGTTCGCCCGGACGGCGCAACCCGTTTCTGGCCCACGCGGCGGTTTCGGGCGGCCTGCACAACAGCGCCTATGTCCGCGGCCTGATGAGCCCGACGAGCCCGGAGGGCTGGCGCCGCCGCGCCGCCTGGATCTACGCCCAGGGCGGCCCGGGCATCTACGCGGGCGATCTCGCCTTCTACAGCGACGAGTTCGACGGCACGCAGGTCGCGCCGCGGATCGACGCGCGCAATCTGCCGGTGCGCCTGCTGACGGGCACCTACGATTACTCGGCGACCGTCGCCGACGGCGCGGCTCTGGCGGCCTTGATGCCCGGCAGCGTCTTCGCGGAGATGCCGGGGCTCGGGCATTTCCCCATGAGCGAGAACCCGGACCTGTTCCGGCCGCACCTCGTCCGAGCCCTCGAGGCGATGCGCCCGGCGGCCTGACCGCCCGGCCGAATGCCAAGTCCAGGAGGAATGCCCGTGTCAGATCAAGCCTCGTCCCCGATCGCGCCCCCCGCGACCCTGGCCGTCATCGGCCTCGGCAAGATGGGGCTGCCGATGGCGGCCCGGCTGATCGGGGCCGGATACAGGCTGCGCGGATTCGATCCCGCCCCGGAGGCCGGCGCGCGGTTCGCGGAACTGGGCGGGGTGACCTGCGGGTCGGCCGCGGACGCGGCGACCGGCGCCGCCGCGGTGATCACGATGCTGCCGGACGGGACCATCGTCCGACGGGTCATGCTCGACGGGCCCGACCCGGTGCGGGCGGCGATGGAGCCGGGCTCGATCCTGATCGAGATGAGCTCGTCCGCGCCGCTCGCGACGCGGGATCTGGGGGCGCATCTCGCGGCGACGGGGATCGCCGTCATCGACGCGCCGGTCTCCGGGGGCGTCAAGAAGGCCGTGGCGGGCACCCTCGCGATCATGGTCGGCGGCGATCCGGGCGTGATCGGGCGCGTGGAGGGCCTCCTGCAGGCGATGGGATCCTCGGTCTTCAGGACCGGGGGCCTCGGCTCGGCGCACGCCATGAAGGCGCTCAACAACTACGTCTCGGCGGCCGGGCTGATCGCCGCCTGCGAGGCGGTGCAGATCGGCGCCACCTTCGGTCTCGACCCCGCGATGATGACCGACATCCTCAACGTCTCGACCGGGCGCAACAACACCACGGAGAACAAGCTCAAGCCGTTCATCCTGAGCGAGACGTACGATTCCGGCTTCGGCCTCGCGCTGATGACCAAGGATATCGGCATCGCGACCGAGCTGGCCGACGAGCTCGGGCGCCCCGCGCCCTTCGCGCACGCCGTGGTGGACTTCGCCCGGCGCGCCGCCGCGCAGCTCGGCCCGCAGGCCGACCACACCGAGGTCGATCGCTATCTCAAGCAGCTCGCCGCGGCCGCCGGCGGCGCGTGAGCCGGCCCCGGCCGCCCAGAACCGGTCGTGCCCGACGTTGAACGCCCCGATTGCAGCAGCGGCGCCGCATCGGTGCTAGGACGGCGCCGCGGCCGGGCAGATCGCCTGGAGCCTCTCTCGCGAGAACCGGGTCTCCGCCGCGGACAGCCCCGAAACCGGAACAGGCGGAGATCCCCACATCGTGTCCGGCGCCCCATCCGTGCGCAGAGCCGAGCCATCCGAGACGCCGCTCCCGACCCTCGCCGGCAACATGGCCCTCGGCGTGACCCAGATCATCCTGTGGGGCGGCACCTTCTTCCTCGTCGCCGTCGTCTCCGGCCCGATCGTCGCGTCCACCGGTTGGCCCCAGGCGATGGTGGTGGGCGCGCTCTCGCTCGCGATCTTCGTCTCCGGGCTGCCGGCGCCCTTCGTGGGCCGCATGATCCGGGGTCACGGCGGGCGGCCGGTGCTGGTGATCGGCGCCGTGATCGTCGCGGCGGGTCTCGCGCTGATGGCGGTCGCGCCGACCCTGCCGGTCTTCCTGCTCGCCTGGGTGATCGCCGGCCTCGGCATGTCGGCGAGCCTCTACGATCCCCTGTTCGCGGCGATCGGCCAAGCCTACGGGACGGCCGCGCGCGGGGCCATGACGCAGATCGCGATCTCCTCGGGCTTCGCCGTCTCGCTCTGCTGGCCGGCGACGAGCTTCCTGGTCGATCAGGTCGGATGGCGCGGGGCCTGCCTCACCTACGCAATCCTGTGCGCCCTGGTGGTGGCGCCCCTCTACGCCTGGGCGCTCCCGTCCCTGCGCCGGACCCCGGCGGAGCGATCGGAGCCGACCCGGCCGTACGAGCCGGCCGGATCACAGGAGGCCGCCCGACTCCCGGCCGAGCGCCTCCTCGCCGTGACCTTCGCGATGGCGGCGATGATCATGACGGCTGTCTCGGTCCAGCTTCTTCAGCTCCTCCAGACGATGGGCGTCGCCAGCACCACCGCCGTGGCTCTGACGGGCCTGATCGGGCCGGCCCAGGTGGGCGTGCGCGTCGTCGAGCTCGCCTTCGGGCGACGCGCGCATCCGGCCTGGTCCCTGCTCCTGTCGGGCGCCAGCGTCGGGCTCGGCCTCCTGCTGCTGGCCACGCTCCCGTCGCTGGCGTGGCTCGCCATGCTGCTCTACGGGGCCGGCAACGGCATGCGCACCGTGGTGCGGGGCACGCTGCCGCTGGCGCTCTACGGACAGCGCGAATACGCGGCCGTGATGGGCCGCCTCGCGCGCCTGCCGCTGCTCGGGCAGGCGGTCACGCCCGTCGCCTGCGGCTACATCGCCGAATGGTTCGGCCTCGTGCCGCTCCTGTACACGATGCTCGTCGTCGCAACGATCAATCTCGGTCTGTCCATCGTCGTCTTCGGCTATGCCTTGCGTCGTGCCGACGGCCCGGCTTGATCGGCGACGCGGCGGTCGCGGCGCCCGGAGGGTGGCCGTGCCGCCCCGCCGGGCCCCACAACCCTGTCGAATCACCCCGGAGGCCCGCCATGTCGTCCCGAACCGATCCGCCGCCGGCTGCCGCGCCGCGCGCCTACGATTCCGCCGCCGAGCCGCCCCTGCGCGACCTCACGGTGATCGATCTCTCCCGGCTGGTCGCCGGCAACATGCTGAGCCTGATGCTCGCCGATTTCGGCGCGGAGGTCGTGAAGGTCGAGCAGCGCAAGCGCGGCGACACGCTCCGCGACTGGAAGGACGGAGGCCAGCCGCTCTACTGGAAGGTCTACGCCCGCAACAAGAAGAGCATCACGCTCGACTACAAGGTTCCGGCCGGCAAGGCGGTGCTGACCCGGCTGGCGGCGCAGGCCGACGTGCTGATCGAGAGCTTCCGCCCGGGCGTGATGGAACGTCTCGGCCTCGGGCCGGACGCGCTCCTCGCCGCCAATCCGCGCCTCGTCTACGTGCGCGTCTCGGGCTGGGGGCAGACGGGACCCTACCGGAACCGGCCGGGCTTCGGCAGCCTGGTCGAGGCGATGTCGGGGTTCGCCTCGAAGACCGGCTTTTCCGACAAGCCGCCGATCATGCCCAATATGGCGCTCGCCGACATGGTGGCGGGCCTGCAGGGCGCCTACGCCGTGATGGTCGCTCTGCGGGTCGCGGCGGATACCGGCAAGGGTCAGGTCGTGGACGTCTCGCTGCTCGAGCCGCTCTTCGCGACGCTCGGTCCCGACGTGGCCATCGCCCGCGTGACGGGACGCGCGCCCTCGCGCATCGGCAACCGCACCTCGATCTCGGCGCCCCGCAACATCTACCCGACCCGGGACGGGGCCTGGGTGGCGCTCTCGGCCTCGACGCAGGCCATGTGCGAGCGGCTGTTCCGCGCCATCGGCCGCGCCGACATGATCGACGACCCGCGCTTCCGCACCAATTCCGACCGCCTGGACCATGCCGACACGATCGACCAAGTGGTCGGCGGGTTCATCGCCACGATGGATCTGGCCCAGGCGCTCGACTTCTTCGAGAAGGCCGAGGTGACCGTCGGTCCGGTCTACGACGCCGCGCAGATCGTCCACGATCCGCATGTGATCGGGCGCGAGGTCGTCGTGGAGATGGAGGACCGCGACGTCGGCGCGCTGCCGATGCACGGGATCTCGCCGCGCCTGTCGCTGACGCCGGGCGCGATCCGCGCACCGGCGCCGGATTTGAGCCAGCACACCGACGAGATCCTGGAGCGGATCGGCTACGACGCGGAGGCCAGGCGCCGGCTGGCCGAGGAGGAGGTGACGTGAACTGGACCGAAGTCGGAACCTTCCTGTTCATCCCGGCCGATGCCGATCGGATGGTGGCGGGCGCGCACAAGCGCGGCGCCGGCGCGATCATCCTCGATCTCGAGGACGCCATCGCGCCGTCCAACAAGGATGCGGCGCGGGACAAGCTCGCCGGATCGGTCGCAATCCTCGCGGCGCAGGGCCTCACCGTCGTGGTGCGGGTGAACAACGAACCCGATCGCCTCGTGGACGACATCCGCGCGGCCGCGATCGCCGGCGTCCGCGCCGTCATTCTTCCCAAGGTCGAGAGCGCGCGTTTCTGCCAGTTCGCGGACGGAGCTCTCGCGGCCGCCGAGCGCGGCGCCGGCCTGTCGGAGCGGAGCATCGGCCTCATTCCGGTCATCGAGCATCCGGCAGCGATGCGCGCGCTCGACGAGATCGCCGCCGCGACGCCGCGCGTGGTCGCCCTGGGCTTCGGCTCCGAGGACTACGCCTCGGCGATCGGCACGCCGGCGACATTCGAATCCATGGCCATGCCGGCTCAGGCCGTGGCGATCGCGGCCCGGGGGCGCGGGCTCGCCGCCTTCGGCGTCCCCGGTTCCGTCGGGATCATCGACGACGCCGCCGCGTTCAAGGCGCTGGCCCGCGCCGCGCATGCTTTCGGCTACACGGGCATTCTCTGCATCCACCCGCGTCAGGTCGCCATGGCGGACGAAGCGCTGGCCCCATCGGCCGAGGAGGTGGCGCGGGCGCGGCGGATCGTCGACGCGTTCGAGCGCTCGGTCGCCACTGGCAGCGGTGCGGTCGCCGTGGACGGCCGGATGATCGACATCCCGGTGGCCCTCCAGGCCAAGCGGATTCTGTCGCTCGCGGAGCGCGGCCGGCCGCCACAGGGCCGCGAGCCCGTGGACGCGGACGGCGTCGCGGCAGACCTCCGCGCCGCGCGATGAGACGAGGGGCGCCAATCCGCGCCGGTCGGGCGAACGGGTCGACCGGCATCGCTGCGCCGTCGAGGCGGCTGAAGGCGCCATCCTTTCCGTCAAGACACAGGGACCGCCGAGATCGATGTCCGCTGGCCGATGGGGCCCGGCGCCGTCGCGTTCTGAAGCACACGGATCTCGGCGGTTCCTCTCCTGCGCTTCGTCGACTCGATCCGATCGAAACCGGTCTTGGACCGAACGTTCGGGGCCGGTACTGCCTTTGTGCTGGTCGAACCGGCAGTCAAATTGTACCCTCTTCGCGAAAGGCAGCCCGCTGGACCGTATCGAGATGATCCGCCCGAAGGAACGCGCGCCTGCGGGCGCGTCCGGCGCAGGAACGAGCGAGCGTGCCGCCATCACGGAGGAGCGCAGGCACTGGTTCTACGATAGCAAGATCCTGGTCTGCGCGTTTTGCTTGTTGTCGTTCGTCGCCATCTTCTGGCAAGTGAGCCGCTTCGAGGGCTTTCAGCCGATTTTCACCTGTGAGTCCAAGAAGGACATCGACCGCTGGTTGCTGACCTCGGGGATGGACGTCTGCATGAAGAGTGCGCAATCGCAGGCCGATGAGGAGCGGTGCATGCGGACCGTCTACCTGCTGGCTTGCACCAAGGAGCGGTGGCGCTGAGCGTGGCCGCTTCGACGCGCGCCTTCGTCCAGCCGGTGCGCGCGGGCTCTCAGGGCCCGGCCCGCCCGAGGCTCGGAGCGCTCAGGCGACCTTCTGGCGGCGCGCCGGGACTTTGGGTGCGGGCGAAGTGGCCGCGGCCTGCCCGGCAACGCCGCGCAGGGCTGCGACCATCGCGTCGGTCTGGTGGTCGAGCGCCTGTGGCCGCCCGTCCTCGCGCGTGTTGCGCCAGGCGATGAGGAAGCAGGCGAGCAGCGCCGACGTGCTCGCCACGAGGGGTGTGATGATCAGTGCGGCCAGAAGGCTGACCGGGATCAGAAGGGCCGCCGTCACGAGGCCGGTGCCGATTCCGGCCGCTAACAAGACGAACATCGGAGCCTCGCCCGACCTGCGCGGAGAACCCCATCGGCGACCGCACGATCCTCGCTACGCCTCAGCGGTTAACAAACAATTAATAGCAAGTTTTTGCTTCAGCATACGCTTTAGGATCCGCGCTCAAACAAGCTTCCATTGCGCCGACGCCGATCACGGCAGGGTTTGTTCGCTCGAAGAACATCCGTTTCAGCCGCAGATTTCTGAAGCCCGGCGCGCGGCGGGACGTCTCACCTCCGACACAACCGCGGCCGTCCCTGGCGCCGATGTGTCCGAAGGCGGCAGCGCTTCAGGGGGCTCAGATTTCGACCGGGGGGTGCCTGAACGGCCAGTCCGTTCGCCGCACGGCCTGCGCGCGAGATACCCGGACCGTTCGTGCCCGGACATCGACCCGCTCAGGTCTGCCGGATTCCGCTCGGGAGCCTGATATAGGCTGATCAATTCCGGTATAAATCAATCACTTGCCGCTATGTGCTTTTGAGGTGATAGAGCCGACGCCGCTATCACATGGGGACAGAACCGCCGATGGCTGTCGAGGATCGCGCTGCCGAGCGCCTGAGGGAGATTGCGGCCGCCCTAGGCTGCTCCGTCGAGGCGTTTTACATGCCCGATCACGTCGCCCCCGACGCGAGCATGACCCTGGAGCTTCTTCGCCTGTGGAGCGCGGTCACCGAGCCGCAAGCGCGCCTGCGCGTTCTGGCGAGCGCGCGACACGAGGCCGGGCTCGGCCTTCCCGTGACGGCCGACTTGGCTGCGGCCGCGGAGTAGCGGCGCCGGCGGGCCGGAGCCGCAGGGCGGCGGATCGGCGCGACAACAGCGCGGGATCGCCTCCGCGGGCGGGCTGCGGATCGGCCGCCGCCGGGCTCGGCTCCGGCGCGCTCTCCGGGGCGGCTGCGCCCAGTGTCAGTGACCCTGAGCGATCCAGCCGAGAACCGTGGCGCACCGCTCGGCTTGGTCGCGGGTCAGCCCCGACGCGACGGCCGCACCGTTCCGGTAGACCACGAAGGTGCCGTCGTCGGTGGCGCGAATCTTGATCGAGGCCATCACGCGCCTCCGACGGCGAGAGCCTGGAGCTGCGTGAGCCCGGACTCGGTGATTCGCCATGTCGCGAGCGCACCGTCGATGGTGTCGTGGGGGCCAATCCGTTCCAGATGGCCGGTGCTCTCGAGGGCGGTGAGGCGGCTGTGATCGCTGGGCCAGGAGTCGTCGGGCTTCTTGCGGATCGAGATCCGGTAATCCCGGGACCCTGCTGCTTTATGAAGAAGGCGGCGCTCGTGATTGACCAGCATTGGTGCTCCTGCGTAGGGCGGTTCGGTACGCGGTACTTACGTACAAGCTGGCCGATATGGTTAAGCTTGGCAACCCCGCGGCCGAGAGCGGCCCGGGGTCGTTCCGCCTCATCCACCGGGTTGCAGGGATCCGGGCCGGTGCCGCCGCGGTGGGCGTCGTGAGAGCCCGGGCCGTCGAGCGCCGCCTGGGTCGATGCCGGGACGCGGGACGCATCCGGTGGAGGGACCATCGCGGATCGGCGCGCTGCCGCGTCGGGGCGTATGGCCGAACAGCGCCGCCGGACCCGGTGGGGCGGTGCACGCCTTCGATGGTCGCGACGCGCTCGGAAACCGGCGTCGCTGACCCGGTGACTTCTGCGCACGAAAAGGCCGGCCGGGAGAACCCGGCCGGCCAGAGGTCGGGACGCGGACGGTCCTTAGCGGAGCAGCTGCAGGACGCCCTGCTGCGCGGAGTTGGCCAGGGACAGGGCCGAGATGCCCATCGACTGACGGGTCGAGAGCGCCTGGGAGTTGGCCGCTTCCTGGTTCAGGTCCGCGTTCGTGAGGTTGGCCGAACCGGTCTGCAGCACGTTGATGAGCTGCTTGGAGAAGTCCTGCCGGTTCTGCACGACCGAGAGGTTGGAACCGAGCGCGCTCGCGGCCGAGTTGAGCGTGCTGCCGGCCGACGTCAGCGTCGCCAGCGTGGCGTTCACGTCCGAGTTGAGCAGGAAGTTGCCCAATCCCGCGCCGCTGGTGCTGTTCGGGGTGTTGGAGCTCGTGATCGCGCTGAGGCCGAGACCGCTCGCGGTGGCGTCGACCGAGGCGACGTCGAGGTTCGAGCTGCCGGTGTCGTTGAACTTGATCTTCAGGTCGTTGCCCGTGCCGGCGATCAGGTTGACGCCGTTGTAGCTGGCATCACCGGCGAGCTGCGTGATCTGGTTCAGCAGGTTGTTGTACTGCTGGGCCAGCGACTTGCGCTGTGACACGCCCGAGATCGCGATGTCGCTGCTCGCGAAGGTGTTAACGCCGTTGTATGACGAGAGCGCGGTGGCTGAAGCCGTCGCGAAGCCGAGCGCTGTCATGCTGGCCGTGGTCTGAAACTCGACGTCGGCCTGGGCGTTCAGGACGATCTTGGTGCCGGTGCTGTCGGTCGAGAAGATCGCGCCGGCGCCGAACGAGCCGTTCGACGAGGTGCTCTGCGCGGCGACAGCGGCGTTCAGCGCCGAGACCGTCGCGGTGATGCTGCTGGACGCGGAGGCGGTGACCGTCGTTCCGTTGACTGAGAACGAGACGGCGGAGCCGCTCGAGGCCGTGCTGTACGCGTTGGTCGCCGTGCCGGTGGTGGAGAGCTGGGTCGAGAGCGCCTGGTTGGCGATCGACTTGGCCTGATCCACGAGCTTCTGGATCGAGGTGATGCCCTGGTTGGCGGCCTGGATCGCCTGGACGCCGTTGGAGACGCCGTCGAGCAGGGAGTTCAGGCCGTTCGAGCGGCTGTCGAGGGCCTGCGACGTGAAGAAGTTCGTCGGGTTGTCGAGGGCCGAGTTGACCGTCTTGCCGGTCGCGAGGCGGTTCTGGGTGGTCGCCATCAACGACGCGGTGTCCTGCAGCGAGAGCAGGTTCTGACGCGTGGCGGCCGACAGGGTGATGGAGGACATCGGGTGCGATCTTTCTGATTTGAGACGCCCGTTTCTCGGGCGCCCTCAGTAATCGCGCCGCAAACGTTTCGCGCTCGTTAAGATGATCCGCTGTCCTGCTGAAGTCGAAACGATGCTTAAACAAGTATTACTGCAACTTATCAAATAAGGCGAGATTTAGGTCGCGTTGAGGATCGATTAACCATCCTCGGACATAAGCGTGGTGGCTGTCGACCTTCAGTCAAGCCTGTCGGCACGGACCGCCTCCGGTCGGACATGCGGACCCGGGCGGCGCCACACCCTGTCTGGAGCTCGGCCGTGATCGCTCAAACGCCCGTTGAGGCTAGCAACCCGAATCTCAATGCAGCCCCGGCATTCCCGCACGTTGCGGTCGCGATTCCGTGCGGCACGATGGTTCATGCCGACTTCGCCGTCAGTCTCGGTTCGATGATGCACGAACTCGGCGAGATGCCGATGTCGCTCGTCGTCGGAAAGTCGTCGATCGTTGCCGATGCGCGCAACATGGGCCTGGAATTTGCCCAGCAACACAAGGCCGATTATGTGCTGTTCATCGACAGCGACATGACGTTCCCGCGCGACGCCTTGCTGAGGCTCCTCGTGAGACAGGTGGACATCATCGGCGCCACGTATTCGCGCCGGACCGCACCGTTCCACTTCCTCGGCGACATCCTGCCGGAGCAGCCGGCCGACGCCCCGAAGGGCCTGTTGGAGATGGCGCGGATACCGACAGGCTTTCTGATGGTCAAAACGTCCGTCTTCGAACGTCTCAAGAAGCCCTACTTCCGGTTCCGGGTGGACGAAGAAGCGGGTGTCAACATCGGCGAGGACTTCGACTTCAGTGACCGTGTCCGTTCGCTCGGCTACCGGATCTGGTGCGATCCCGCGCTCAGCAAGGAACTCGGCCATATCGGCGAGCAATCCTTCAAGCTCTGAGAGGCCGAAACGGGCCTGCCGGGTGGTCGGACGCACGGCGTCGCCCCCGGCGCGCCGCAGCGAGCGAGAACCCGCCTCGACGGGCGCCCGGTGTCCCGGCATTCGGGAACACCGACCGGCACGCTGACGGCGCCGTCTCCCCGAGACATCCCTGACGCTGCGGAGCCCGGCGTCAGCCCTGCGTCGCCCGCGATGCGACGGCCGCTTGGAAGGCCGAGAAGATCCGGCGCATCTGAGGCGGCTTGTACGGGAACAGGTCGCCCGAATCCATGTCGTGGACCACCATGCCGGTATCGGCCTCGAAGACGAGCAACCGGCCGTCCGGGCTCTCCGCGCAATCAAGGACGAGGTAATCCAGCCCGGTCCGCCGGTGGATCTCGGCGAAGGCGGCCCGATGCCGCTCGGCGAACACCCGGTCGAAATCGGCCATCGCCGCCGCCTCGGCCCGCCGCTTCTCCGGATCTTCGCTCATGCCGGCGTTCAGGTAATGGATCATCCAGTGATCGCGCAGGGCCATGTGGCATAGGAACGGGATGCCATCGATCAGAGCGACCCTCAGCTTTCGATACAGGCCGTCCGGACTGTGATAGTCGATGAATTGAATGATGTAGAAGTCGTCCGCCGACGCCTGCGCGCGGTAGGCCTCGAGATCCGCTTTGCCGCAGATCTTCTGAAGATCGTTCCCGGCATGGGTGTCGATCGGGCGGATCAGGACGGGGAAGCCGAACCCTTCCGGGAGATGCGGCCCGGCCTGCTCCACGTCCGTCTTCCCGATGCGGACGATGCGCGGGACCAGAATGCCTTCGGCCTCACGCAAAGCTTCCGCGATCCCGTGCCGCGACGTCGTGAGGACATGGCGCGGGTGGTTGAAGACCGGTCGTGTCCAGAGTTCGGCAGCCTCGGACAAGGCTTCCAGAACCGGTGCGTTGACGCTGGAATACGCGACGGCGACGAGGACGACGTCGTGCGCGGGCAGAGGATGTGGGATCGCATCGCCGGGACGTAGGAAGAGGTATTCGAGTGAGAAACCGGGATCGTTCAGCAGGAAATCCACCGGCGTATTGGCCATGAGGTCGCCGGCCGTGACCAGGACGAGGACATGCGTCCGGGCCTGGGATGGGTTCGACCGCAGGGTGAATCGCCGACTGCTCTGCAGAACTTCGCTCTGAATCCGGAGTGCCTCGTCGAAACGGTGCATCAGCAACAGGATCGTCGAAATATCGAGCGCGGCACCGGCATCGACGATGCCGTCATCCGACTGGGTGAGGATCGCGTTGGCCCAGGCCGCCATGTCCGACCCTTCGAAGGCCGCCCGGATGAGGCGCGCCGGCCCGATCATGGGGATGGGCTCTGCTTCGAACGCGGCGCTGGCTGACATCGGGGTGTTCCGGCAGGGAAGGGCGGGGCAGTCCGGGCGGATCGTGCGGCGCTGCCCGGCGCAGAACTCTGCCCGGGGCGAAGTTTACGAACCGCTAACCATGCCGGTCGACGCGGCGGGGGAGCGCTCCGCGTCGACACGCTCCGGCCGAGGCGCGATCCGCTCAGGTGCGCCGGGGCGTTCCGGCGGCCGCCCGCCGCAGCGCCTCCGCGAGTGGGCCGTCCGGCGCGGCATCCGGAGGCGAGCCCGACCGGTCCCGGCGCGGCTCGGGGCGCGCCTCCCCGGTGCGCCGCGGCGCTGCGGCCGGCTCGATCGGATCGTCGAGCCGCATCGAGAGCGCGATGCGCTTGCGCGGAACGTCGACGCCGAGCACCAGAACCCGGATGACCTCGCCGATCCGCACCACCTCGGTGGGCGACGCGATCCGGCGCCGCGCCATCGCCGAGATGTGGACCAAGCCGTCCTGATGGACGCCGATATCCACGAAGGCCCCGAATGCCGCCACGTTGGTGACCACGCCTTCGAGCTGCATCCCCGGCCTGAGATCGCCGATCGTCTCGACGCCCTCCTGGAAGCTCGCCGTCCGGAAGGCCGGCCGCGGGTCGCGCCCGGGCTTCTCCAGCTCGGTGATGATGTCACGCACGGTCGGCAGGCCGAAGCGCTGATCGACGAAGGTCTCGGGAGCCAGGCGGCCGAGCACCGCTGCGTTGCCGAGCAGGACGCGGATGTCGCTCTTCGTCGCCTGCAGGATCCGGCGGACCACCGGATAGGCCTCGGGATGGACACCGGAGGCGTCCAGCGGGTCGTCGCCGCCCTGGATCCGCAGGAAGCCTGCGGCCAGCTCGAAGGTCTTCGGGCCCAGACCTGGCACGGCCTTCAGCGCGGCGCGGGTGCGGAACGGGCCGTTCGCGTCCCGGTGCGTGACGATCCGGGCGGCGAGCCCGGCACCGAGGCCGGACACCTGCGCCAGCAGGGCCGGGGAGGCGGTGTTCACGTCCACGCCGACGGCGTTCACGGCGTCCTCCACCACCGCCGAGAGGGAGCGCGACAGCTTCGTCTCGCTCACGTCGTGCTGGTATTGGCCGACGCCGATCGATTTCGGATCGATCTTCACCAGCTCGGCCAGGGGATCCTGCAGGCGGCGGGCGATCGAGGCCGCGCCGCGATGGGAGACGTCGAGGTCCGGCAATTCGCGGGCGGCGATCTCGGAGGCCGAGTAGACGGAGGCCCCGGCTTCCGACACCGTGACCTTCGAGAGGGTCAGATCGGGGTTCTCGGCGAGAACCTCGGCGGCGAGCCGCTCGGTCTCGCGGGAGCCCGTGCCGTTGCCGATGGCGAGCAGCTCGACGCCGTGGACACGGCAGAGCCGGCCGAGCGTGGCGACGGCCTCCCGCCAGCGGCGCTGCGGCTCGTGCGGGTAGGTCGTCTCCACGGCGACGATCCGGCCGGTCCGGTCCGCCACCGCGACCTTCACGCCGTTCCGATAGCCCGGATCGAGCCCCATCGTGGCCCGGCCGCCGGCCGGAGCGGCCAGAAGCAGGTCCTTCAGGTTGCCGGCGAAGACCGTCACGGCTTCGTCCTCGGCCCGCTCGAACAGCTTGGCGCGCAGATCCTGCTTGATCCCGGTCCGGACCTTCGTGCGCCACGCGGTGCGGACCGTGTCGAGGAGCCAGGCATCACCCGGCCGCCCCCGCGCGGCGATGCCGAACCGGTGGCAGATCGCCTTCTCGAACGGGCCCGGGAGGCCGGGTTGGGAATCCTCGCCCTCCGCCGCGAAGGCGATGTCGAGAACCTCCTCGCGCTCGCCGCGGAAGATCGCCAGGATCCGGTGCGAGGGCATCCGCTCGAGCCGCTCGCTCCAGGCGAAGTAATCCGAGAACTTCGCCCCCTCTTGGGCCTTGCCCTTGCGGACCTGGGAGACGAGCTGGCCGCTGCGCCAGTAATCCGCGCGCAGGCGGCCGACGAGATCGGCATCCTCGGCGAAGTGTTCGATCAGGATCGCCCGGGCGCCCTCCAGGGCCGCCGCCACATCCGCGACACCGCGCTCGGCCGACACGAACGCCGCGGCGGCTTTCTCGGGCGTCTGTTCCGGCCGCGCCAGGAGGGTTTGCGCCAGCGGCTCCAGCCCTGCCTCGCGGGCGGTCTGGGCCTTCGACCGGCGCTTCGGCCGGAACGGCAGATAGAGGTCTTCCAGCCGGGCCTTGGTGTCGGCGGCGGGGAGGGCCGCCCCGAGCCCCGGATTCGGCTTGGCCTGGGCCGCGGTGGGGGC
>CAXDNE010000046.1:0-32973 GCA_963990595.1 uncultured Methylobacterium sp.
CACTATCCTCTTCGTCGGCAGCGTCAGATGTGTATAAGAGACAGATGGCACACGAGGTCCCCGCGGTTACGGCGGTGTTCTGGATCGTCAAGGTCCTCTCGACCACGGTCGGCGAGACCGGGGCCGACTGCCTTGCGGTCCATGCCGAGCTCGGCGCGGCGACCGCCGGGGCGGTAATGGCGATCCTTCTCGCCGGCGCGCTCGTCCTGCAGATGCGCGCCCGGCGCTATGTGCCCTGGATCTACTGGTCGAGCGTGGTGCTCGTCAGCATCGTCGGCACGCAGATCACCGACGCCCTGACCGATAATTTGGAGCTCAGCCGCTGCGCCAGCACGGCCGCATTTGCCGCCGTTCTCGCGACGATCTTCGCGCTCTGGTACGCGAGCGAGCGCACGCTCTCGATCCGCACCATCGTCACGTCCCGGCGCGAGACCTTCTGCTGGGCCGGGATCCTGTTCACCTTCGCGCTGGCCAAGGGCGCGGGCGATCTCGCGATCGAGGCGCCGGGCCTCGGGTTCCGGCTCGGCGTCCTCGCCTTCGGCGGCCTGGTCGGCCTTGTCGCCCTGGCTCACCGGTTCGGCCAGGGCGCGATCACCAGCTTCTGGGTAGCCTACATCCTGACCCGGCCGCTCGGGACCGCTGTCGGCGACCTGCTCTCCCAGTCTCTGCCGAACGGCGGCCTGGGTCTCGGCACGAGCACGACGAGCCTCGTCTTCCTGACCGTGATCGTCGTCCTTGTCGGAATCGAGAGTGTCGGGCGCAGCGGGCTGCGCCCACCCCGCCTTGCGAGGCCGCCCGGCTGCGATGTTCGTCTCGCCGCAACCGCCTGAAAGGAAGCCGCCAAAAAATAAATCTCCCGCCGCCGAAGACTGTTCATCCGCGTGACCCTGTCGGTGGCTCCCGCAGGGGCCGGCATCCCCGCCATTTCCCCGACCAGGGCAGTGGCCGACGTCGCGCAACTCGGGGATCCGGGCGCCTGTCGCAGCATCGTCGTCGACACCGCCGCCCTCGTGGACGTGGGCGATCTGGCCGCCGCCAAGTCGCGGATCAAGGATCTGGAGATCGCCTGGGACGAGGCGGAACCGTCGCTGAAGCCACGCTCGGCCGAGGACTGGCACCGCGTCGACAAGGCGGTCGACCGAGTGCTTGCCGCCCTGCGCGCCGGCAGACCGGACGCGACCGTCTTCAAGGCAAGCCTGGCCGACCTGCTCGCGATCATCGATGGTGCGGGCGGTAAGGTCTGAGGCTGATCGACCGCCGAGTGCCGCCAGGTTTGTAGGAGATGAGCTTGGGAATACAATTTCCCAAGGTTGCCGGCGAATTCAAGATCGGCAAGGATGCGTTAGCATAAGACGCCACAGGATCGCGCTACCTTAACACGGAGGTTTTCGATGTCAGTCAGCGCAGTCCATCACAGCGGCAGGGTTGCTAATCCTCTCGCGACTTTATTGTCCTCTCCAGTGCAGGGAGGGGCGAAGAAAGCCGACAACGACACCGACGACGCAGCCAGCACGAAGCCGGTCGCGCCTAAGCTCGCCACGAGCGGCGCGGGTCAGGTCCTCGACCGCAAGGTGTGATGCGTATCGGTAGGATCGAGACCGGTTCGCAAAGCCGGCCCGGCCCCTTTCCCGAGCGGCGTAGCCTTGCGCGTCGCCTGTTCCAGGTGCGCAGGAGACGGAAAGCATAGGGTCACGCGCAGGCCCGGTGTCCTGTCGGAGAGCCGGATGTCGGCGGCGTGCAGCTTGGCGATCGCCGCGACGAGGCTCAGTCCCAGGCCGTTGCCCGGCGTCGTGCGGCTCCGCTCCAGCCGGTAGAACCGGCGGAGCACCTTGTCGCGCTCAGAGGCTGGAATGCCGGGACCGTCGTCGGTCACCTCCAAGACCCGCCCCGGCCCGTCCGGACCAAGGCTTCGGAGGCTGACTTGGACCGCGGTGCCGGGCGGCGTGTGAGCGAGCGCGTTCTCGACGAGATTGGCCAAGAGCTGGACCAGCAGTTCGCGGTCGCCGTCGACGACGGTACCCGGCGCGACCGCGCTGGTCAGGACCCGGCCACCTTCCTCGACGTCGGGCGCGTAGGCTTCGCATACCGTCTCGACCACCTCACTCAGATCGACGGGTCGGAACGCCGCGCGCTGACTGCCGGCTTCCACCTGCGAGATGCGCAGCAGCGCCGAGAAAGTCGAAAGCAGGCTGTCCGCCTCCTCGATCGCCCGCTCGACCGCGGCCGCATAGGCCTGGTTTGTCGTCGGGTGGGTCCGCGTGTGTTCCAAATTCTGGCGCAGGCGCGAGAGCGGCGAGCGCAGGTCGTGGGCGATGTCGTTGGAGACCTGCTGCAGGTTGTCCATCAGGTGCACGATGCGGTCGAGCATCGCGTTCAGGCTCGTGGCCAGATGATCGAACTCGTCGCCCGCCCCGGTCGGTTCGATCCGTCGCATCATGTCGCCGGCGATGATCGCCTCGGCGGTGCGGGTCACGGCCTCGACGCGCCACAGCACGCCCTTCGTCAGCAGGAAGCCGCTGGCCAGACCGAGCAGCACGGAGATGCCGAGCACGATCGCGAACGCGTTCGAGACCACGTCCTCGACGTCCTCGACGCTGCCGAGGTCGTCGGCGACGACGAGGGTCGTCCCATCGGACAGCGGCCTGCGCACCAGCAGGAAACTGTCGGATCCTGCGAGCCGGGCTTCCGCGGCGGCACCCGCCTCAACGGCCGGGACGGCAGCCGCAGCGCGCGCCACGAGGTGCTCACCGGCGATGCGCTGCACGTCTGCTCCGAGAAGCGCGTAGTGCAGGCGGCTCTCTCCGCTGGCGGCCTGCGCGTCGATGAGCTTGCGGAACGTGTCGCTGCCGTATTGCTGATATTCCCCGAGAAGCTCGGCCGCCTCGCCCTCGACACGCTGGCCGGCCTGAAACTTGAGCGCCCGGGTGACCAGCGCTTCGGCGGTGACGCCGACCGCAGCCACCGAGACCACGAACACCAGCGTGTGAAGCAGCGCGAAGCGGACCCCGCCGCCGCGCAGAAACCTAAACCCGCGGCGCACGCAAGCAGTATCCGGAGCCGCGGACCGTCTCGATCAGCTCGCAGTCGAAGCCCCGGTCCATCTTCGAGCGCAGCCGGCTCACGTGCGTTTCGACGATGTTGGTCTTCGGGTCGAAGTGGAACTCCCAGACGTTCTCCAGCAGCATGGTGCGTGTAACCACGCGGTCGGCGTTGCGCATCAGGAACTCCAGCAACCGAAACTCGCGCGGTTGCAATTCGACCGCGCGCACACCGCGGCGCACCTTGCGGCCGATCAGGTCCATTTCGAGATCGCCCACCCGCAGTACCGTCTCGACCTGCGCGACCGGCCGGCGGCGGCCGAGCGCGTGCACCCGCGCCAACAGCTCGGCGAATGCGAAGGGCTTAGTCAGGTAGTCGTCGCCACCGGCCTCAAGCCCTTCGACGCGCTGGCCCACCCCCGACATCGTCGTGAGGAACAGGATCGGTGTCTGCACGCCCGCCGCCCGCAGGGTCTTCACCGCGCCGAGACCGTCAAGCCCAGGCAACATGCGGTCGACGATCATCACGTCATAGGCGTTGCTCACCGCGAGGAAGAGACCGTCGCGCCCGTTGTCGGCGTGGTCGACGACGTGGCCGTGCTCGGTCAGGCCCTGGCCGATGTAGCAGGCCGTCTTCGCATCATCCTCGATCAGCAAGACCTTCATCCGATGCAGGCGCCTCCCGGACCGTGCTGAGGTCGGCAGCCGATGATAGCCGCCTCCACGGCCCAGCGAACCATACGATATCGTAACCTCGGGTGGTCGGTCGGGAGCACAGCGACGTCGGCTTATAGAAATCCGTCAAACCGGGTGCCCATTCGGCCGCGGACAGGAAGCGCTACCGGAGCGTCGTCCTACGCCAAGGCCCGAACCTATACCGATCCGTATAGGTACGGCCATCATTCCCGAATGCCCGCCGGTCGAATAATCGGTCCCCCACTTGGCACGGCCGGCTCTCCTGCCCCGACTGTGGATCATCGTCGGAAAGCATCGGAACGGTCTGCACGCACGGTGGTCTGACCAGGGATCCGCGCGGCAAGGGACGCGACATGGCCTGCGAGGACGATGAGAGCTTCGCCCTGAACGTCGCCCCTGCCGAGGCCGCCCGCCTCCGTCTTGAACGCACGGCCAGCTATCCACGCCCGGGACGTGTCTATGCGAGCATGTCAGACGCGGAACTGGCCACGCTCTGGATCACAGCCGTGCGCAATTGGGCGGCAACACCCGCCGAACGTCCTCCGGCCATCGATGATGCGGGGGCGGCGTTCGCGATGCAGGGCCGAGATCCGCCGTACGCGCTCGCGCGCGACGAGATCGGAAGGTTGGCTGCTTGGGCGATGGCCAGGGTCGCCAGGATGACAGCGGCCGACAGACGGACGGAGAGGGAGCAGATCCTGAGCCGATATCGCGACGAGCGGGCGCAAAAGAACTGAGGCCGTGTTGAAACAGCTCACCCTGTACGAATACGTATAGTATCGGCGACAGTTTCCCAACGTTCGCATAGGCTTTGTGTGTGGAGTAATGCTCCACCCTGTGATCGGTCCACCTCTGAGTATGGCCGACGACACATATAAGTCGGCGTGGTCGCATTTGGACCCGCCCTTTCTGCCTCCGTGTCACAGACACAGGGTCTCGCCGTCCTATCTGATCACCGGCTGACGAGGCCTGGCGCCGCTTTCCACAGCACAGCGAGGTACGCGATGCGAGCTAGGATACCGGAGCCGACACCGATGTTCACCAGCGAAGCCCAACCCGAATCCCATTTGGGACGGCTCAAGCGAATGCCGTTCAACGATGACGGCGCTGGTGCCGCACACGGTGGTGGCGCGCTCGACGCATGCGGTAAGATCGGGCGTTGCCTTGACGGATTGCTGTACGCCCGTCGAGACCGTCACCGGGGCTGTCCATTTGCGCAAGTTGTACGCGGTCGAAAGACGCCGCATCGCGGGCTTGTACGGCCGCAGTGCCACCAACCGCTATTAATACTGTGATGGCAGCGCTCAACAAAAATTTCATCGAAACCTCCTATCATCAATCATCCGATTGAGAACGGCGGCCGCCGCGCGTGTCGATCAAGTTGGTCACATAGTGGAATTTAGACGTGCGTCTAGGGGCATGATGGTATGGACGGCTCCTGCCGAGCAGAGCAACGATCTCATCTTGGCGCAGCGATGCCGTGAGCAGAAGACCGTCCACACCATCGTGCCACTCATGGGAGTGGCCAGGCTGCGGCTCGCTGTGGCATGCCCCTGCGGGATCCTGAGGCATCCTAAAGGGCGACGACTCCCTAATTGGTTGAGAACGCGCACCGGGGAGCAGCGGAGCTGATCGAGGTGGTGCGGACCTACCTCAAGTGACGAGACCCCATGACCTCCTTGCCTGACCTGCTGCAGCAAGGGACCGACCATGCCTGGCTGTTCGTGCCGAGCGCGATCCTGCTCGGCGCCCTGCACGGCCTGGAGCCGGGTCACTCCAAGACGATGATGGCGGCGTTCATCATCGCCGTACGCCGCACGGTCACCCAGGCGGTCCTGCTCGGCCTGGCGGCGAGGATCTCGCACATGGCGGTCGTCTGGGTCATCGCCCTGGGCGGGCGGTACCTCGGCCAGGAATGGTGCGGCGAGGCCGGCGAGCCGTACTTCCAGCTTACCTCCGCGGTGCTCATCGTCGGCATCGCGCTCTGGATGGCGTGGCGCACCTGGCAGGAGCAGCACCACGACCATCATCACCATCACGACGAGGTGAAGCACGTCGCGACCGCGAACGGACTGCTGCCGTTGGAGGCGTTCGAGGATGGCGTGCCGCCGCGCTGGAGGTTACGGGCAGAGCGGGGCGAGTTGCCGCCGACCGACGATCCAAGTGTCGAGACGGTCCGTCCCGAAGGCGGCCGGCAGACATTCGCCTTCGCGAACGGGGTGACATCCTGGAGCCCCTGGGGACGATCCCGGAGCCGCATGCCTTCACGGCGCGGCTGGTCCTGAAGGTGCCTTCCGGAGGCGAGATCCATGAGGTCGCATTCGAGAAGCACAACCATCACCACGGGCACATGGATCTGGGCGCCGAGGACGACGCGCACGCGCGGGCGCATGCCGAGGATATCCGCCGCCGCTTCGCCGGGCGGCAGGTGACGATCGGACAGATCGTGCTGTTTGGCCTGACCGGCGGCCTGATCCCGTGCCCAGCCGCCATCACGGTCCTGCTCCTGTGCATCCAGCTCAAGCAGTTCAGCCTGGGCTTCGCGCCAGTCGTCTGCTTCAGCGTCGGGTTCGCCCTCACGATGGTCTGGGCCGGGGTGCTGATCGCCCTCGGCGTCAAGCACGTCGCCTCGCGCTGGTCCGGCTTCAGCAGCTTCGCCCGGCGGGCGCCCTACGCCTCGGCCGCCCTGGTCGTCCTCTACATGGGCTGGCTTGGCTGGCGGGCATCCACCACGATCCCGCGGCGCAATCGGCCGGGATCGTTCAGTCGGTTGGTTCCTCGTGAGAGCGGCCTCGACGGGCTTGATCGCCCCACCGGTCCTCGCCGCGAAAGCCCATCGCCGTCGAACGGCCGGTGCATCGGCGGATGGGGTCGAGATGGACGCGGCTGCCCGCTCGGAGCTGGCCGGGCGAGCCTCCAGGCGCGCCGGGCCAGCCAACGGACTCACCGGGCTGCCATCGCGAAGTCCCGCATGGCGGGGTTCTGGCAGTGCCTCGCACCTTCGCCGTTCGGTCGCAGCACCGGTGCGCTGCGTCCACAATCTCGGTAGCGAAGCGCTCGACGAACATCTGGCGCGCTTCATCCTGGACGGGCCGCGGGCCAGCGCTGGTGCAGGTCGTCAATGACGAAGGCGTGGGCATGCCGGCGCGTCCCGACGCCTTCCAGGTGCGGATGGCCGGATTCGAGGTCGGGGTGCGCGTGCTCGACGACGTCCGGGTCCGAGGCCGGCCAGAGCGCCGCCGCCGCGGCGATGGCGACCAAGGTCAGCGCGCCCAGCACCGCCAGCGTGACCGGCATGCCGGCCTTCGCGCCGAGCCAGCCGGCCAGCGGGTAGGTCAGAAGCCAGGCTACGTGCGAGAGCGCAAACTGGGCGGCGAAGACGGCCGGGCGGTCGCCGGGCGTCGCGGAGCGCCGGAGCAGCCGTCCGGTGGGAGTCTGCGCGGCGGAGTAGCCGATCCCGAGCGCCAGCCAGGCGGCCAGCAGCATAGGCCAGCCGATGACGCCGCCCCAGGTCGTGGCGGCGAAGCCGAGCAGCACGATGCCGAGGAACGACGCCGCCGGGAGCATGACCGTGCGGTCGGGAAGCCGGTCGAGCACCCGCGGCAGCAGCAGGGCCGCCAGCATCGAGCCGCCCCCGAACAGCCCGAGCGCCACCGCGACGTCGTTCTGGGGCCGGTGCAGGAGGGCCTGCACGATCACCACCGTGTTGACGATGACCATGGAGCCGGCCGCCGCCACCGCGAGGTTCAGGGCGAGAAGCCCGCGCAGCCGCGGCGTGGCGAGGTAGATCCGCAGACCCCGCGTGGTGCGCTCGTAGACCCCCGCGCGGCGCTCGGGCGGCGTCGGGGACGGCAGCGCCACCGAGACGACCAGGGCGGCCGAACACAGGAATCCGACGACCGTGCCGCCGAACAGCCAGTGGAAGTCGATGAGCGTCAACAGCAGGGCGGCCAGCGTCGGACTGAGAAGGTTCTCCAGGTCGTAGGCGAGGCGCGAGAGCGACAGCGCCCGGGTGTAGTCACGCTCCTCCGGGAGGATGTCGGGGATGGTCGCCTGGAAGGTCGGCGTGAAGGCCGCCGAGCACGCTTGCAGCACGAAGACCAGCAGGTAGACCTGCCAGACCTGGTCGACGAAGGGCAGTATAAGGGCGACGCCGGCTCGGACGAGGTCGGTCGCCACCAGGAAGGCGCGGCGGGGCAACTGCCCCGTGAAGGCGTTCGCGATGGGCGCCACCAGCACGTAGGCGACCATCTTGATGGCGAGCGCCGTGCCCAGCACCGCCCCGGCCTCGGCCCCGGCCAACCGGTAGGCGAGCAGGCCGAGGGCCACCGTCAGCAGGCCGGTGCCGATCAGGGCGATGACCTGCGCGGCGAACAGGTGCCGGTAGGTGCGGTTCGCGAGGACGCTCAGCATCGGGGCCTCACAGGTACCTAGCGAGCGCCTTGAACTCGGCCAGGGCCGCCTTGGCGGACTTGCCGCCGTCCGCGACCCCGTCGCCGATGCAGTGCTCCATGTGATCCTCGATCAGCGTGCGCTTCGCGTTGGCGATGGCGCTCTCGACCGCCTGCAACTGCTGGGCGAGGTCCACGCAGGAGCGGCCCTCCTCGATCATCGCGATGACGCCGGCGAGATGGCCGTGGGCGCGCTTCAGCCGCTTGATGATCTCCGGATGGGAGGCGTGCACGTGATCCATATTGACATGCTATCCCCCCGGAGAGGATAAGGGAAGGGTGTTCGTCGCGCCGGGATGGACGGCGCTTGCCGGGAAGAGGGTGTCGGGTGTCATTCGGACGGCGTCTCATGACGGTGGCCGTCGCGTTGCTCCTGGCGGCCGTGACGGTGATGCCGTTGCTCGCCGAGGCCCGGCACGCGGCCTCCGGTCCGGTCGCGCTCGCCATGCCGTCGGTTGCGGGGCAGGACCATGCCGACGCCCACCAGGATGCCGATGACCTGGTCCACCACGCGCAATCGCACGCGCAGGGCGTGATGCCCGTCGCCGCCAAGGCTCCCGCGAGCATGGTCCCGTCAGCGGCGCGGTCGTTCGCCCGCCTGGACGACGTCTTCCGAGCCGGGGGCGGGGCGCAGGGACCGTTCGAGCCTCCGAGGGCCTGAGGCTTTCCGCCTCTCCCCATCCTCGAACGACGGCGCCGTGCGCGTGCGGCCGCCCGTCCATGGCACCGACATGTCCAGACGTCTCATCCCCGTTCTGCTGGCCCTCGCCGCCGGCGTCTTGATCGCGACCTGGTGGCCTGGCGCTCCCGATGCGGTCCGCGCCATGCTGGCGGGCGCCAGAGGGGCCGCCGCGCCCGCCAAGCCCGAACCGCACGCGGCGGCCGGTCCGGAGCCGGAGAGATCCGGCCTCGTCAAGCTGACGGACGACCAAGTCGGCAAGGCCGGCATCCGCGCGGACGAGGTCGGTGGCGGGAACCTCTCGCGCCACCTGCACGTGCCGGGCACCATCGTCCCGAACGCCAACCTGACCGCCCGGATCGCGGTGAAGACCACCGGCACGGTGATGGAGCTGCGCAAGGGGCTCGGCGACAAGGTCGCCAAGGGCGAGGTCGTGGCGCTTCTCGACAGCCGCGAGATCGCCGACGCCAAGGGAGAATACTTGGCGGCTCGGGTGACGGCCGCGCTCCAGAAGACCCTGTACGAGCGCGACAAGGAACTCTGGGACAAGCGCGTCTCGTCCGAGCAGCAGTACCTGCGCTCGCAGGCGAGCTACCAGGATCTGAAGGTCAAGGAGGATGCGGCGCGCCGCAAGCTGACCTTCCTCGGCCTCAGCCAAGCCGAGATCCAGGCGTTGCCGAACCAGCCGGAGGCTCAGTTCGAGCGCCAGGAGATCCGCTCGCCGCTCAGCGGCAAGGTGGTGGAGCGGCGCGTCGACCTCGGGGCGGCCGTCGGCCGGGACAACCTGGAGACCGAACTCTACAGCGTCGTCGACCTATCGACGGTCTGGGTCGATCTCGCAGTGAGCCCCGGCGACCTGCCGCTGGTCCGCGAGGGCCAGACGGTGGCCGTGAGGGCCGAGGCGACCGGCGAGGCCGCGCGCGGTCGCATCGTCATCATCGTGCCCGTCCTCGACCAGGCCACGCGCGCGGCGCGGGTCGTCGCGGAACTGGCCAACCCGGACGAGACCTGGCGGCCCGGGTCTTTCGTGGGTGCCGAGATGGTGATCTCCGACAAGCCGGTGCGGGTGCTCATCCCGGCCTCGGCCATCCAGACCTTGGAGGGCAGACCGAACGTCTTCGTGCGGGTGGCCGCGGGCTTCGAGGCGCGGCCGGTGACGCTCGGGCGGTCGGACGACGCCGCCGTGGAAGTGACGGAGGGGCTGGAGCCCGGCGAGGCCGTGGCGGTGGCTAACACCTTCACGCTGAAGTCCGAGCTCGGCAAGGCCGCGGCGGAGGACTGAACCGTGATCCGTTCGATCCTCGCCTTCTCCGTCGCCAATCGCTACGCGGTCATCCTGGTGACGCTCATCGCCACCGCCTTCGGGGCCTGGTCGCTCGCGCGGCTGCCCATCGACGCGGTGCCGGACGTCACCAACAACCAGGTCCAGGTCAACGCCATCGCGCCGGCGCTGACGCCGGTCGAGATCGAGAAGCAGGTCACGGTCCTGGTCGAGCGGGCGCTCGCCGGCACCCCGGGCCTGGAGAGCTTGCGCTCCTTCTCGCGAAACGGCTTCGCCCAGCTCACGGCCGTGTTCAGCGACAAGGTCGACGTCTACTTCGCCAGGCAACAGGTGAACGAGCGCCTGGGCGAGGTGCGCAACACCCTGCCGCCCGGGGTCGAGGTCAGGCTCGGGCCGATCTCGACCGGCCTCGGCGAGATCTACTGGTGGGCGGTCGAGTACCAGGCCGCCGGCGACGGCGCCCCCGTCCGCGACGGCCTGCCGGGCTGGCAGTCGGACGGCAGCTACCTGACGCCCGAGGGCGAGCGGCTGAGGTCCGACTTCGAGCGCACGGTCTACCTGCGCACGGTCCAGGATTGGATCATCCGGCCACAGATGAAGAGCGTGCCGGGCGTGGCGGGCGCCGATGCCATCGGCGGCTTCGTCAAGGAGTACCAAGTCAAGCCCGACCCGATGAAGCTCGTCGGCTACGGCCTGGGCTTCGCCGACCTGACCCGGGCCATCGGGGCCAACAACGTGACCCGGGGCGCCAACTACGTCGAGCGCAACGGCGAGGGCTATGTCGTCCGGGCCGGAGGGCTGATCGAGACCGTCGACCAGATCCGCGACGTCGTCGTGGCGACCCGGGCCGGGATACCGATCCTGGTCAGGGACGTCGCCGAGGTCGGGATCGGCCGCGAGCTCCGGACCGGCTCGGCCAGCGAGAACGGCCGCGAGGTCGTGCTGGGCACCGCCCTCATGCTCATCGGCGAGAACAGCCGAACGGTCTCGGCGGCCGCGGACGCCAAGATCAAGGAGATCAACAAGCTCCTCCCACCGGGCATCCAGGCCCGGACGCTGCTCAGCCGGACCGACCTCGTCGACGCCACGGTCCGGACGGTGTCCAGGAACCTGGCCGAGGGCGCGCTGCTGGTCGTCGCGGTGCTGTTCCTGGCGCTCGGCAACATCCGCGCGGCGATCATCACGGCCCTGGTCATCCCGGTCGCCATGATGCTGACGGCCACCGGCATGCTGGCCGGGCGCATCAGCGCCAACCTGATGAGCCTTGGCGCGCTCGACTTCGGGCTCATCGTCGACGGCGCGGTGATCATCGCCGAGAACAGCCTGCGGCACCTGGCGGAGCGGCAGCACGCGCTGGGACGGAAGCTGAGCCTGGACGAGCGACTGGAGACCGTGCGCGTCTCGGCCGAGGAGATGATCAAGCCGAGCGTCTACGGGCAGGCCATCATCATCCTGGTCTACGTGCCGCTGCTGACCTTCACCGGCGTGGAGGGCAAGACCTTCGCACCCATGGCGCTGACGGTGCTGATCGCGCTCGTGGCGGCCTTCGTGCTGTCCCTGACCTTCGTCCCGGCGATGGTCGCGACCTTCATCACCGGGCGGGTCGGCGAGGGCGACAACCTGCTGATCCGAGGACTGAAGGCGGCCTATCGACCGGTGCTGGGCGGGGCGGTCCGGACGCCCTTGGCTTTCATAGGCGGCGCGGTGGTCGTCCTCGGGCTGGCCGGGGCCCTGGCGACGCGGCTCGGCCAGGAGTTCACCCCGACGCTCGACGAGAAGAACATCGTCATGGAGGCGCGGCGCATCCCCTCGACGGCCATCTCGCAGTCGCAGGCCATGCAGCTCGGCGTCGAGGACGCCATGAGCAAGTTCCCGGAGGTGGCCTTCGTCTACTCGCGCTGCGGCACGCCCGACATCGCCGCCGACCCGATGCCGCCGAACGCCTGTGACACCTACCTGATCCTGAGGCCCCAAGCGGAGTGGCCGGACGCGTCCGAGACGAAGGAATCGTTGATCGCCCGCATGGACGCCGAGGCGAAGCTGATCCCGGGCACGCTGCTCGGGTTCTCGCAGCCCATCCAGATGCGCTTCAACGAGCTGATCGCGGGCGTTCGCGACGACCTCGCGGTGAAGGTGTTCGGCGAGGAGTTCGGCCCGATGGTCGACGGCGCCCGCAAGATCGCCGGCATCCTGCGCAGCCTGGAGGGCGCCGCCGACGTGAAGGTCGAGGAGGCGGTCGGGCTGCCGTTCCTGGAGATCAAGGTCGACCGGCGCGAGATCGCCCGGCGCGGCATGAGCATGGCGGACGTGCAGGACGTCATCGGCACGGCGGTCGGCGGCAAGGACGCCGGGCTGGTGTTCGAGGGCGACCGTCGCTTCGCCATCGTGGTCCGGTTGGCCGACGACGTCCGGGGCGACGTCGAGGCGCTGAGGAACCTGCCGGTGCCGCTACCGCCCGCGCGGGCGGGCACCGGCGTCCCGGCCTCTCCCGGTCCGGCCGGCGGGACGAGCGTGCCGCTGCGGCAGCTCGCCTCGTTCGCCTTCGGCGAGGGGCCGAACCAGGTGAGCCGCGAGAACGGCCGCCGCCGCGTCGTGGTCACCGCGAACGTGCGCGGGCGCGACATCGGCTCGCTGGTGGCCGAGGCGCAGGCGCGCATCGCCGCCGAGGTGCGCTTGCCGCCCGGTTACGAGGTGAAGTGGGGCGGGCAGTTCGAGAACCTGACGGCCGCTCGCCAGCGCCTGGCGGTGGTCGTGCCGGCCTGCTTCGCGCTGATCTTCCTCCTGCTCCTCGGGGCGCTCGGGTCCGGGCGCGACGCGCTGATCGTGTTCAGCGCCGTGCCGATGGCCCTGACCGGCGGCGTGGCGGCCCTGTGGCTGCGCGACATGCCCTTCTCGGTCTCGGCGGCGGTCGGGTTCATCGCGCTCTCGGGCGTCGCGGTCCTGAACGGCTTGGTCCTGCTGAACCACATCCGCGCGCTCGTGGCGGAGGGAACGGCGATTCCGGATGCCGTCCGCGAGGGCGCCCTGACCCGGCTGCGGCCGGTGGCGATGACGGCCTTGGTCGCCGCCCTTGGCTTCGTGCCGATGGCCCTGGCGACGGGCACGGGTGCGGAGGTGCAGCGGCCGCTGGCGACCGTCGTCATCGGCGGCTTGGCCAGCGCGACCGTCCTGACGCTGCTGGTCCTTCCGGCGCTTTACGTCCGGTTCGGCAAGGCCAAGGCGTCCTTCCCGTCCGCTCCACGAGGCCATGTCGTGGCGTGGACCGACCCACGAACACCTTAGCCGGACGGCCTCGCGAGCGGTCGGATCAGGGCGACCGCATCACGGCGGGACAAGGTTCCGGGCAAATCGGGACAAGCTGTGTTGAGAGCGTCGCTGTCGCTGAGCCGAAAACGGGACACGCTTTCATGAGAGCGTGTCCTGCGCAGCCGCGCGCATGGATCGGCATCACCGAGGCTGCCCCGGACCGAACGAGACGGCGCCCACGCGGCGGGACGGCGTAACCCGATGCGTGCCGCCGTGTTCAACGCCTTTGGGAACGCCCTGTCTTCGATCGCGTGCCGCCGCCGCGTCTCGACGGATCGAGGCCAGATCGAGGGCCACGAGCGGCTGTCCGCCCGGACTTCCGACCGGCCCGGATGAAAGGTCGCCGCCCGCCGCCCTCACTCGAAAGCCCCTGGGCATCGCACGGGACACGCCGGCGGTAGAGGGTTCTGAGCCAGGCTCATTCCGGCAGGCGCCGCGCCTTCCGAGCCGCCCGCCCGGGGGCAGCCGGCGCGCGGCGTCGATGTCGCCGTAGGACCGGGGCGAGGTCACCTCGCCGCGGGTCACGCCCATGGCTTCGTGGCCGGGTCCGCCGGCCGTCCTCGCCGGCGGTGGGGCCGCCGGGGCGCTCGGCTCTCAGGCTGGCCAGTTCGCCGGGCGACCCAGGAAGCCACGGCCCGGCATGCCGCGAAGCCATGTCACGAAGGCGCTCACCCGCTCGGGCGGGAACTGGTTTCGATGGCCCTGCGTGCTGTGCACGAGATCGCGCAGTCCCTGGGGGACCAGCGGGCCCGACCCGCCCCAGTAGGCGTATTCGCGCCCGAGAAGCACCCTGTCGGTCCGCCCGGTGTCGCGCACCAGGTTCGGCAGGCTGGTGACGCCCCCGGGCTCGCTATGGAAGGAATCGGCCTGGACGAAGGTGCCGTCGGCCGAGCGGCGATAGATGTTGTCGCCGTAGATCTGCATGCGGCTGCCGGACATCACGGGTCGCTTGGCGCCGAAGCGCGCGTCGTCCCAGTACCGGTCGAAGGTGAGGATCTCGTCGACCCGCATCCAGTAGACGACACGGTCCTTGATCCCGTTCGGGATCGAACCGGTCCCGACCACGAAGTCCCCCACGCTCGCGTGCTGCCGGATCAGCGGTTTGCACGCGCTCAGCGTGCAAACCCGGTGAAACGGATTGGGCGCGAACCCGAGGTCGTGGTCGATCACGTAGGAGTGGACGCGCACGCCGGCCTCAGCACTTGTTCCGCTTGGTCTGGCGCTCCGCCCGCGGCTGGGCGTCGGGCTTCAACCACTCGGGCTTCGCGTTCCTCGGCGGTAGGGCGCCCCGCAGGCTGCCCGCATCCCAGGGGACGGTACCCCCGCCGTAATCCTCGAACGCGCGCGGCAGCGTCTCGTCCTGGGTTCTAGGAGGCCAGATCCCGATGACGCGACGACCCTGGGCGGCGGCCCGCTGCATCACGCGCCCCAGCTCCTCGTCCGCGAGGCAATCGGGAGACAGCACGATCACCCCCAAGTCCTCGTCCGGCGTCTCGGCGCGACCGGCCGGGGCCTCGTCATCCGCGGGCGCGGGCTCGCCGTCTTCCGGCGCAACGGGATCCTCGACGTGCTCGCCGTCTTCCCCTTCGTCGTCCTCCCCTTCGTCCGGCTCGACGACGGCGACCTCCTCGTCCACGACCTCGCAGCCCGCCTCGGCCAAGAGCTTGAGCAGGGCCGTGCGTTCCTCGTCATCGACAGGACCGAGCACGCGAACCTTCGGCATGTGCGGCTTCTCCCCGGTGCCCAGGTCCTTCCGTCGCGCATTCCGCCCGGGAGCCTGGCTCAGTAAAGCTTAGGTGGTCAGCCGCGGTCGGTATGGCAAGGGTGGTTCCGCCGCGGCGTGTGTCGGCACCGGCACCCTGGACTGAGCGCCGAAAAGGTCCGACGATGGCAACCTGAGGATATGCCAACCCGGAGCGGGGAGGGGACATGGATACGGCGCCGCTTAGCCTGAACGGTTATCAAGCCGGGGCGATCCGGACGGACCGGACGCGCGGGAAGGGCACCGGCCTCGACCTGGCCGTGCTCGGCCTCTTCGGCGAGACGGGCAGCCTGCTGAGCGAGACCAAGAAGAAGCAGCGCGACGCGCGGTCCTATCTCGGCTACGAGGCGAGCGTCGTCGAGGAGATGGGAGACGCGCTCTGGTACCTGGCGGTGATCGCCGATCACGCCGGGCTGCGCTTGGGGGATCTCGCCGGCCGGGACCTCGCCGGGGGGCCCGAGCCGACCTTCGCGGACGTGCAGCCGCAGCGTGCCTTGCCTTTGCACGTCCCGACCGTCGCCTTCGAGCACACCCTGCTACAGCTGGCCGGGGCCGTCGGCCGGCTTGCCGCGCTGGGGGCGCGGGGCGACCTCGCGGGAAGCCCGGACCTGCCGGAGCGTCTCTCCGCAGTGTTCGGCCTTCTCGTCGCGGCCGCGAACGAGGCCGGCGTCACCCTTGAGCAGGCCGCCATGCGCAACCTCGCGAAGGCCGAGGACCGTTGGCCGGCGACGCGCGCGGCCCCGCCGCTGTTCGACGAGGCGTTCCCGGACGAGGAGCGCCTGCCCCGCGCGTTGACCATCGACATCTTCGAGCGCACCGGCGGCAACGACAGGCGGTACGTCGTGCAGCGATGCAACGGCATCTTCATCGGCGACCGCCTGACCGACAACATCATGAAGCCGGACGATTACCGGTTCCACGACGCCTTCCACTATGCCTACGCCGCCGTCCTCGGCTGGTCGCCGGTGACGCGCGCGCTGTTCCGCCTGAAGAGGAAAAGCGAAGCCCGCGTCGACGAGGGGCAGGATGGAGCGCGCGCGATCCTGATCGAGGAGGGCGTGGCGACCTTCGTCTTCGGTGAGGCGAAGCAGCTCGGCTTCTTCGAAGGGCAGCGCCCGGGCGACCTGGGCTTCGCCTTCCTGAAATCGGTGAGGCAATTCGTGCGCGGCTACGAGGTCGAGGCCTGCCCGCTCTGGCTTTGGGAAGAGGCCATCCTCGCCGGTAACGAAGCGTTTCGTTTCTTGCGGGAGAAGCGCCGCGGGCGCCTTCGGCTCGATCTGGTCGGGCGGAAGATGCTGGTCGAGGTCCTGCCGACATGACACCTGGCGCCTTCATCGAGGCCCTCGCGGCGCTTCGCTTCAGCGACACCTTCAACCCTTACGCCGAGGCCTGCCCGGACCACGACGGCGTCGATGCGCCTCAGGTCCGGCGTGAGAACCTGCGCCTCGTCCTGGAGGCGGCACTCGCCGGAGGTGTCGACTCGATCTGGATCGCGCGCGACCTCGGGTACCGTGGCGGGCGGCGCACGGGCCTGGCGCTCACGGACGAGGCCCATCTCTCCGCCCATGCCGGTCTCTACGGACAGCTGCCGCTCGCGCGCGCCACCCGCGGCCCCGCGATGACCGAGCGCACGGCGACGGTGATCTGGCAGGTTCTCCGGGACCTGCGGCGTCCGATCTTCCTCTGGAACGTCTTCCCGCTCCATCCGCACGCGTCGGGCGACCCGCTGTCCAATCGCTGCCACACCCGTCGGGAGCGGCAGGCGTCCCGACATCTCCTCGAATGGCTGGTCTCGGAACTGCGGCCCCGGGTCCTGGTCGCCATCGGCAGGGATGCCGAGGCAGCGTTGGCGGACTTCGGTATGGCGGCCGAGCGGGTCCGGCACCCCAGCTACGGAGGACAAACCGAGTTCGTCGCTCGGATGGGCGAGTTATACGGCCTACCCGCCAAAGCTCCGCACGCGGTGCAACTCACGCTGCCGTAAGGAAACCGCAGCGGGATCTTCCCGACGTTGGTCTAGCGGGCCTCCAGGTCAGGCAGGATGCACCAGCACGTGTTCGTATGCTGGCCCTGGAAGAGACGCCTCGAACCTTCCCATCGCCCCGGCGGTCACGCGCACCTATGCCGGCGAGACTTCCAGGGTGCGACGCACCGGTGAACCCTAGGGGCGGGCAACGGGAAGCAGGATCACCTTGCTTTACCTCAGGCGTGCCTCCGGTCTATCGCCTTGGCGAAGGTCCGGCAGACGGGGGGGCGGTTTGGACGCGGCGGTTCGTGCGCGATTGCTCGCCTCCATGGAAGCCGGGCGCCTCGTCCTCCTCTGCGGCGCCGGCCTATCGATGGCGCCGCCGAGTTCCCTGCCGTCGGCCTGAACCGTGGCCGCCAGGTTCTACGACCGCTATGTCATGAGCATCGATCCGGCGTGCCCGCAGGAATTGCGCGGCGACCTGGAGTCCCTGGCGGATGTGCAAATACCCATAACTTGCGCATGACCCCCATAATCGGAGGCAGATTGCCCCCATATGTTGCGAGTGGGGACCCTTCCTCACTTGGACAAGGGAACGGTTTAGCGCTCGACTGCTCCGCCGCGGATCGGGCGCTCCCTAGCAAGGGGGGCTTACCGGCCGTTGGATTTGCAGGCTTGGCAGGACCCGCATCGGGGCTAGGCTTGCCAAACTCAGGGGGAAACCCGGTCAACTCGCCCGGTGGCCTCCTGACGAACGAATCGGTACCTTCATCAGGAGCGTTGCCCCTGTTTCCTGCGGGAGGGTGGCGCATACCGGCGGCGAGGGTGCGGGATACTCACAGGCCCACATAAGTCACTCCGAGCCGGCAGGCGCACCACCGCACGCCGGCGTCCCGCCCCGACGCCAAGTGCCGGTCATGTCCGATATGACGAAGGTCGTGGCCAACGCCCTGGGCGAGCACCCCGCGCTCACCTACCGGCACACCTTCGGCAGCCGTGACCCGCGCTACGCCGAAATCATCGAGGCTTCCGCGCGCCTCATGATCGAGCGCATCGTCGGCAGCGACGCGCTCTACCACGACGGCGACCATACGACCCTCGTCACCCTCGTCGCCCAGGATATACTGCGCGGGCGCTTCCTGCAGCAGGGCGTCACGCCGGAGGACTGGCTGCACATGATCGTGGCCGCCCTCTACCACGACATCGGCTACGTGCGCGGGGTCTGCTCGGGCGACCGGGCCGACGCGTTCGTCATCGACGCCCAGGGCACGACCGTGAGCCTGCCGCGCGGCGCCTCGGACGCGGCGTTGGCGACCTACCACATCGAACGTTCGAAGCTGGCGGTGCGGGAACGCTTCGGCACGCACGACCTCGTCGACGCGGGACGGGTGATCCGGGCCATCGAGCTGACCCGCTTTCCCGTGCCGGAGGACGACGAGCACCGCGAAACAAGCACGGAAGCGGGCCGGCTGCGAGCCGCGGACCTGATCGGGCAACTCGGCGACCCGCTCTACCCGCGCAAGCTGAACGCCTCGTTCCACGAGTTCGCCGAAGTCGGCCTCGACCGCCAGCTGCGATACGGCAGCCCGGCCGACCTGGCAGAGCGTTACCCGGCGTTCTTCTGGGCGAAGGTCGAGCCGGTCATCAGGGACGCGGCCTGCTTCTTAGACCTGACGGTCGAGGGGCGCGGCTGGTTGGCCAACCTATACGCCCACGTGTTCGCCATCGAGCACGACCGACGCCGCATGGGCCCGCGTGCCGGCGGATCACGGAAAGACCGCCCGTAGCCCGCCACGCAGCGCCGCCCGGCGGCGCCGAGGCCTCTGCGTCCTGCTACGGACACGTAACGCGTTCCGGAGAACGCTACGCGGCACCCGCTACCCTCGAAATCTTACTCAACCAACTCCCGGTTGTCCCCTGCACTCCCCGGCGAAGCCGCCAATCCGAACCGCCTTGCGTGGGCCGGGGAGGTCCAGAACAGCCAGGCGTCAACAAGGCCCACCGGCCCGACCCATTAGGCCGGGGGTCTGCTCGGACCGGGCCGGCGGGTGTCCCTCGTGAGGACGGTTCAGAGTGCCGCCTTGGACGGGCGACGTCAAAGGCGGACGCCCCGCCATCGTCATAATGCAGGGCGCTCTAGGCTACTTGCCGCTCGGCGCCGCGCCACTGCCGGTCGCCCCGTTCCCCATGCTGCTGCCGGCCGGGGCGCCGGGCGTGCTGACGCGGGGGCCGCCGCTGGTGCCCGGAGCCATTCCCGAACCCGTCGAGCCCGTCCGTTCCGCGGCCTTCTCCGAATTGCTCTTCACGCTGCCGGGATTGTTCATATTGCCTTCCGTACGACCGCCGCCGGCGGGCGTCTGCGCAAGGACAGACCCTGAAAGAGCAAGCGAAAACAGCGTTGCGAGGCTGAGTGTCCGCGTCAACATGGGCATTTCTCCAGGATATAAAGCGTTCTAAATCGATCAACGCCGGGACACCTGGAATCGTTCATCGGCATTCATGGTTTGCGCCGCAATAATCCCCGTCACTGGAGTCTCATCATCGCTCCACTCGTTTCCGCACGAAATCGAGGCATTCGCCTCGTACCTTCGGGTCGTCGATCCTTTTGAAGAGGTCGGCCAAGACCAGGAGCTGCTCGTCGAGCGTGCTGCCGGCTTGCTCCGTCGGCTCCCCCTTGGGCTTGACGTCGAGGAACATGCCCACCGGGAGATCGAGCGCAGCCGCGATCCGCTCCAGTAGAAGGCGACCGGTTTCGGTGCCGGATAGCGGACGCGAAGTCATCAGCCCAAACCTGCCGAGGGTCCATTTGTAAAAGAAAATTCTCTGAATGCGGGCAATCTGAGGCACACCGCACGAGTGGCTTCGGGGATGGACAGCCTCCTCGGACAGGCTAATTCTGCCTCCGTAAGGGAGACGTCGCCATGATCTGGGCCGCGGAACTCGATAGATACGTCACTTACATTTGCGAGGAATGGTCCGCCGTCACGGGCCAGCCGCCATCGGAAAGCTTAGGCATCGGATGGTTGAAGGCGGTGCGTCCCGAAGAGCGGGACATGATATGTGGCGCGTTCCTGCAAGCCTTCGAGCACCGATGCACCTTCACGCTGCGCTACCGGCTGCGGCGATACACCGGCGACCACATGTGGGAGACAGGTGCGGCCGCCCCCTTCGTTCGCCCCGAAAGGCGCGGCGTTCATCGGCTTTCTCGGCATCGTCAGCAGGCTGGAGAGCGGGCAGGACCTCACAGCGGGCGCGGAGCTGCGCCATTACCGGGCGGTGCAACCGACAGGCGAGTTCGCGCCCATGTCGAAGCTCGACCTGCTCGCGGACCACCTGTTGATAGCCCGCTCGTCGGCCGTCGATGCCGCCGAATGGCTCCTGCCCCAGATCGATGATGCCCTGTTCGACGTCGGGCGCGAGATTGCGCGTCAGGAAGCCCAGAGGGATGCATCTGGCCTCCTACATTGACCGGTCGCACTCAAGACCTGTTCCGAGCGTCCCGCCGTCAAGCTGAAGCCTAGGGCCGCGCGTCTTCGTGGCGAGCCAGCACATCGAGCCGGTACTTGTCCGTCCTGGACTGGCCGAAGACACGCAGGAACGCTCGCGTGCCATCGATGGCGCGTTCAGCGGCCTCGTCTCCGGTGAGCGGATAATGCGTTTCACCCGTCCGATGAACCAACACCACGTCACCGCCTGGCCGAAGACAGCCTTGGACACGGTCCACCAAGCGCGTTAGGTCCCCTGCATCGAGGTAGTAGACGACCTCCGACAGCAGGATCAGGTCGAACGAGTTCCCCGGCCATTGTCCGGGCACCTGCGCGAGCTCGAAACGTACATGCGACAAGTCCCGGCACCGCTCGCGCGCCCGCGACAGGGCGCGCTCGGCCAGGTCGAGGCTCACGAGGGCATCGCACCGCTCGCCAGACGCCTCGGTCAGTACGCCGATGGAGCAGCCGACCTCCAGCGCGGAAGCGTACCGGGCCTGTGGCAGCGCGGCGAGAGTGGCCACGTACTTCGCCCGCTCGTAGTCGCTGGTCTCGAACTCCCAGGGGTCCGGGTTTTTGGCGTACCGCTCGTCGAAGTAGCTCGCCGGCAGGGAATGGACGTACCGGGTCGTCGCGCGGCTCCCGCCTCGAACAGATCTCCCGCAGCGCCGCGGGCTTCCAGGATCTCGGCGGCCGCCGTCGTGAGCGCCCGGTCCGGCGCGGGCTGGCGCAGGTAGGTGGCGAGGTCGCGCGAGAGCCGCTCCAGGGGGTGCTCGCGCAGGAAGCCCTGCAAGCCGACGGAGCGGTGGGCGAGTCGCAGAACTTCGATGCCAGCTCGATCGATGGCCAACCTGGCCAAGTTGACCAAGGCGACAATGCGCTCGGGGGTGAGTTCGTCCTCGGTAACGGTCCGGGCCGCACGCTCGACCCAGCCTCGCGCGCTCTCGACCGCGATGGCACCCTCGCCGAGGCGTGCGAGCTGGTGCGGGTCACTGCCTCGGCCGGTCTCGGCGAGATGCCCCCGCCATGCGTCGAACACCGCCTCGATGCCGCCGAGCTGCACCGCCGCGAAGCGCCAAGCACCGCCCGAGAACGTCGGCTGGCGGTGGTAGTCGTCCCAAGCGCCCAGGATTGGCGCCTGCTCGTTGCAGCCAGCGCTTCACCTCCATGGCGATGAGGTATTCGTCCTCGACGATTAGGACGCGACGGCCATCGAGCGGCAGGGGAGGGTCGGGCGTAAACACTCCTCGCGCAGGCATCTCCCTGAGGCCAACCGAGCTGCACAGATCCGCGTTCACTCAGGTTGGCCGACCGGCATCTCGATCCGGCAGCGCACGCCGTCTGAGCTCAGTTCGTACTCGACATCAGCCTCTAGCGCGTAAGCGAGCGCCTCCTGGATCAGCTCGGTGCCGTAGCCGCGCCGCGTCACCGCCTGCGGCCCCACGGCCACCCCGCTCTCAGTCCAGCTCAGCGTCAGGCGCGGCCGCCCACGCCTGTCCTGCACCTCATCCCAAGTGACCGAGAGCCAGCCGTGGTCGTCCTTGAGCGCCCCGTACTTCACGGCGTTGGTGGTCAGCTCATGCAGGGCCAGGGCGAAGTTCTGCACCTGCCGCGCCGTGAGCTTCACCTCCGGACCACCGACGCGTACCCGCACCGATCCTTCCTGTGCATGCGCGGCGAGCTCGGCGCGGACGAGGGCTCCGACATCGACGGTGTCGCTGCCCTGCTGGCTGAGCAGGCCTTGAGCCCGGCTGAGCGCCTGCAGACGCTCCTCGAACGCCTCGACTGCGCCGCCCTGCTTCATCGTGCGGCTCGCCACGGCACTGACCACGCCGAGCAGGTTGCGAGCACGGTGCTGCAGCTCGTTGACCAGCACTTCCTGACGCTGGGCGGACCCTTTCTCCTCAGTGATGTCGCGCCCGACGCCGCCGAGCCAGCACACCCGCCCGGCCGCATCGCGCATCGGGAAGTCGGTGTTGCGCACCCAGCGGACTGCGCCGTCGCCTGGGCGGCGGATGCGGTACTCGAAGGCAACGCGCTGCCCCATGCGCACGCTTTCGATGGCATCGAGAGCGGTCTGACGGTCCTCGGGTACGATCAGGTCGAGCCAGCCCGTTATGTTGTCGCCGCGCAGCGCCGTTTCTCGGTCGAGGCCGTAGATCGTCTCGAAGGCTGGCGTCAGGTAGATCCACCGCAGGGTCTCGGCATCGCGGATCCAGAGGACGTCGGACGAGGCATCACCGAATATTCGCAGCCGCTCCTCGCCCGCACGCATCGCCGCTTCGGCGCGGGCACGCTCCGCCGCTGCCCAGGTGCGTTCGGCCACCTCTCGAACAAGCGATAGCTCATGGTCGGTCCACGCACGCGGCATCGCGCTGTGCACGCCGAACTCGGCCACCAGTCGCCCGCCCTTGACGAGCGGCGCAACGATGGCGGCCCGCACGTTGGCCGCAGCCCAAGCAGCCCGCTCGGACACGTCAAAGCCAGGGACGGCGTCGATGTCGGCAACCACCAGGAGGTCACCGCGATAGCGCCCCGGCATCGTGCGCTCGCCGTAGGGGCGATAGGCGAACCGCTCCGGGAACGGGGTGACCGACGGCAGGCCGCCATTCGCAGGCCGCACGTACTGACCGCGGATCGTTCCGGACTCGTTGCCGGGTTCGCCATCGACCTCGGCGTACATCGCCCGGTCGAGGTTAAGCTGCGTGCCGAGCAGCCGGGTCGTGGTGGACTGGATCTCGACGGCATCAGCGAGCGGCCGGATGGCGTCGCTCAGCTTGAGCAGGAACGCCTGCCGCTCCTCACTCTCGCGCAGCGCCGTCTCGGCCTTCTTGCGTGCGGTGATGTCGGTGAAGACAATCGAGACGCGCGGTTTGGTCGTGTCGCCCAGTCGACCGACGTGGACGTCGTACCAACGGCCCGTAGGCTCGTGATAATCCTGAAGCCGCCTGCTCTCGCCAGTTCGGGCGACCTCAGCATAGAGTTCGATCCACCGCGGCTCGGTTCCTGCGATTTCCGAGTCGAGCCGGCCCGTCACGTCCGTGAGGCCCGTCTGCCGCTCGAACGCCGGGTTCACCTCGATGATGCGGTAGTCCGTCGCGTTTCCGTCCGCGTCATGGATCGGCTCGACGACGCAGAAGCCCTCGTCGATCACTTCGAATACCGTTCGGTAGCGCTCCTCGCTCTCGCGCAACAGCGCCACGGCGCCCGCACTGGCGTCGATGTCGATGTTTATGCCGGCCCACTTGTCGATGTTTCCTCCCGCGTCGAACACGGGAGCGGCGCGGACATTGGTCCAGCGCCACCCTCCGTCGGGCGCGCGAAGGCGGAACTCGGCGTTGACTAGGCCATGCGCGGCGACCGCCTCCCGCCATTGCCGCTCGGCGTAGGCGCGGTCGTCCGGATGGATCGCGTCCAACCAGCCGTAGCCGAGCCACTCCTCCAGAGCCTGCCCTGTATAGGCCCGCCAGCTCGGGCTGTCGGCGACGACGACGCCCTGGGCATCCGTCTCCCACACTGCCTGCACCCAGCTCTCGATCAGGAGGCGGTGCCGCGTCTCGCTCTCCGTGAGACGACGTTCGAGATCGGCGATGGTCGTACGCTCATCCATCCGTCGAGTGAGCATGGCGCTGCGCCGATGCGCAACCCGAGGTCGGCTTTGGGGCGACAGCCCCAAAACCGCTTGCCACCCTGAACGGCCTCCACGAGTCGGTACCAGGGATCGGATTCGGGCCGCTAGGCCGCCGTCTCGCGGAGCAGGTGCGGCACCTCGCCGGGGAGCTCCCGGGCGAGGAACCCGACCGGGCCGACGGAGGCTGCCAGGCGCCTGCCAGCCTCCCCGTGGAGGAACACGCCCCACAGCGCCGCGGCCAACGGCTCCAGACCGCGCGCGAGCATCCCGACGACGATGCCGGCCAGGGCGTCTCCCGAACCGGACGTCGCGAGGCCGACGCCGCCGCCCTCATAGAGCCAACGCGCGCCCTGCGGGTCCACGATCCAGGTCTTGGCGCCCTTCATCACCACCACGGCTCCCAGCAGGTCGGCCGCCTTCAACGCAGCGTCGAGTGGGTCCGCCTCGACCTCCTCCCGACCGCGGCCCAGCAGTTGCGCCATCTCGCCGGCATGCGGCGTGATCACCACACGGCCCTCGTGCCGGCGGACGGCTTCAGCATAAGCGCCCAGGCCACAGACCGCGGCGGCGTCGAGGATGAAGGACGCATCCGGCAGCGCCTCCAGCAGGTCCAAGGCCAGCTTCGTGGTCGGTTCGTCCTCGACCAGCCCGGGGCCGACCAAGAGCGCGTCACAGCCCTTCGTCACCTTGAGCAGGCACTCCGAGGCGCGCGCGCCGTCGACGCCGCCCTCCGGTGTCTCGGGAAGGCCGATGACCATCGCCTCAGGTACGGCCAGTCCCATGCTCGAAGCCGCACTGTCGACCGTGGCGATCTTCAGCTTGCCCGCGCCCGCCCGCAGGGCAGCGGTGCCGGCCAGCAAGGCCGCACCCGGGACCGACCGGGAGCCCCCAAGCACCAGCGCGCTGCCGCGCTCGTCCTTGCTGCCCTCGTGCGGCAGGGGAAGCGGGAACGCCTTGAGGCTGTCCGCGGTGAGGATCTCGTGCGTCATCGGGCAGCCACGTTCGCGTCGGGTTCTGAGGTGACCGGTGCCCCGGCCTCGGCGACGGGCGCCACGAAGTTGTAGCGCACCAGCGCCAGCTTGCCGGTGCTGCCCTCGCGCGGCTGGAAGACGTACTCCGTCACCGAGCAATTCGCGACGTCGCCCGCGGCGTCGATGGCCAGGATCTCCGCCTCGGCCATCTCCTCGATCAGGTAGCGCAGGCACAGCACCACCACCTGGTGCGCGACGATGAGGACCCGCCGCCCTTCCTGGTGCAGCGAGACCGTGTCCAGCGCGCTCCGCAGGCGCAGGATCACGTCGCACCAGCTCTCCCCGGACGGGGGGCGGTGGTAGAACTTGCCCAGGCGCCGGCGCATCTCGGCCTGCTCGGGATACAGTTGTTCGACGCCCATTCGGGTCAGCCTGTCGAGGATGCCGAGTTCCTTCTCGCGCAACCGCTCGTCGACGAGCGAGTCCGGCGCGCCTTCCGTCAGGCCGCCCGCGGCGCGGATGCGCTCGGAGGTCTGCCTGGCCCGAAGGTAGGGCGAGGTCAGCGCCGTCTCGGGGCGTTCCTCAACCGGCATGCGCGCGAACCAGCGTCCGACGGCGTCGGCCTGCAGTTCGCCGCGGGCGCTGAGCGGTACGTCCACGTCCCGTTCCGCGATGTCGATGCGGTCCAAGCCGGCGCCGTGCGCTGCGTCAGCGGCGACGTTGCCGGCGCTCTCGCCATGGCGCACGATCCACAACCGGCTCGGCCATCGCTGCTGCATGTGTCGACCGTCCTCCCTCGGTGTTCGGCAACGTCCGTCGCGCGGCCAAGTTCACGGGTGGTGGCGGCCGCGTTCCCGCCCGGTCATCGCAACGCCCCGTGCACGGGCCTGCCTGCGTCATGCCTCCATCATGTGACGGATGCGTGAGGTCAGGTCGTCCATCGCGCAGGCGCAGCCGTCGGGGCGGCCGGGCCCCTGGCCTGCCGCGGCTGAACGGTCCGGGCCCTGTATATTGCGGCCCCCTGCGAACGACCGCTTCCCCGGAGGCCGCATCGGGAAGCGGAATTTCGGCGACCGTCTGGCACCAAAGCGTGTCCATTCCCGTTGTGACGATGCCCCAGGGCCGCCCGCGTGCCCTGCGTCTCGATGAGCCATGACGGACCAGCCCGCTCCACCTCCTTCCCCTGCAGCCACAACGCCGACCTCCCCGACCTTGTGGACCGCCTTCCTGGGCGTTGCGCTTGTCGGCCTGGTCGCCCTCCCGAGGCGACGCGGAAGCTCCTCTCGCATCGCGAGCGGATCCGGAAAGGGCGACCGCAAACTTGGCTTTAAGGACGAACCCGTCTCGCACGAGGGCGCGGCGGCCGAGCACGTGGCCGAGCGTGAGCCGGAACGCGGCCGCAAGGCGGACACGCCGTCCGAGATCCCGGCCAAGGGCTGGAAGGACATCGCCCTGCGCCTCTACCGGAAGTTCTCCAACGACCGCATCCTGCTGGTCGCGGCCGGGGTGACCTTCTACGCCATCCTGGCCCTGTTCCCGGCCATCGCGGCGCTCGTCTCCATCTACGGCGCGGTGTCAGACCCCAGCACGATCAACGCGCACCTGAACGAGTTGCGCGGCATCCTGCCGGACGGGGCCATCGACATCGTCGGCGGCCAGGTGAAGCGGTTGGTCGACAAGGGCGACACGGCGCTGGGCCTGACCGCCATCGTCAGCATCCTGATCTCGCTGTGGAGTGCCAACGGCGGGATGAAGGCGGTCTTCGACGCGCTCAACATCGCCTACGAGGAGGAGAAGCGCTCGTTCGTCATGCTGAACCTGCAGTCGCTCGCCTTCACCGTCGGCGCCCTGCTGTTCGTCGTGCTGGCTTTGACCGGCATCGTGGTCGTGCCGGCCGCGTTGCAGGTGCTCGGGCTCGACGAGAAGGCGTGGTACATCGCGCTGCTGCGCTTCCCGGCCTTGCTGCTCCTCGTGGTCGGCAGCCTGGCCGTTCTGTACCGCTTCGGTCCGAGCCGCCGGAAGCCGAAGTGGCGCTGGGTGACCTGGGGCAGCGCAGTGGCGGGCACGCTGTGGCTGGTCGCGTCGGGGCTGTTCTCCTGGTATGTAGCGAACTTCGGCAGCTACAATGAGACCTACGGCTCGCTGGGCGCCGCCATCGGCTTCATGACCTGGATCTGGCTGTCCACGACGGTGGTGCTGCTCGGGGCCGAACTCAACGCCGAGATGGAGCATCAGACAGCCCACGACACCACGGTCGGCGGCGGGAAGCCTCTCGGTGCGCGGCAGGCCCGCATGGCGGATACCGTCGCTGCGTCGGCATGACTGCGGACGTCAGCCCGGGAGGCGGTCCGGCCCATGGCAACTGCGTAGCCGGATGGGTTGGCCTACGCCTCGCCTCAAATGACAGGCAAGCGGCTTCCACCTTCGCCGGTCGCCCGCCTTCTCCTCGAACACTCCGCGTAACCTTGCCTTGAACACTTCCTCTCGACCCATGCGCGGCGAGCCGACCCCGGCCATATGCCAGGCGATCTTCGACAGCGCCGTCGACCTCGCCATCATCACCACCGACCACGAAGGGCGCGTCACCGCCTGGAACCCGGGCGCCGAGCGCATCCTGGGCTGGTCGTCCGAAGAGATGGTCGGGCAGCCGGCGGCGAGCTTCTTCACCCCCGAGGACCAGGCAGCGGATCGGCCCGCTACCGAGATGCGATGCGCCTTGCAGAGGGGGCGCGTGGCCGACGAGCGCTGGCACGTGCGCAAGGACGGCTCGCACGTTTGGGCCAACGGCGAGATGATGCCCCTGCGTTCGCCGGCCGGGGGCGACCTGGGCTTCCTCAAGATCCTGCGCGACCGCACCGAGGCCACAGACACGGAGGGGGCGACGCGGCGGAGCCGCGACGAACTTCAGGTCGTGACCGACGCGCTGCCGGTGCTGATCTCCTTCATCGACAAGGACCACGTCTACCGTTTCGTGAACCGTCACTATGAGACTTGGTTCGGTCTCCCGGCCGGCGAGATCCTCGACCGGCACTTGCGCGACGTCGTCGGTGAGGAGATCTACCGGGCGCGGCTGCCCTTCATGGCACGGGCTCTGGCCGGGGAGGAGGTCACCTTCGACGCGCTGATGCCGTACCGGGACGGCGCCACCCGCCAATCGGAGATCCGCTACATCCCGCGCCGGACCGCGGATGGGGTCCTCGACGGCATATTCGTCATGGTCACCGACATCGCCGAGCGCCACCGCGCAAGGGCCGACCTGCAGGTGGCGGAGGACCGGCTCCGGCTCGCCTTGGAGGCGTCTGGCACCGGCATCTACGATTACGACCTCGTCACCGGCACGCTGACCTGGGACGCGCGTACCCGCGCCCTGTTCGGGCTCTCGGACGACGACCCGGTCTCCTACGAGAGCGCCTTCCTGCCCGGGGTTCATCCGGACGACCGAGAGAGGACCGATCGAGCCGTCCAGGCCGCCATCGGCTCGCCCGAGGGTTTCGACATCGAGTACCGCGTCGTCGGCCGGCGCGGCGGCGTGGAACGCACCCTGGCCGCACGGGGCAACACCGTCTTCCGGGATGGCGCGCCCGTTCGCTTCGTCGGAACCGTGCTCGACATCACCGAGGCCCGGGCTGCCGAGGCGCAGGCACGCCAGCTTGCCGCCCTCGTCGAGCAATCGAGCGACTTCATCGGCATAGCGGACCTCGGAGGGAAGGCCGAGTTCCTGAACGAGGCCGGTCGCAGGCTCGTGGGGTTGGCGAGCCTGGAGGAGGTGCGCCGCTATGCCATAGAGGACTACTTCGAGCCCGGGGACAGGCCGACGGTGGCGGACGAGGTCCTGCCCGCCGTGCGCGAGGCCGGCTTCTGGGAAGGCGACCTTTCGTTCCGCAACTTCTCGACCGGCGCCGCCGTCCCGGTCCACTACACCATCTTTCCTGTCCGTGACGCGGCGGGCACCGTCACCGGCTACGGCACCGTCACGCGCGACCTGACGGAGCGCCGCAGGCAGGAATCCTTCCGTACGGCCCTCATCGCCATAGGCGACCGCCTCCAGGGATGCCGGGACACCGCCGAGATGGCAGCGGCCGGGGCCGAGATCATGGCGCGCACGCTGGGTCTCGACCGCGCCGGATACGGCACGGTCGACGAGACGCTGGAGCACGTCGAGATCGAGCGCGACTGGACGGCGCCGGGCGTTCCGAGCGTCGCCGGTCGCCACCGTTTCGCCGATTACGGCGATGTCCGCGCGGGCCTGGAACTAGGACAGGAGGTCGTAATCCGGGACGTCACCGCCGACCCGCGGACCGCCGGCAACCCGGGTCCCCTTCTCGCCATCGGCGCCCGGGCCCTGATCAACGTGCCCGTGATGGAGCGTGGGCGCATCGTGGCGGTGTTCTTCCTGCACGACCGGCAGGTCCGCGACTGGCGCACCGACAAGCTCGCCTTCGTCCGCGACGTCGCCGAGCGCACCCGCGCCGCCATCGAGCGCTTCCGCGCCGAGGCGCGCCGGCGCGAGAGCGAGGAGCAGTTCCGGGTCTTCGCCCAGGCTATTCCGAATCAGGTCTGGGCCGCATACCCGGACGGGTCGCTGTACTGGTTCAACGACCAGTTCTACGCCTATTGCGGCGAGCCGAAGGGCAGCCTGCTCGGCCCCGATGCCTGGGCCGGCATCGTCCACCCGGACGACGTGGGACCGGTCACGGTCGCCTGGGACAAAGCCCGTGCGAACGAGACCGTCTACGAGGCCGAGTACCGGGTGCGCCGCGCCGACGGCGCCTACCGCTGGTTCCTGGTCCGGGGTGAGCCGGTGCGCGACGATGCCGGCTGGATCCTGCGCTGGGTCGGCACCAACACCGACATCGACGACCGGAAGCGGGCCACCGCCGAGTTGGAGCACTTGGCGGCCACGCTGGAGGAGCAGGTCGAGGAACGCACGCGCGACCGCGACCGGATGTGGCGCCTCTCGACCGACGTCATGCTGGTGGCCCGCTTCGACGGGACCATCGTCGCGGTGAACCCGGCTTGGACCGTGCTGTTCGGCTGGAGCGAAGCCGAACTCATCGGGCGCTCCTTCATGGATTTGGTCCATCCAGACGATGCGGCCTCCACCGCGGCTGCGGCCGGCGACCTCTCCGTCGGCTCTGTCATCCCGCGCTTCGAGAACCGCTACCGGCATAAGGACGGCAGCTACCGCTGGCTGTCCTGGACGGCGGTGCCGGACGAGAGCTTCATCCACGCGGTCGGTCGCGACGTGCAGGCCGAGAAGGAGGCCGCCGAGGCGCTCGCCAGGACCGAGGAGGCTCTGCGGCAATCGCAGAAGATGGAGGCGGTGGGCCAGCTCACAGGCGGCATCGCCCACGACTTCAACAACCTGCTTACCGGCATCTCCGGCTCACTGGAGCTGATGCAGACCCGCATGAGCCAGGGCCGCCTGACCGACCTCGACCGCTACATGACGGCGGCCCAAGGTGCGGCCAAGCGCGCGGCCGCACTCACCCACCGGCTGCTGGCGTTCTCGCGGCGGCAGACGCTCGACCCTAAGCCGACCAGCGTGAACGCCCTCGTCCACGGCATGGAGGAGCTGATCCGCCGGACCGTCGGGCCCGCCATCCACATTGAGGTGGTTGGGGCGGCGGGCCTCTGGCCGGCGCTCGTTGACCCACCGCAGCTTGAGAACGCGCTGCTGAACCTGTGCATCAACGCGCGCGACGCCATGCCGGAGGGGGGTCGCGTCACTATTGAGACCGCCAACAAGTGGCTCGACGACCGTGCGGCGCGAGAGCGCGACCTGCCGCCGGGCCAGTACCTGTCCCTGTGCGTCACCGACACCGGCACCGGCATGACCCCGGAGGTCGTCGCGCGCGCCTTCGACCCCTTCTTCACGACCAAGCCTATCGGAGAGGGCACCGGCCTGGGCCTGTCCATGATCTACGGGTTCGCCCGGCAGTCGGGCGGGCAGGTGCGGATCTACTCGGAGGTCGGCCAGGGCACGACCATGTGCATCTACCTGCCGCGCCACTACGGCAACGCGGAGGACATCGAGGGAATGCCGGACCTCGCCTCGGCCCCGCGCGCCGAGCAGGGCGAGACGGTGCTCATCGTCGACGACGAGCCGAGCATCCGCATGCTGGTCACCGAGGTTCTGGAGGATCTCGGCTACACCGCCATCGAGGCGGCCGACGCGGCCGCCGGCCTGAAGGTGCTTCAGTCGGACGTGCGCATCGACCTTCTGGTCACCGATGTCGGCCTCCCCGGCGGCATGAACGGCCGGCAGATGGCCGATGCCGGTCGCGTGAACCGCCCGGGCCTGAAGGTGCTGTTCATCACCGGCTACGCGGAGAACGCGGCGGTCGGCAACGGCCACCTTGAGCCCGGCATGGCGGTGCTGACCAAGCCATTCGTGATGGAGGCGCTGGCCACGCGCATCAAGGACCTGATCGCGGCATCCTAACGGCTCCGCGAGGGCGACCGGTTGGGGATCCCGTGCCTTCTCGGCATCCGGCGCCCGCATAAGCTGCACCGCGCGCCGATTTCGCGCTATCGGGACAGGGTCAAGCGTTGCCTGAGCGAAGCGAATGGGCGACGCATGGCCGTATATCCCAGACGCTCCGCGCCCGTCGGTTCCGCGCGGGGCCCCGTAGCGCCGGCCTCTCCATGACCGCACCTGCACCCGCCTTGGATACCCTGGTCGACCCGACCCGGCTCGCGGCCCTGGCCGCTTACGACATCCTCGACACCGCCCCGGAGAAGGGCTTCGACGACATCGTCCTGCTCGCCCGCAACATCTGCGAGACTCCGGTGGCCCTGGTCAGCCTCGTCGCCGGCGACCGCCAGTGGTTCAAGGCACGCCTCGGCTTCCCGGAGTGCGGGACGGACCTGAACGCGTCCGTCTGCGCCCACGCGCTCGTCGAGCCGGACCTGCTCGTCATCCCCGACCTGAGCCGCGACCCGCGCACCCGAGCTAACCCCCTGGTCACCGGTGGGCCCCGCATCCGGTTCTACGCAGGCGCGCCCCTTCGCACGCCGGGCGGCAAGGCGCTGGGGAGCCTCTGCGTCATCGACGTCGCTTCGCGCCCGTCCGGGCTGACGGCGGGGCAGGCCGAGTCCCTGCGGGCGCTGGCCGATCAGGTCATGGCGCAGATGGAGCTACGCCGCGCGTTGGCCGAGCAGCGGCGTCTGCTCCAACGGAGCGAGGAGTTGATCCGCACCCAGGCCGCCATGTCCGTGGCCAAGGGCGACATCGGGGCCATGCTGGACGCCTTGGTCGAGGGCGCGATGGAGGCCGTGCCGCATGCCGAGGGTGCCGTCATCGAGACGCTGGACGGCGAGGAGCTGGTCTACCGTGCCACCAAGGGCGTGCTCGTGGGCCACGCCGGCCTGCGGCTTCCGCTGCGAAACAGCCTCGCAGGGGCATGCCTGCTCTCCGGCGAGCCCATTTTGGTGCCCGACGTGCTGGAGGACCCCCGGGTCAAGCGGGATCTCGTCGCCTCCCTTCGCCTGCGCTCCTGCGCGCTGGTGCCGGTCAGGCGAGCCGGTGAGGCAGTCGGGGTGCTGAAGCTACAATCAAGCCGGCGCAGCGCCTTCACCGCCATGGACCTCAAGCTGGCCCAGGTTCTCGCCGGCACCGTGTCGGCCCGGCCCGGCGCGGGCGGCGGGGGCCCCGCCCCGCCCCGCGGCCCGCCCCCCCGGGCGCCGGCGCCACCGGCGGGGGG
>CAXDNE010000047.1:0-32818 GCA_963990595.1 uncultured Methylobacterium sp.
GGCCTCGGACAGGCTGATCGGATTGAAGTAGTTCGCGATGCTGGTCCTGGTCTCCTCGTTCGTGGCCTTGATGAGCCACAGGACGAGGAAGAGCGCCATCAAGGTGGTCATGAAGTCGGCCAGGGCGATCTTCCAGACGCCCCCGTGATAGACGGGCTCCTCCTCGCTCGACCGCCGAACGATGATGATCTCGGATGGGGTGTTGGCCATGCTCAACATTCCTCGACCAGGGCGGCGACGCGCTCACCCCAGGCCCGGAGGCGGGTCTCGATCACGGTCCCGTTCGTCCGGATCCGCAGATCGGGGCCGCCGTCAGGGGTGACGGTGACGCGGTCCGGCGGCAGGTCCAGGCGTCCGACGAGAGCCGCGACGAGATCCGCGGGGCCGGTCACCGCGAGCGTGCCCGCCTGGTCGTCCGCCACGAGGGACGCGAGCGTCGCGTGCAGCGCGCGGATCGCCTCCTGCCGCAGGGCGTCCGTCAGGAAGGGCTGGAGAACCCGTGCCACGCTCCGGGCCAGGCCCGCCTCGAGGGCCCGGATCTGCTCGGCGAAGGCGCCCGCCAGGGCCGCCGATTCCGCCTCCACCCAGAGCTGCCGGGCCTCGGCGAGCGCGGCGGCGGCGGCCTGCCGTTCCGCCGCGGCGGCGTCCTGCGCTTCCCGCCGCGCCAGGGCCTCGCCCTCGCGGCGTCCCTCCGCGCGGGCGGCGGCCGCGACGGCGTCGAGATCGGGCTGCGGCGGCGGATCCGCATCGACACGCTTGGGAGCCAGCGCGGCGAAGGTGGAGGAGGATCGCTGGCCCGTGCCCGAGAAGACGGTCCAGACCGGGGGCGCTTCGGCCATCACGCGGCCTCTTCGCGGGTCAGCCACTGCTTCAGGATCGTGGCGACCTGCTCCTCATCGAGATCGACCAACTGCTCCAGCTTGCGGATCGGCGACCGGGCCAGCTGGTCCGTCAGATCCTCGATGAGGCTCGGACCCGCCGCGACAGATTCCGCCTGCAGCGCATCGAGCGCAGCCTCGGCGTCCGGCGTGGCGAGGGCGAGTTCGGTCCCGATCTCGGTGGGTCGGGCGAGGATCGCGTTCACGGCCGGGCGCAGGCCGAACCAGATGAGCAGGCACCCGACGATCAGGATCGTGGCCGCGTTGATCAGGGTGCCGGACTGGCGCATCAGCACGTCGCCGAACCCGAGGGCCGGGACGGGGGCGAGCGGCTGGCCGTCGCTCACGAAGCTGACCGCCGCCACCTTGATCTGATCGCCCCGCGCCTTGTCGAATCCGGCCGCCGAGGCGACCAGCTGCTCGATCTCGGCGATCTTCGGCGCGAGATCGGCCTGGGGCCCGTCCTTGCCGCCGCCGACGAGCGATTCGAGCCGGGACCGGTTCACCAGCACGGCGACCGAGAGGTTCTTGACGGAATAGCCGTCGCTGACGGTGGAGACCGTCTTCGAGGAGATCTCGAAATTGGACAGCTCCTCGCGGCGCTGGCTCTCGGAATTCGAGCTCTCGTTCCCGTCGGCGCGGACGCGCTGGTCGGGCAGGTTCTGCTGGGCGGTGGTGGGCCTCTGCGGCGCCCGGTTCTGCGAACTCTCCGATTCCTTGATGGTCCGCAGCGAGCGCTCGACCTTCTGGTCCGGATTGAAGATCGTCTCGTCGGTCTTGGTCTTGTCGGTGTTCAGCCGCGCCACCACGCTGACCTCGAAATTATTCGGTCCGAGATAGGGGGTGAGCGTCCGGCGGATGTTGTCCTGGATCTCCCGGTTGACGGCCTGTTCGAGGCTCGCCAAGCGGCCGGCCGGCGCCGTGGTGCTGTCATCCCCGGCCAGCAGGACGGTCCCGTCCGTGTTGAGCACGGTGACCTTGTCGGGCTTCATGCCGGGAATGGCGGCCGCGACGAGCTGGCGGATGGCCGGTGCGACCGCGGGATCGTTGGCGGGTTCCGTGCGCACCACCACCGAGGCCGAGGCAGGCTGCTGCTCCCGGCGGAACGAGCCGGGATCGGGCATCACGATATGGACCCGGGCCGCTTTGACGCCCTTGAGCGTCTGGATCGTGCGGGCGATCTCGCCCTCCAGGGCCCGGACCCGCGTGATGTCCTGCATGAACGAGGTCAGGCCCAGGGAGCCGAGGTCGTTGAAGAGCTCGTAGCCGGCCTTGCCGCTCTGGGGCAGGCCCTTCTCGGCCAGCAGCATCCGGGCCTGGGCGGTCTGCCCGTAGCTGACCAGCACCGACGTGCCGTCCGCGCTGACGTCGAAGGGGATGCCGGCATCCTTGAGCACGGAGCCCATGCGGCTGACGTCGTCCCGGCTGAGGCCGGAATAGAGGGTCTCGCGCAACGGGCGACTGAGATAGTAGGCGCCCAGGCCCACCGCCAGGAACACCGTGAGCCCCACCAGCCCGAGCGCGATCAGCCGCCGCGGACCCAGCTCCAGGATGTTGTGCCAAAGCTTCTCGAGGTGTGCACGACCGGGCATCGACAGGACTCAGGTCTCCACCGCAGTGGCTCGGCGCCAGCGTGGCGGATCAATCTTGCGTGGAGATGGCGGCGCGCGGCGACCCGGCACCAAGGAAAAGGCCGCGCGCCCGAAGACGCGCGGCCTGCACCGGCCGAGGGCCGGTGCCGCTGAGAGCGAGGCTCCGGACTTACGACCGGAACAGGCTCAGGATCTGCTGGGTCGTGGTGTTGGCGATCGTGAGCGACTGGATGCCGAGCTGCTGCTGGACCTGGAGGGCCTTCAGCTTCGTCGACTCCTCTTCCATGTCGGCGTCCACCAGGATGCCGATGCTCTTGTCGTTGTTCTTGATCAGGGTATCGACGTAGTTCGACTGCGACTACATCCGCCTGATCCTGATCGGCAACGCGCGGCCCTACGAGATCGAGGCGCTGATGGAGGAGGAGATCGCCACCCATCGCGGCGACAAGCTGAAGGTCTACAGCGCCCTGATGAGCATGGCCGACGGGCTGCCGGCCCTGGGCATCGTGGCGGCGATCCTCGGCATCGTGAAGGCCATGGGCGCCCTCGACCAGTCGCCGGCCCTCCTGGGCAGCCTGATCGGCTCCGCCCTGGTGGGCACCTTCACGGGCATCTTCGTGTCCTACACGGTGGTCGCGCCCATCGCCAACAAGGTGAAGGCCACCCGGGACGCGCAGGCGCGGGTCTACATCATCGTGAAGCAGACCCTGCTGGCTTACATGAACGGGGCCTTGCCGCAGATCGCCGTGGAGCACGGCCGCAAGGCGATCACGGCGGCCTACCGCCCGACCATCGACGAGGTCGAGGAGGCGACGATCACGAACGCGCCGCGCGGCGAGACCGTTCTGCGTGAGGCAGCCTGACCATGGACCGGCAACAGGTCGTCAACGACATCCGGGACCGGCTGCTGGACGCGGCGGGCCTCTCCCTCGAACGCCTCCCGATGCTGCACGTGATCCTCGACCGGGTCGCGACGTTCTGCGCGGATCAGCTCCGTCACTTCGCGGCCTCCCCGGTCTACTTCTCGCTGAGCAACGTCGAGAGCCAGCGGTTCGGGGACATCCTCGAGCCCTACGAGTCGAACGCGATCGCCGGGATCTTCCAGGCGCCGGAATGGGACAGCCATATCCTGGTGGGCTTCGACCGGGACTTCATCTTCACGATGGTGGAGGTCCTTCTCGGCTCCGACGGCTCCGAGCCGCCCCTCGACGAGGAGCGCTCCTTCTCGAATATCGAGATGCGGATCGCTCAGCGCCTGTTCGAGCAGATCGGCAAGGCGATGCAGTCCGCCTTCGCGCTGGTGGCGGACACGCCGTTCAAGCTCGAGCGGACGGAACTGCGCATGGATTTCGCGGTCATCGGCCGCCGGAACAACCAGGCGGTCGCGGCGAAATTCCTGCTGCAGGCGCTCAATCGCGGCGGCGAGATGTTCATCGTCATCCCACAATCCGTCCTGAACCCGATGCGCCAGAGCCTGGCGCGGATCCTGGTCGGCGAATCCTCGACGCGGGATTCCCGGTGGACCAAGCAGATCGCGGCCGAGGTGCAGAAGACCCCGGTGACGCTGAAGGCGATCCTGGAGGAGAAGCACCTGACGCTCGGCGCGATCGCCGACCTGGAGGTCGGCCAGGTGCTGGAGCTCCGGGCCACCCCGCGCAGCCGCGTCAAGCTGATCGGCAACGATCGCGAGCTGTTCTGGTGCGACGTCGGGCAGGAGGATGGCGCCATCGTCCTGCGCGTGGACCGCTTCATCGATCAGGACCAGGAGTTTATCGATGATGTTCTCGCTCGCTGAGGCCCTGCTGTTCGCCGCGCTGGTCGCGACGACGGCCTGCCTGGTTCCGATGTACATGCGGCTGAAGCGGCTGGACCGGTATCACGCCCAGTACCGGGACATGGTCGACTGGAGCGCCTCCGCCCTCGTCGGCGCGAGCAACGCCGTCCAGTCCTTCGCGCAGGATGGGCGGGTCGTCCTCGAGGATCTCAGTCGGGAGATCGAGATCGCGAAGGCGGCCCTGGCCGAACTGAAGGCGGAGCGGGCCAGGCTGACGACCTCCGCGCCATCCGGCGCCGGCCACGATTCCACGGTCGGCGGCAGCCTGACCAGCGCCTGACGCCGGCGGCCGGCCCGCGGCCGCGACCCCTTATCGCTCCCGCGGGTGCCGGTCCCGGCGCTCCCGCGACGCGAGCCTGCCCATCCTCGAGGAGCGCCAGATGTCACCTCCCTCCGATCCGCTGAACGCCGAGTCCGGGCCCGGCGGCCACAGCGAGAGCCTGTTCGCGAAGATCGAGGCCCAGGCCGAGCAGCAGCGGTCGCAGGATGAGCGGCTGGGCGCCGGCCGGAACCTCGATTCGATCCTGCGGATCCCGGTTCTGATGCAGGTGGTCCTCGGCTCGGCCACGATGCCGGTCTCCAACCTGATGAAGCTGGGGCGCGGGGCGATCGTCCCCCTGGACCACCGCGTCGGCGAGCCCGTGGACGTGGTCGTGAACGGCCGCGTCATCGCCCGGGGCGAGGTCGTCGTGGTCGAGGACGACAATTCGCGCTTCGGCGTCTCCCTCACCGAGATCGTCGGCCCCGCTGCGGCCGATGGCAACGGCTGACGGGGCGCATCGCCATGGCCGCAGGTACCATGACCACGGTCGGTCGAAGAGTCCTGACGCCCGCCGAGGAAGTCGCGGCCGTCCTCATCGCGATGAACAAGGACACGGCGGGCCGCCTGGTCAAGTATTTCGACAGTGCCGAGCTGAAGCAGATCACCCGCGCGGTCTCGCAGCTCGGGCCGATCCCGCGCCCGCAGCTGGAGGCCATCGTCGAGCGGCTCGCCGCCTTCTTCGCCGACGGCGCCAACCTGATCGGGACGGCCCGCCAGATGGAGAAGCTGCTGGAGGGGGTCCTCCCGCCGGAGCAGATCGCCGACATCATGGCGGACGTGCTCGGCGCCGGCGAGCGCTCGATCTGGGACCGGATCTCCAACGGCTCCGAGACCGCCCTGGCGAGCTACCTGATCAAGGAGCATCCGCAGACGGCGGCGCTGATCCTGTCGAAGGTGAAGCCGGCCTGCGCCGCCAAGGTGATGGCCCAGCTGCCGGCGCCGCTGCGCAACGGGGTCATGCGCCGGATGCTGACCTTCAAGCCGATCGTCGACGCGACGATGAAGATGATCGAGCAGACGATCCACGAGGACTTCATGATCAATCTGGCGCGCAATGCCGCGGCGGATACCCATTCGCGGATGGCCGACATCATCAACAAGATGGAGCGCCAGAGCATGGAGGAGGTCTTGGACAACCTCACGCAATCGCGTCCGAAATCGGCCGAGATCCTCAAGAGCCTGCTCTTCACCTTCGACGACATCATCCACATGACGCCGCGGGCGCGCACCACCCTCTTCGATCAGATCCCGCACGAGAAGGTGATCCTGGCGCTGAAGGGCACGAGCGGCCAGCTGCGCAACGTCGTGCTCGGCGCCCTGACCGCCCGCGCCCGGCGCCTCGTCGAGCACGAACTGGAAGGTGGCGAGCCCGCCGCGCAGCGGGACGTGCTGGAGGCCCGGCGCGCGATCACCGATCAGGCCCTGGAGATGGCCGCCCGCGGCGAGATCGAGCTCAGTCCGGCCGATTCGGATGAGACCTACTTCCGCTAGGGCCGGTCGCGATCGGGAACGGCCCCGAATCCCTGTTCTGACGCGCGTTCCCCGCCGGACCGGCTGCCGCTGCGACGGAAGGCGCCCGAGATCGGCCACCGGCGATGTCTGACGACAAGGAGAGCAAGACCGAGGCCGCGAGCGACAAGAAGATCAGCGACGCGATCGCGCAGGGGAACACGCCGTTCTCGCGGGAGGCGCCGGTCTTCGCCTCGATCCTGGGCCTGCTGATCTTCCTCGTGTTCGTGGCGCGGGATCAGGGCGTTCCGTTCGTGCGGCGGCTCGCGCTGCTCATCGAGCAGCCGCGCAGCTTCGCCCTGGAGAACAGCCGGGACGCCATGCGCCTCATCCACGCCCTCGCCCTGGAGATGGGCCGGTTCCTGCTCCCCATCCTGGTGATCCTCCTGGTCGCCGGGATCGCCGCCTCCATCGTTCAGAATGCGCCGCGCATCGTGTTCGACCGGATCCAGCCGCAATGGTCCCGCATCTCGCCCGCCAGTGGCTGGAATAGGCTCTTCAGTTTACAGGGATTCATCGAGTTCGGGAAAAGCCTCTTCAAGTTCCTGGCGATCGGCGGCATGGCCTTCATGGTCCTGCACGCGGACCGGCATGAGATCGTGACTGTCATGTTCGTGGATCCGGTCGGCCTGCCCGAGTTCCTGCTGACCCTGTCGGTCCGCCTCGTCTCGGCCGTCAGCGTGGCGACGATCGCGCTGGTCGCCGGAGACTTGGTCTGGACCCGGATGCGGTGGCAGCGCGACTTGCGGATGTCGCGGCAGGAGGTGAAGGACGAGTTCAAGCAGCTCGAGGGCGACCCGCTCGTCAAGGCGAAGATGCGCTCCCTGGCCCAGGATCGCCTGCGGCGGCAGATGATGGCGGCGGTGCCGCGGTCCACGATGATCCTGGCCAACCCGACACACTACGCCATCGCGCTGCGCTACGACCAGACCGAGAACGACGCCCCGATGGTGCTGGCCAAGGGCAAGGACCTGATCGCCCTGCGCATCCGGGAGATCGCCGAGAAGCACCGAATCGAGGTCGTGATCGACAAGGCCCTGACAAGGGCGATGTACGACCATGTCGAGGTCGACCAGGCCATCCCGGCGGAATTCTACCGGGCGGTGGCGAATCTCCTCGTCTACGTCATGACGCGCGCGCGCCGCTGATCCCGTCCGCGACCGATGCGGCGCGGGCCTCCGCGCCGGAACGGGGATCCGGAGCCGCCGCGGGATCGATCCGGAGCGCGGTCCGGCCCGCCGATCGCGGCGCGGGCGGGCCGGGAGGCCGGGAGGATCCTCAGCCGTCGCCTCCGGTCCCGCAGGCATCACCGGCGTGCCGGGTCCCGAAGCGCGCCCCGGACCCGGCGGGGGCGATGGTCAGGCCGCCCGACCCTTGGCCTCGCGGCGGAACCGGTGCAGCACGAACTCCGTGTAGCCGTTCGGCTGCTGCGCGCCCTCGAAGACCAGGGCCTCCGCGGCCCGGAAGGCCGGCCCGTCGAAGCCCGGAGCCATCGGCCGGTAGGCCGGATCGCCGGCATTCTGACGGTCGACGACCGCCGCCATCCGCCGCAGGGCCTCGGCCACCTGATCCCGGTCCACGATGCTGTGGCGGAGCCAGTTGGCGATGTGCTGGCTGGAGATGCGCAGGGTGGCGCGGTCCTCCATCAGCCCGACATCGTGGATGTCGGGCACCTTCGAGCAGCCGATGCCCTGGTCGATCCAGCGGACCACGTAGCCCAGGATCCCCTGGCAGTTGTTGTCGAGCTCCTCCCGCACCGCGTCCGGCGTGAAGGGGCCGTCGGCGAGCGGCAGGGTCAGCATGGCGGCGCGGGTCGCGGGCGCCCGGCCGCCGAGCTCCGCCTGGCGGGCACGGACATCCGTCCGGTGATAGTGCAGCGCGTGCAGCGTCGCCGCCGTCGGGGACGGCACCCAGGCGGTGTTGGCGCCGGCGTCCGGATGGGCGCCCTTCGCCTCCAGCATCGCCGCCATCCGGTCGGGGGCGGCCCACATGCCCTTGCCGATCTGCGCGTGACCCGGCAGCCCGCAGGCGAGGCCGGCATCGACGTTGCCGTCCTCGTAGGCCTGGATCCAGGCGGTGGCCTTCATGGCGTCCTTGCGGACCACCGGCCCGGCCTCGAGCGCGGTGTGGATCTCGTCGCCGGTCCGGTCGAGGAAGCCGGTATTGATGAAGAACAGCCGGTCCGACGCCGCGGCGATCGCCGCCTTGAGGTTCAGCGTCGTGCGCCGCTCCTCGTCCATCACGCCGATCTTGAGCGTCTGCGGCGCGAGCCCGAGCAGCGCCTCGACCCGCCCGAACAGCTCCACCGCGAAGGCGACCTCCTCGGGGCCGTGCAGCTTCGGCTTGACCATGTAGACCGAGCCGGTCCGGCTGTTCCGGAACGCCCCGTCGCCGTTCAGGTCGTGCAGGGCGATCAGCGCGGTCACGGCGGCGTCGAGGATCGTCTCGGGGATCTCGGCGCCGTCGAGGGTCACGGCATCCGTGTACATGTGGTGGCCCACATGCCGGACCAGCATCAGCGACCGCCCGTGCAGGGTCAGCTGGTCGCCGCCGGGCGCCGTGTAGGGCCGGTCGGCGGCGAGCCGCCGCTCGATGGTGCGGCCGCCCTTGGGCAGGTGGGCGACGAGGTCGCCGCGCATCAGGCCGAGCCAGCTGCGGTAGACCGCGACCTTGTCGGCGCTGTCCACGGCGGCGACCGAATCCTCCATGTCCATGATGGTCGAGAGGGCGGCCTCCAGCACCACGTCGGCGATGCCGGCCGGATCGGTGCGGCCGATCGGGCTCGTCCGGTCGATCGCGATCTCGATATGCAGCCCGTTATGGCGCAGGAGCAGGGCGCGCGGGGCCTGCGCGTCACCGGTGAAGCCCGCGAAGGCGGCCCCGTCCACGAGCGCCGCGGTCCGGCCCGCGCCCAGGGCGACGGCGAGGCGGCCGTCCGTCACCGCGAAGCCTTCAGCCTCGGCCCAGCTGCCCGCGGTCAGCGGCACGGTGGCGTCGAGGAACGCCTTGGTGCGGGCGACGACCGCGGCGCCGCGGGCCGGGTTGAAGCCGGTGCCGGGGGCGAGGTCGCCCGCCTGCGGGATCGCGTCGGTGCCGTAGAGCGCGTCGTAGAGGCTGCCCCAGCGGGCATTGGCGGCGTTGAGCGCGTAGCGGGCGTTCGAGATCGGCACGACGAGCTGCGGGCCGGCGATCCGGGCGATCTCCGCGTCCACGTTCTCGGTGGTCACCCGGACGGCACCGGGCTCCGGCTGCAGGTAGCCGATCTGCGTAAGGAAGGCCACGTAGGCGGCCGGGTCGTGTGGCAGGCCGCGGTGGTCGCGGTGCCAGGCATCGATATCCGCCTGGAGTTCGTCGCGTCGGTCGAGGAGCGCCCGGTTGCGCGGCGCGAGATCCCGGACGATCGCCTCGAACCCCGCCCAGAAGCGCTCGGCGGAGAGGCCCGTCCCGGGCAGCGCCTCCTCGGACAGGAAGGTGCGGAGTTCTGCGGCGACGACGAGGCCCGACATGGCGATTCCCTGATCTGGGGTGGCGGCGACCGTCAGAAAAAATCGAACGGCGCTCGAAAAATTTTTGAAGTCCCCCTCGATACGGCGCTTGGCTCTGGCGAAAAAGGCGTCAAAAGGGATTTGATTTTTTCCGCGGCGTTGACAATGCACGACCAGAGCGATCTTGAGATCTTCGCCCGCGTGGTCCGCACCGGCAGCCTGACCCAGGCCGGATCGGAACTCGGCCTGTCGGTGGCGGTGGTGTCGAAGCGGCTGAAGCGGCTGGAGGAGCGGCTCGCCGTGCGCCTGCTGCACCGGACCACGCGGCGGGTCGCCCCGACGGATGTCGGCGAGGCGTTCTTCCAGCGCATCGCGCCGATCGTCGATGCCATCGCGGAGGCCGAGAGCCTCGTGTCGCAGACGGCGTCCCGGGCCCGCGGGACGCTGCGGGTGACGGCGCCGAGTTCCTTCGGGCGGCTGCATATCGTCCCGCACCTGCGGGCCTTCTTCGCTCTGCACCCCGACCTCGTCCTCAACCTGGAGTTGAGCGACGATTTCGAGTCGATCGTCGAGCGCGGCTACGACCTCGCGATCCGGGTCGGCGCGCTGGAGAGTTCCGGCCTCACGGCGGTGCGGCTCGCCCCGGTGCGGCGGGTCCTGTGCGCGCGGCCGGGCTACCTCGACGGGGCGGGGCGCCCGGAGACCCTCGACGACCTGCGCGGCCATGTCTGCCTGGCCACCGAGAACCAGAATCCCTGGCGTCTGGTCGGGCCGGAGGGGCCCTGCACGGTCAACGCGTCCGGGCCTCTGCGCACGCACTCCAACGAGGTCGTGCGCGAGGCGGTGATCGGCGGCCTCGGGATCGCGCTCCGCTCCACCTGGGACGTGCACGCGGAGCTGCGCGGCGGCCTGCTGGAGGTGGTCCTGCCCGCCTACACCGCCGCGGCCCCGGCCGGCATCTTCGCGGTCTATCCGAGCCGGGCCTTCGTGCCGGCCAAGACCCGGGCCTTCATCGCGTTCCTGAAGCAGACCTACCGGGCGAGCGGGGCCTGGGCGGAGCCGTGAGACGATGGTCCGGCGGCCTGCCGGATCCAGGCAGCGGGCGGCCGCGACGCGACGCCCCCGATGGCTGTGCGGGCGCGGATCGGGGCGCCTGGACCGGCCGGTGCGGGATCTCCCGCACCCGCCCGCATCCCGAGGTGCCGAAGCGCAGCGGAGGCCTCGCAGGAGGCCTCGCAGGAGGCCTCGCAGGAGACCTCCAGCCAGCACTGCGCCCAGGGGAGCCCTCCTGCGAGGCCCGCCGGCGCGGGCACCGCGGAATGAGGGCGGGGGGCGGAGGGATCCCGCCGGCTCGAAGGCTGTCGCGCCTCGCCCGGGCCGCGATCCTCAGCCCTGCGCGAAATCGGGGTCCGTCCGCGCGAGCATCCGCTTGAACGCCGCCCACTCGCTGTCGGGGGCGCCCTGGACCGCCACGCGGTCGTAGCCGGTGGCGTATTGCCCGGCGGTCTTGGCGGCGACGGCGGCGGAGGGCCGGATCACCGGGGCGCCCGCGGCCTGGATCGCCAGCTGCGCCCGGCACGAGCGCTCGAGGTTGTGCATCAGCCGGAACGCCTCGCCCACCGTGCGCCCGCAGGTCAGCAGGCCGTGGTTGCGCAGGACCATGACGGGCTTGTCGCCGAGATCGGCCACGAGCCGCTGCCGCTCGTCGAGGTCGAGGGCGATGCCTTCGTAGGCGTGGTAGGCGACGCGCCCCGTGAACTGCATCGACCATTGGTTCAGGGGCAGGAGTCCCTCCTCCTGGCAGGAGACCGCCACGCCCGCCACCGTGTGGGTGTGCAGCACGCAGATCGCGTCGTGGCGGGCGGCGTGGATGGCGCTGTGGATCGTGAACCCGGCCGGGTTGATGCCCAGCCCCATCGGATCCTCCACCACGCGCCCGTCGAGATCGACGGTGACGAGGTTGTCCGGCGTCACTTCCTCGAAGCGCATCCCGTAGGGATTGATCAGGAACCGGTGGCCGCCCCCCGGCAGCCGCGCCGAGATATGGGTGTAGATGCTGTCGTCGAGGCCGAGGCGGTGGATCAGCCGGTAGGCGGCCGCGAGGTCGACGCGCATCGCCCGGACCGCCTCCTGAACCCCTTCGCCGGACTCCGCGTCCCGGTCCGTGACGATCGACTGCGTGGCTGCGCTCATGCGACGGCTCCCTGCCGGTCCGCTGCCGGGATCGCCGCCCGGCTCAGGCGGTCCCGTGATCCGGGCGCGGCGCGGTCGCGCCAAGCGGGACGCGGGCCGGGTCCGGATCGCCCGCAAGGTGCACCAGGGGCCGCCAGTCGGCAATGCGGGCGATGCGGATCGAGGACGGCGGCCGGCCTGCCGGTGAAAGCCCCCTCGTCCGCGGGACGTCGAAAAGCCGGCTTTGAGCAACGTTGCGTTCGGGCTTCGCGGCGCCCCGCGTCATCCCTGGAAGCAGCGCGTCGGGCCATGCCCCGGCGGCGCGCCGCACGGGGCCGCGGCTCCGTGCCCAGCCCCCGCGGCCGCGTCGGCCGGTCTCCGGGCGGCCGGCTCAGGCCGCCAGCAGGGCCTCGACCCCGGCCCCGATCGCCAGCAGCCGGCGGTCGGCCCCGTGCCGGGCGAGCAGCATCAGCCCCGCCGGACGGGACAGGCCGGGCATCGGCAGGGACAGGCCGGTAAGGTCGAAGAAATTGCCGAAGGCCGTGTTGCGCAGCATCAGCCGGTTCGCCGCCAGGAAGGCCGCGTCGTCCGCCTGGAGCGGGGCGATCAGCGGCGCCGTGGTGGCCGTCGCCGGGAGCGCCAGCACGTCGAGGGGGGCGAGCCGCCGGTCGAAGGCGGCGATCAGCTCGGCCCGCCGGCGCATCGTCCGGATGTAGCTCGCCGCCGTCGCGGAACGGCCGGCCATGATCCGGCGATGGACCCGCGGATCGTAGCGGCCGGCCCGGCTGTCCAGCCAGTCGGCGTGGATCGCGGCCGCCTCGATCGCCGCGAGGGAGCCGTCCGGCAGCGCCGCGTCCATGGCGGCGAGCAGGTCGTCGATCGGGTGGTCGGCCACCCGCGCGCCGGCCCGGGACAGGCGGGCCAGCGTCCGCTCGAAGGCCTCGGCCACGAGCGGCTCCGTCTCGGTGAACAGGAGGCCCCGGGGCACGCCGATGCGCAGGCCCGCGAGCGGGAAGGCTTCCAGGGGCTCGGGCTCGGCGCCGGCCATCACGGCATCGGCCGCGGCGCAGGCCGCCACCGTCCGGGCGAGCGGGCCGAGGGAGTCGAGGGCGTATGAGAGCGGGAAGGCGCCCTCCAGCGGCACGCGGCGGGCGGTCGGCTTGAAGCCGACGGCGCCGTTCAGCGAGGCCGGGATCCGGACCGAGCCGCCCGTGTCCGACCCGATCGCGATGTCGCTCGTGCCCTGCCCCACCGAGACGCCGGCGCCCGACGAGGAGCCGCCCGGGATGCGCGCCGGGTCGGCGGCGTTGCCGGGCGTGCCGTAATGCGGGTTGAGCCCGAGGCCCGAGAAGGCGAATTCGGACATGTTGGTCTTGCCCAAGATCACCGCGCCGGCCCGGCGCAGGCGGGCGACCACCGGGGCATCGGCTCCGGCCGGGGCGGCGTCCGCCAGCAGGACGGAGCCGGCGCGCGTCGTCTCGCCGGCGACGTCGAACAGGTCCTTGATCGACACGATCGCGCCGTCGAGGGGACCGAGCGCGATCCCGTCCCGGCGGCGCGCATCCGCGGCCTCGGCCGCCGCCCGCGCCTCGGCCGGGTAGAGCCGGGTGAAGACCGCCGGATCCCCCGCTTCGATCCGGGCCAGACGCTCCTCGACGGTCTCGCGTACGCTCATGATCCTCACCGCACGATTCCCTGCCACGCCCATGCAAACGGGAGGCCCGTCCCCACGCTCAGAACGTTCCGGGATAGGCGCCGCCGTCCATCAGCAGGTTCTGGCCGGTGATGAACCCGGCGTGCCGGCTGCACAGGAACGCGCAGGCGGCGCCGAACTCGTCGGGGTGGCCGAAGCGGCCGGCGGGATTGTCGCGGGCCCGCGCCTCGAGGAACGCCTCGACGGTGGTGCCGGCCTTGGCGGCGCCCGCGGCGGCGTTGCTGCGGATCCGGTCGGTGTCGAAGGGGCCCGGGAGCAGGTTGTTGATCGTCACGTCGTGCCGCACGGTCTGCCGCGCGAGGCCGGCCACGAAGCCCGTCAGCCCCGAGCGGGCGCCGTTGGACAGCCCGAGATGCTCGATCGGCGCCTTCACGGCCCCGGAGGTGATGTTGACGATCCGGCCGAACTTCCGGTCGATCATCCCGTCGACGGTCGCCTTTATGAGCGCGATCGGCGCCAGCATGTTGGCGTCCAGAGCCCGGATCCAGGCATCCCGGTCCCAGTCGCGGAAATTGCCGGGGGGCGGGCCGCCGGCATTGTTGACCAGGATGTCGGGCTCCGGGCAGGCGGCCAGCGCCGCGGCCCGGCCGGCCTCGGTGGCGATGTCACCCGCGACGGTGGTGACCGTGACCCCCGTCTCGCGGCGGATCTCCGCGGCGGTCGCCTCCAGCGTCTCCGCGTTGCGGGCGGTGATCGTCACCGCGACGCCCTCCCGGGCGAGCGCCAGGGCGCAGCCCTTGCCCAGGCCCTTGCTCGCCGCGCAGACGAGCGCCCGGCGCCCGCTCAAGCCGAGATCCATGTGAGGTCTCCGAGAACCGGCCCTCGCCGCGAGGGCCTCCGCAGGGTCATAGCGCGCCGGCGGCCATCTCCGAAATCCGCGCGGCGGCGCTCAGGCGCACTCGCTGTAGCCGGATCGCTCGGCTTCCTGCCGCGCCAAGCTCAGGACGCGGCGGCGCGCCTGGTTGTCGTCGATCGCCAGCCAGTGCCGCACGAGGGCGAAGAGCTCGCCGGCATCCCCGTCCGGCGGCTCCTCCAGGAACGTCGCGGCCGGCACGTTCATCTCGCGCGCGAGGCGCTCGATCAGGTGGCCGTAACGCCCGGCGCGGCGTTCCCGCGCGGGGCTGCTGGGCAGTGGCTGAGCCGGGGGCACGATCGTGAACAGGGTCATCCCCTAGCAATGGCGGCGATCCGGGAGGGTTCTCGTCCCCTCGGCCCACGGTGAAGAGATCGCTAACCGCGCCCGGCGCTCACCACGTGCGCAGGTCGCGGGGGCCGGGTGCATCGAGGAAATCCTCCCGCTCCGGAGCGACGAAGCCGGCCCACAGCAGCGCCGCCACCCCGGTGAGGAGCGCGAGCGCGGCACTGAGGACGAGGCTGAGCGTCACGGCCATCCTGCCGGGAAGACGACGTCGAAGCGACACACGGCACTCTGTCCGCAGCGGTGCTGGCGCGCGCTTAAATAGGTTGGTCGGAAGTGCGGCTGGCGCGGGACAGGCTGCGGGCGAGCCCGCCGCCCGGCGGCCGCGCCCGATGCCGCCCCTCGGCGCAGGCCAGCCCGCTTCACAGGGCTGTTACAGGGCGGACCTAAAGCGGCCGTCGCGGCCCTGCCCGCAGGAAGGCTCACCCATGCCGGCCCATTACTGCGCCAACCCGCTCGATCCGCATGCCGAGCAGGACGTGCTCGTGACCTACGCGGATGATCGGCCGCTCGCCGCGATCAGATCCGTCGTCGACGACACGGGCCGCGATCTCCTGCCCGGCCTGTCGGAGGCCTGCATCCGGATCCTGCAACTCGAGATCGCGGTGTATCACGGCCGCTTCGAGCCCTACGCCTGGGCGCAGCACGCGGTCGACGTCATGGCCGCTCCGGTGGCCGCCTAGCCGGTCCGGCGCCGGACCGCCCGGTTGCCGGTCCGCCGGCAGGGCTCGGGCGCGGCCCGCTCAGGGCTCGACCGCATCCTGGGCCAGCGGGCCGAACTCGCTGACCATGCATTCGTGCATCCGGCGCAGCCAGGCCCGCGCTTCCGCCGTCTGGGATTCCGCCCGGTCGGCCCGTTCACCCGCCGCGCGGGCCTGCGCCTCGGCACGCTCTGCCCGCGCGATCGCCTCGCGCAACAGGGTCTCGGCGTGATCGGCCCGATCCCCGGCGGCGCGCGCCGCCATCTGGGCCTCGCGCACCGAGCGCTGGGCGTCCCGCATGGCATCGTGGGCGCTCTTCTGCAGGCTGCGCACCCGGGTCGCAACGCCGCGTACGGCAACCAGGGAGGCCGACCAGTCCTCGCCCTCCGGGGGCGCGCTGGGGACGGGGCCGGAGAACAGCGCCACCACCCGGTCGATCGGATCGGCCTTGTCGCGCGGGCCGACGAGCCCGGCCAGCGGGTGACTCTCCGGCGGACCGACCGTCGCTCTGGCGGTGGTGGTCATGCCGCGGCCTGATCGGTCAGGTCGGAGAACTCGGCCATGATCGCTTCCTGGACGCGCCCGAGCCATTCCTCGGCATGCCGCGCCCGTTCCTCGGCGGCGCGGGCGCGCGCTTCCGCCGCCTTCGCGCGCTCCTCGGCGGCGATCACCTGCGCCTCGGCGCGCACCTGGGCCTCGCGGGCCTGCATCTCCGCGACGCGGGCGCGCTCGTTGGCGGTGTTGATGTCTTCCCGAACCCGCTCCAGCACGTGCTCGATGCGCTCCTCCCGTTCGCGAGCCTGCGCCTCGATCACGCGCGCTTGGCGGGCCGCGGCCTGGACGCGGTGGATCAGCGCATCCCAATCCTGCGGCGGCGATTGCGGCGTCGGCAGCTCGGCCCGATCGTGCATCGACGAGACGACGCGCAGGACGTTGCCGAGATTGGCGTCGGGGGCCGCGCCCGGCTCACGCTTGGTCGTGTCGGCGGGCCGAAACCGAGGATCGCTCAGCAGCCTCTGCAGCTCGCTCACGGGCCTTTTACTCCCTGCCACCAGGAAACTGACCCGACTAAACTGTTTAGAATGGTTAACAAAGCGTTAAGCCCCGGCCGGTCGTGCGATGAGATGTTAACGCGCCGGTCGCGCTCATCGCCGGGCGCGGTGCGGGGCCGTTCGAGGCTGGCTGCGGCGCCCCGCAGGTAGTCTTGGGAGAGCCGGGCGTAGATCGGCTGCGTGGTCGCGACGTTCTCGCGGCCGGGCTACGAGCGGATCTCCTCCATGCCGTTGCCGGTCTCGGCCATCCGGACCGCCGCGCCGGGCGGGCGCCGATGGGGGGGCGTGTGTTGCAATCCTGCCGCATCGGCGGCGCTTGCGAGCCCCTTCACCGGGCGACCCGCTGCGTGTTGCACGCGATCACGCAGGGCGTGCATGCCGGCTCTGGCGACGCGCCGCCGCGTCTTCAGCGCGCGGGTCATCGGCACGATCGCCCTCCCCGCGTGCGGCATGATGATGTCCGGATCTTCCAGACCGGTCGTCTCGCGCTCGAACCGGACCAGCCGTCTCCGTGCCTGTCCACACGCCTCCCGTGGCACACGCGGTGCATGGTGGTCGGCTTGGCGGAGGGTGCCTCCGATGGACGATTACGACCCCGACTGGGAGCCGCAACAGGCCGGAGACGACGATCCGGACCGGTGGCAGATGGAATAGCGCGGTCGCGCTCGCGCCGCCGCGATGCCGGTCCGTCGGCCGGAATGTGGGACAGCCACGCCGGGTCCTTTACACTCAGGCCGACCCGGGTCTCCCGCACTTGTGCGCGCCATGACTGCTGTGCGCCTGCATGCGCAAGTGTTCGCGATACGGCCCGCCAGTGACAGCTTGAATGGCAACTTGCTTGACGGCAGGATGCGTGCGTGAGCCCGCGCGCGAAGGGCCTCCGATAGTCTGGGATGCGGCTGTTGAGCGAGCACGGACCAGGAGTGATCGCCCTCGCCCAAGAGATCGGAAGCCTGATCGATCGTGCCGCCTTCGATCCCGATGCATGGACGGCCGTGATGGCCGCCTTCGCGGCTGCCGTTCCCGGTGGCAAAGCCGGGTTTCAGTTCGTGGACGTTCTCGGTGAAAGCGCGGTTCCTCTGACGGCTTTCGGATGGCCCGATGGCATCGTGGCCGCCTATGCCGAGCATTTCAATACGATCAATCCCTGGATGCCGGTGATGCTCGCTGCCCCAGCAATGCAGCCGATCTTCAGCGAAAGAATGCTGCCAGCGGCGACGTTCGCGCATACAGAGTTCTATACAGACTGGCTCTCCCGGGCAGGGGGAGCCGAGGGGTCGACCGGGATGCGGATCGCCGAACGGGATGGGCGGCTCGGCTTCATCTCCCTGCATTACGAGGTGCGACACGCCGATCGCGCGAACGGCACTTATGAGCCTCTCCTGAAGATGCTTGGGCCGCGTATCCGCCGGACACTCGATGTCAGCCGCGCTGCAGGGACGAAGCGCCTGAGCGGCCCGCTCCTCGATGCGCTCGTCGAACCAGCCCTGCTGCTGGCGCCTGACCTGCGGATCTACGGCGCCAATGCGGCGGCGGAAGCGCTCCTGCGCGATGGCAAGATGCTGCGCTGCGGAGCGCGGGACAGGCTGGAGGTCCGCCATCCCGATCTTCTCGCCCGCATTCGTGACGCCGTCGCAAGTGCCTGCGCCCCGAGCGTTCCAGCGGGTCCGTTCGCGACCGCTCCGGCCGTCACGACGCCCTGGGGGGCGTTCGCGTCCTGCACGATGCCGGTCGATCCGAAATTCCTGACCGCGGGGCGCTTGAGCCCGCTTGTGCTGCCGGCCAGGCTCGCGCTTCTGGTTCTGCGGCGATGCGAGACGCGCAGACGTCCTGCCGACGTCCAAGAGGCCCTGCTCAGGACCTACCGACTGACGGCCGCGGAGGCGCGGCTGGCGTCCGCTCTCGACGGCACGGCGAGCCTCACGGACATTGCCGACCGCTATGGCATCAGCTACGCGACGGTTCGCACGCAACTGCGAGCAATCTTCCGAAAGACCAATACATCCAGGCAATCGGAGCTTGTCCGACTTGTGCTTCTGGAGGCCGGTAAGAACGACTGATCGCCAGGTGAGCCCGTCGCATCGGCCGGCGCGACGCGCGCGGGTTTGCCCCGCTCTCGCGCCCGCTGGCCGGGATGCGGTCATGAGCGTCCTCACCATGCCAGATCCGGCAAACCGTTCGGTCATTCGAACAGATCCCTTCCGCACCCGCGGCATCAGCCTCCGCGCGGAGCTTGCGCGCGATCGCCTGCCCGCACGGTCTGGCGACGGGCGCGTGGCTGCGTCATGCGCCCGGCCCCGATCCATCGCGGAGCGGCGCGGAGCCGGTGGCGGACCGCGCGCTCCGCGCCGTCGGCGCGTTCCGCGGCCGCGAAGGCGTCAAGGATGGGCCGTCCCCGTCATACGGCCGCAGGCGGAACGCGCGAGGCCGCTGATCACTTCGTTTCGAAGGGAGCGGATGGCCGACGCGCCGTCCACGGGCGGCTGGTCGCCACGCCATGGCTCTGGTCGTCTGCCGTCTCCACAAGAGCGTGGGAGAGCGCGATGACTGGCGACGACAACGACGGCAAGGTGCCGTCTTTGGATGAGGTTGCTGAGCGCGAGGATGCCAGCAGGAGGCGGATCATCGAGGACGGCGGCCCGCAGCGGCAGCCTCCGGACGGAAAATCCGCCGGCGGGGATCACCCGACCGGCATCGTGTCCGAAGACGAAGAGGCCGGTCTCATCGATCCGCTGAAGGGCTCGTAGCTTCTCCGCTGCGGGCGCCTTCCGTCGCGCGGGCGGCGGAACGGAGGAGCCGGGCGGCTTCTCGCGGCACCCGAGATGGTTCGCGGCCCTTCGCGATCCCTACGCTGGCCGGCTCGGTCCGACTGGCCCTCCGGGGCGTGTCGCGGCCATGCTGCGACTCCGCGGCTTCAGGGGCGGGATGGCTGGCGATGAGGAGCGGCTCACGGTCCCGTCCGGATGGATGCGCCGGGTGGCACGTCGGCGCGGCGCTCCCGGCCGGGCTGCCGGCGTGGCGGCCCGCTTGCGCCGCCGCGCCATCCGCCTCAGCGCCGCGCTGATCCCTGACGCGCGCTCACGTCGCTCGCGCTGGCGCACGCGATAGCAGGATCTGTATCTGACGTGCACCGCGTGTCAGCGGCTTCTCGATGAGATAATGGGCCAGAATGCCGACCGCCACGGCAGCTGCGCACCGCAACAGGCCACCGGGAAACGAGTAAAACACGACCTGTTCCACGTGATCGCCGAATATCCGAGCTGCGGATAAGATCACAATCCCACCAAAATCTTGGAACAGATATATCGCATAGGACGCATTGCCGAGCAGAAGCAGGATCGGCACATATGGAATTGCGCGATATCTCTCACAAAGCAAAAATACTCCGAGCATAAATACTGCCGCTGCTCCCCAGATCAATCGTTCATCCAGCAGGTATCCGACGGAAAGGACGAGCGATATAGAGCAGGTTGCCAGCACACACACTTCTAAGCTGCGACGTCGCAGATCCATTCCGAAGGCGCAGGCCAGAGAAGCGCCGGCCAAAAATTCGAGGACGATGGGATTCGTGTAAAACGCGACCACGTCCGATCTGTCGTGGTTGTAAACGCCTGCAGCCACAAACGTGGACAGCAGACCACCCAGTATGAGGATGCGAAATTTTCTGCTGACGAACATCGATATGGCAAAAAGAAGATAGAAGAACATTTCATAATTCAATGTCCACCCGAGGTATAGTGTCGGGTACATGCCCTCAGGGCTTCTGGAGGGCAGAAAGAGCAGTGAGCTTATCAGGCGAGATAAATCCGATCCGGAGCTGAAAGAATTGATGTTGCCGAACGTATTGACCGACAGCCATAAAAATGTTGCGGCCCAGTAAGTCGGAATGATCCTGATGGCGCGATCCACCATGAACCGCCCGGGGCCGACAGTTCCATTGTAAGATAACCCCATCATTATAAAACCGCTGATAACAAAAAATAAATCGACTCCATACTTCCCAACGTTCGCCAGCCCGAACAGGCGTCCCTGAAAGACGTGGAATAAGATGACCGCTACAGCGGCGGCACCCCTCAGGTACTGGACGGAAAGTATTTTTGCGGGCCCATGGGCCGCATGGTGCAAGACTTGCTTCGCTCTTGGCACTCGATCCGTTTCCATTCTCCCGCCTTGAACACCTTCTGATGCGCCTGGCCCATAGGTGTCCCGCGCGCGACCCAGCGTCAAATTCAGTCGAAACCGCGCCCATGACCGGGGTGGCGGTTTTGGGGGCGCCTTAAGGTTCGCTTGTTGCCACGAATTCAGTGTGACTCGACTGGTCCTTCGCTTCGAAGATGAGAGGCTACTGCCTGGGGGCGGCCCTGGCTAGCCGGACTGCCGATCCGGGATGATGAAGGGCGCCGCCGGTCGATCGTCGGGCGGTCAGCTGTCGGGTTGCGGACGATTGTCGGGACGCGGCTCGCCAGCCGTCTGCCGCTCCGCGAGCGCGCCCGGATCACGACGACCATCGGGCAGGCAAAACCAGAGCCGACCGTCATCGACGCCCGCGCGGCTTTTCGCCGCGAAGGCTGGTGTGAACGGACTTCCGAGATGGTGTGTCGCCAGAGCCGCGGACCGAAACGGCGCTTCGTCTTTCCCCGCGCCTGGACCTGCCTCCTCCGCCGAGCCGCATTGATCGGCCAACGCCGAACTCCGGGCCCAGTGGTCCCGCCCAGGGGGCGGCGGGCCCGGTCAATCCTGCTCGGGATGCGGATCCGGCCGCCGGACCGTGACCTGCCCGTCGCGCGCGCTGCCCGGGACGGTCTCCCACCCGTGCTGGGCTGCGGCCCGGGCCTGCTCGGGCGTCACGGTCATCTCACCGTGCACGAGCCGGTCTCCGAACGCGTCGAGCCACAAGTCTCCGGACGGATCGGCCACTTCGCCGGGTTCGGTGAAGGGCATGGGAACGGGGCTCGGACCAACGGAATCCAGGATCGTCGGCGGATCGAGGATCGTGAGGTGCGGTCCCGGTATGACGTCCTTGCTCAAGGCTGACCTCCATTGCGCGCGCTTCGCTCACCTAGAGCCGACCGCGCCGGCTGACTTTCGACGCTTCCGTGAACGGTCGTCGGCGCGCTGCCGAGCGCGCGCTGCACGGTCGCCACGTCAACGCCGATCTTGCCACCGTGCTCGCCATGCACGCGCGGCCAGTGGTGGCGCCGGGTGAGCGCCTCGATCTCGTCAACGCTGCAGCCGCAATGAACGGCGAGTTCGCCCGGGCTGTACCAGTCCTTCGTCGGTGCGGGGGGGCTCAACGTTTCCTCCAACGGACCTGCACTGCCGCCGAACTACGCGTCCGGCAAGGGGCGCCGCTCGACCACGATCGTCGGCCAGCGCTCGGCGCCTGTCGGCATCAGGATGGCGATCTGCGCCGGGATCTCCGCGTCCCCGAGCAGGCTTCGGAGCGAGATGCGGAACGCCTCCCTGATCTCCGCCGCACTCCGCGCGCCCGACGTCCTGATGTCCGCGATCAAGAGCGCGGCGATCTCGTGTGCGTAGGCATCCTTGCTCAGCATGATGCTCTCCGGAGCTGATTGAAAACAATCCGTTCCGGCTAAGCTGGACTGAAAATCGGTCTCGATCCGGAGATTTGTCATGCTCCTGCCGCGTCTCGCGCTGCGCGGTGCCGTCGTAGAGCCCGCCCCGCAGGCCCGGAGCCGGGATCATGCCGGCCGTCAGGGGAACGACCCCCGAGCGGCCGCGACCGGAAGGAGCGCGGCGGCGATGCAGGAAGCGGGAACGGCACCCCGCCCGCGGAGGCGACCGTCAGAGCGCACCGGCGTCCAACACGGCCTGCGCGAAGGCCTGCGGGGCCTCCTGCGGAAGGTTGTGCCCGATGCCGCCGCGGATCGTGCGGTGCTCGTAGCGCCCGGAGAACTGCTTGGCGTAGGCGCCGGGATCGGGGTGCGGTGCCCCGTTCGCGTCCCCCTCCATCGTGATCGTCGGCACGCCGATCTTCGGCGTCTCCGCCAAGCGGGCTTCGAGGGTATCGTACCGCCGCTCGCCATCGGCGAGACCCAAGCGCCAGCGGTAATTGTGGATGACGATGCTGACGTGATCCGGATTGTCGAAGGCTGCGGCACTGCGCGCGAAGGTGGCGTCGTCGAACTGCCAGCGCGGCGACGCTGTCCGCCAGATCAGCCGGGCGAACTCCGTGCGGTTGGCCTCGTAGCCCGCGCGGCCGCGGCTGGTGGCGAAGTAGAATTGGTACCACCAGGAGAACTCGGCCTGAGGCGGCAGCGGCCGCTTGCCGGCATCCTGGTTGCCGATCAGATAGCCGCTGACCGACACCAGGGCCTTGCAACGCTCCGGCCAGAGCGCGGCGACGATGCAGGCGGTACGGGCGCCCCAGTCGAAGCCGGCGAGAACGGCCTGACGGATGTCGAGTGCGTCCATCAGGGCGACGACGTCGACCGCGAGCGCCGCCTGCTGGCCGTTGCGCACGGTCTCCTTCGCCAGGAAGCGCGTCGTGCCGTAGCCGCGCAGGTAGGGTACGATCACCCGGTACCCCGCCGCAATGAGCAACGGTACGACCTCCCCGAAGCTGTGGATGTCGTAGGGCCAGCCGTGCAGCAGGATCGCTGCCGGGCCGGACGGATTGCCCGCCTCGAGATAGCCGACGCGCAGGAGGCCGGCTTCGACCTCCCTCAGGGGCCCGAACGCGGCGCCGGCGCCCGATCCCGTCTGCGCACGCACTGAATGAACGAGGCCGAGTTCGGCGGCCGCGATGCTGGCCGCCGCGCCGACGAGAAGGCGGCGGCGGGTCTGGTTGATGGTCTCGGACGGCATGGGCGCATCCCGCTGCTGAGGTGTCGATGCGCCGGATACTGCCCTGAACAGCGGCTTGCCGCTTTCAGATGCCGTGGAACTCCCCTTCAGAACCCCTTGATTTTCGGCCCTGAGCGGTCCTGCTGAGCCGGCATGATCGCTGAGGCGGCCGCGTGATCTACCAGTTCGGGTCCTTCACCCTCGACACGGCCCGGCGCGAGCTCAGGGAGAGGGGCAGCCTCGTCGCGCTCGCGCCGCAGGTCTTCGATGTCCTCGCGCACCTCGTCGCGGCCCGCGATCGCGTGGTCAGCCGCGACGACCTGCTGACGGTGATCTGGCATGGCCGCATCGTGTCGGAGGCGACGATCAGCAGCCGGCTGAACGCGGCGCGCGCCGCGATCGGCGACACGGGCCACGACCAGCGCCTGATCCGCACGCTCCCGCGCAAGGGCGTGCGCTTCGTCGGCGCGGTGACGGAGGTGGACGAGACGCTGACCAAGGCGGGCGCGGGGACGGGCCCCGACGCCGCGCCGTCCTGGCGCGCGGGACCACGACTGCCGGCCGTCGCGGTCCTGCCCTTCACGAACATGAGCGGCGAGCCGGAGCAGGACTATTTCGCGGACGGAATTTGCGAGGAGATCATCACGACGCTGTCGCGCATGAGCGGCCTGTGCGTGATCGCGCGCAACTCCTCCTTCACCTACAAGGGCAAGGCGATCGACGTGCGCCGGGTCGGTGAGGAACTCGGCGTCGGCTACGTGCTCGAGGGCAGCGTGCGCCGCAGCCGCGACCGGCTGCGCATAGCGGGGCAGCTCGTCGATGCGGTCTCGGGCGCCCATCTCTGGTCGGACCGGTTCGACGGTGACCTGCAGGACGTGTTCGCGCTGCAGGAGCGGGTCGCCGACAGCGTCGCTGCGGCGATCGAGCCGACCCTGCAGCAGGCCGAGATCGGTCGCCTCGGGCGCACCGCCCCGTCGCGGCTCGACGCCTACGAGCTTCTGCTGCGTGCCAACGCCCACCTGTCCGCGTTCACCGGTGCCGGCATGGAGGCAGCCCTTGCCTGCCTGGGCGAGGCTCTGGTGGTGGAACCGGACTACGCCTCCGCGATGGCTGCGACGGCCTATTGCCGCGCGCAGTGCCACTTCCAGGGCTGGGCCGAGCAGGACGACCATGCCCGCCGCCAGGCCGTCGACCTCGCGTGGCGTGCGGTCGAACGCGCCCCCGGCGACGCGCAGGTCTTGTGGATGTCCGCCTTCGCGATCTGGAACATGGCGGCGAGCGGGCGCGAGCGCGCCCGCGACCTCTTCCGCCGCTCGCTGCTCCTCAACCCGAACTCCGCGATGGCGCTGACCCTCGCGGGCTGGATCGAGACCATGTGCGGCAACGGCATCGAGGGCCGCGCCCTGGTGGCCCGCGCGCAGCGGCTCAACCCGCGCGATCCGCGCGGCTGGCTGATGTCCGGCGTGATGGCGGTGGCCGACCTGATCGACGAGAACGACACCGATGCGATCGCTTGGGCTGAGCGCGCCCTCGCGCAGAACCGCCGTTTCGCCGTAGCCCTCCGCGTGCTCGCGGTCGCCAGCGTCAAGCTCGGACGGCCGGACCGCGCCCGCGAAGCGGTGGAGGAGCTGCTTGCCATCGAACCAAAGTTGACGATCTCGGGCTTCCTCGCGCGCATCCCCTTTCCGCTCGAGAAGACGACGCGGATCTACGCCGACGCTCTGGCGATCGCGGGCCTGCCGGCCTGATCGCCAAACGAGGCTGGCCGACCTCCGGTACGCAGCGGCAGCCGCCCAACGGACTGAGGCCCGGCTCATCTCTCTGCCGGCCAGGCCTCCGGACGCTCCGGCGCGCGGGTCACGGGCACAGCGCGCTCCCGGCCGGGGATCCCGGCGCCCTTGGCGACGGCGCTGGCGGCTTCGCGCTCGGCCGACTGCGCCGCCGGACCCCCGGACGAAGGCCCGGCCCCGGCCGCGCGGCGCAGGCGCCTTCGACAGGACGGGCCAACCTAGGCCGACGCGATCAGCATCCAGTTGCGAGCCCGGGCCAGACGGTCGTCGTCCGGGGCCAGCGGCATGTCGGCGATGACCCGGTCGACGATGCCGCGCGTCGTCTCCACGTCGAGGTTGAGGCCCTGCGCAAATCCGTACAGCTGCCGCATCAGGCGGGCCGCGACGATCTCGTGCCTGGGATCCGGCTCCGCACTCATGCCGTCACCGGATCTGCCAGCAGGATGGTTGTCCGGACCATGGTGCGCCTCAGCTCTCCCACCCCTGCATTCTGAGCCGACCATCCGGCGCGCGAGAAAGGCCGTTCGATCTGCTTCGTGCAGATGGGCAGCCCGACCGGCTTCACCAAATCGGGACCGCGGGCGATGTTGGGCGCAGGGTGCGCGTGCGTCGTTGCACGTCACCCCAGGACGCGGGGCTCCTGCGTGTTCCCGAAGGCGGTCCCGCCGAGGACGCTCAGCGTGACCGGCGGTTGCGCCGGCGTTGTGAGCGCCGTGGCTGGTCCCGCCCGGAGTCCGAGCTGCTGGTCCTTAACCGCGCGCCGAAAGCAAAATGTTGTGATGGGATAGCGGGAGATCGCCCGGGCTGACGCACGCTTCCAGGCTCGAGGCCCGCGCGCAAGTCCTGCGTCTCCAAAGTATCCGGGTTCGCCGTCGTGGCCACGGCACCGAACCTGCCGAACCGGCCATTTGAACCTGTTCCAAGTTCGCTGAACCTGGGATCACCACGCGACGACCGACTGAGTCATCGAGATGGTGGTGGGCGCGACAGGGATCGAACCTGTGACCCCTACCATGTCAACTTTGTTCCCTATATGGAACGTACGGGAATCATTGGGTTTTTGCTGAGCGGCCAGAGGCGAAAATGCCCTGATGTTCCCCGGCCGTTCACGGTTTTCCAGTTCGCTGAACCTGGGAGAACTAATTAACACGGGCCTTCCGGATGGCGACCTCCTCCAGCCCCTCGTCGAGTTCCAGGCTCGCTGCGGCGCCCCGCAGGTGGTCCGGGGAGAACCGGGCATAGATCCGCCGCGTGGTCGCGACGTTCTCATGGCCCAGGTACGAGCGGATCTCCTCCATGTCATTGCCGGTCTCGGCCATCCGGACCGCGGCGCTGTGCCGGAGCAGGTGAGGGTGGGTGTGCTGAAGGCCAGCGGCCTCAGCTGCGCTGGCGAGCCCCTTTTTCACCGACCGCACCCGCTGCTTGTTCCACTCGATCACGTAGGGCGAGCGCGCGCCGGCTTTGGCGGCGAGCAGGCGCGTCTTCAGCGTACGCGTCATCGGCACGATCGCCCTCCCCTTGTGCGGGATGATGATCTCCGGGTCCTCCAGGTCGATCTTCTCGCGCTCGAAGTCGCACCGGTCCCAGGTCAGGCCGAGGATGGCCCCTGCCCTGCCGGCGGTCGCGTAGGCGAGATGGACGAACAGCTCCAGGTGCGGCGTCTTGCAGGCCGCAGCGAGCCGGCGGACCTCATGGGCGGTGAGATGGCGCTCTTTCCGCTTCACGGTGGCCGGGCGCTCGATGTCTGGCGCGACGGTAATCAGCTTGTTCTTCAGGGCCCATTTCAGGACCATCCGGAGCCGGCCGAGTTCGGTGATGATCGTGCCGTCCTTCCGGCCGGCCGCGCGGCGCTCCTCGATGTGGGCTCGGCAATCTGCGATCTCGATGGCCTCGGCATCCATCGCGCCGAAGCGCGCCTCCAGGGCCTTCCACTCGAACGGCATGACGGTGGCGACCGGTCTGCCCTTCTTGTCGAGGACATAGGCGTCCCAGAGCTCCCTTACGGATTTGCCTTGGGGCCGGACGGCTCGCGCATATACCGCCGGAGCACGTCGCCGGGCCTCGGCCTCATCGCTGGTGCCAAGGCGGTAACGTTTCCGCTTCCGCTTGCCATCGACGGTGACCCAGAAACTGAGGGCGCACTCTCCTTTGAGCAGTCCGATCTCGTAGGGCTCACCATCATCGCGCATTCCGCTTCCTCCACGGCGGATCGGGGAATCCGCAGCAGCTTTCCGCCAAGGCGAAAGTGCCTGAGCTCCCCGCGATTGACCATGTTGCGGACGTGCTTCTCGGAGCAGCCCCACTCATCCGCAACCTCGCGCGGGGTCATGATGTCAGGACGCATCGCCCCCTCCCCGCTCCTTCAGCCCGACTTCGTATTTCGCGCGGTGGATCGCTCGGTTCTGGATCGCGGCACGCTCCGCTTGCAGGCGCTGCCACTCGGCCTTCGCCGTCTCGGCACGAGCGACGGTCGCCGCCTCGTCTGTGGTGAGATAGGCGCGCCAGTTCCAGCGCGGCTCGCGCTTGGTCCAAGTGCTCACGCTGCCCTCCCGCTCGTCGCCTCGGTCGGCCGGACGCCGTGCTCGGCCAGGGCCTCAAGGTCGGGGATCATCTCGGCCACGATCTCATGCCGCTCGTAGGTCCAGCCGGGCAGCAGGGCGTGGATGTAGCGGCCACCACGCCCGTTGATCCGGTGGAATCCGGGCAGGTTCGCCCAGCTCTCCCACCATTCGCCGCGGCGCGGCCGGGCGAGATCGACGTGCGCGACGCTCTTCGCACCCATGGTGAACGGGTCGGCGATGGCCTCGCGCAGCGCCCGGGCGGCTTCGCCCGCGCGGCGGCGCTCGTCCTCGGTCGGTGGCGGTGGGGGCTTCGGGGCGCGCTTCGTCATGCCGCCCCCGCGATGTCGAGCGCGTCGGCTGTGGCGAGCGGCATAGGCATGTCGTCGATGTTGCGATCCACGACTGCGAAGCTGACCGCGACCACCCACGGATTGGCCGCCCAGGCGTCGGGGCCGTGGATGCGCTCCCAAAGGTCCTGGAAGGCGCGACGCTCCATGCCTCGCAACGGCAGATCCGGCGCGCCCTGCCAGCGGATGCGCGTGAGCGGCTTGGCTTCGCCCGTCGATAGATTGGTCAGCACACCACCGAACGGCGTGCGCTCGGCGATCAGGCCCTCGGCCGCCGCATCTTCGTGGCTGATGTCCTGCAGCCGCTCGACCCGGACGTCCGTCACCAGGAGCGTGAGGCGTGATGCCCAGCGCGGCATGAAGAGGGACGGCCGCCACTTGTTGATCGCGTGCTCGGCCTCGTCGACGCTGGCGGCGAACCGCAGATCCTCCGGCCCCTCGCACTCGCTCAGAGCTTCGGGAATGGCCCGCCAAGTTTCCTTGACCCAAAGCCGGTCGCCGGTCGCGAAAGAGATCGGCAGCGCGGTGAGGCAACCGGTGTCCCGGCAGATCACCTCCGGGGCGCCGGACGCTCCGAACTCGACGTCAGCCGGATCGGTGCTCGCCCATTTTGGCAGGCGCAGGATCCGCCGCGTCTGCGTCTTGCCGGTTCCGGGCTGGCGCGCCTCGCGGAGCAGGGCCAGCACCATCGGGGCGCTGAACAGGATGGGACGATCCCGTCCCACCGTTCCGCCTCCGTTCGGCGCATCCGGAGATAGCTTGTCCATTTGGATCAAGCGGGTTTCACTGTTGGTTGCCGCGGTGTTCTGGTCAGCGGCGCTCATGGGCGGGGCTCCGGAACGATGCCGAAGTCAGGCGGTCCCTCCAGGCCGAGCGCGAACGCCACGGTCTTCAGGGTCTCGATCTCGGTGCAGTCTCGGACACGAGCGGCGATCTCGGTGGCGAGTTGGCGCCACGCCTGAAGCTCGCGCTCCTGCCAGCCGGCGACGATGCGGTTGCTGTCGTAGGGCTGCTCGCGATGGATCTGGACCCATCCGGCCTCGTGCGGGCCCGTGCCGACATAGGCGTAGACGCGACCAACCTTCTGCACCGGCCACAGCACCCATTCCGCTTTGCGCCAGCGGTCCACGTTGACCCAGAGCAGGTCGCCAACTTGGGCTTCGGCAACCGTGCAGGCGATCTTCGCTTCACCCATGGCGCGCCTTCCTCTCATCAATCCAGGCCTGCGCCTCTTCGGGCGTCTCGAAGGTGAGTTGCCTGCCCTGGGCATCCATCACGCCGAGCCAGCCGTGGTGGCCGCCGACGAAGCCCTGCGGGCTGTGGCGGAAGGCCAGTTCGCCATCGACCTCCCGGCTGGTGTCGATGAAGGCTACAACCCGCCAGACCAGCGGACGCGGGATGCGCTCACCCATGGCGCGCCTCCGTCAGAACCCCATGCACGGCGGCGCTGGCCTGGCTAAGCGGCTCAAACAGCGCCTCGGCCATGGCATCGCCCCCCTCGGCATCCTCAATCTCGTCGAGCAGGTCCTGAATCAGCGCGTCGAGGCGCTTGAGCTTGGACAGGTCAGCCACGGGCGCCTCCCGTCGCGAGGGCGGCCTTGGTGAAGCCGCCGACACCGCCGCAGGCAGGGCAGTTCGGGATCGGCTCCGGCTCGCACGCGCACACAGCACAGTCGCGGACCTGGACCATGGCCGGCGTAATCGTGTCGCCAGCCTCAGCGACCCGGACGGCCTTGATGGCCGCTCGCGCACGCTCCCGGAAGGCGTCGAGGATCGGTGCGTTCTTCGGGTCGTCCCAACGGGCGCGGGGCCCGGCGAGACAGTCTGCTGCCACCGTCTCGCCAACGGCGCGCAGTCGCGCCTCCTCAGCTTCGACGATGTCTTCGTCCGCCTCGAAGATCGCTTGGGCGACGGCTTCGATCAGATCGCGATCGCGCGTGATGGTGCTGGTCTCAGCCACGAGTCTTCCCCATGCTTTGCGTCGTATTGCAACAGTCCAGAAACAAAAGCTCGCTCGATTTCCCGGCGTGCCGAATCAATCTCGGCATAGGACTGAGCAGAACGATGTTTGTTGAGCGCAGAAGGAGGCCCCGGAGAAACGCCTTCAAACTGGGCAGCATCATCATTAATGAGAAATTATCACCACTGGATTGCCTTGTCTGGAATGCGAATGACCACGGAGCGATGATCGAGGTCAGCCCTGATGTCATGCTGCCAGAGACTTTCCGGCTGATCGCAACTTCACTCTTCATTGACCGAGCCTGCCGGGTGGTGTGGCGCAACGGACGGAAGGTCGGCGTCGAGTTCGCCCTCTGAATGCTGGGCTCGGCCATGGGGCTGCTCCGCGATGGTGAGACAGGCGGCTCCGTGGCCGAATGGCACTGGGCAGCCGCGCGAAAGCCGTTCAGACGCGTGGGCATGGAGCCGCTTGAGTTCATCCGCGTCGCCGCTTTCGCGACCGCCTCCGCGCTCGGCGTATTCGGAATTTGGCTGGTCGTCAGCGCGGTCCTCAGACTGCCGCTTGCCACCGGTCGCCCGCTCATTCTGGATATCGCGGCGGTTTGGCACCCCGGCATCTGGTACGTGCTCGCTGCGGTCGTGACCTGGCAGCTCGGACGACATCTTTCGAAGTGAGCGCACGCGGCCCTCGAAGCTGTCGATGACAAGCGGCGCGTTCATGCCGCCGCTCCATGTCCCGAGTCCTCGGCGTCGTCGGCAGGGCTGCGGGATCCTCGAATGCCGAGCAGCTTTTCCGAGATGATATTCAGGGCGGAGCGCTCGCCCGGAGACAGACCGCCTTCGCAGGCGCCGGCATCTGCAGCACCATCCACCACGCCCCAGAGAACCTTTCGCTGATATGCGGTCAGCCGGATGGTGATCGGCTTCTCGAACAGATTGCTAACCGTCATGCCGCCGCTCCCTCGCCGCTTGCAGGGGCGGAGGCGCGCCGCTTCATGCCGCGATGCCGCTGAGCATGCTCCAGCACGTCGGCAAACCTGACGCCGCGCAGCTCGCGCCACGCCTGCCGGCATTGCTCCAGGTCGAAGCGCGCGACCTCACACTCGTCGGGCTCGATGCCCATGCGTTGCGCGAGGAAGCTGGTCAGGCGGTCGATCGCGAGCGGCATTGCGCCTTCGATTCCGCCGGAGCCCTCGTAGACAAGCGGCAGGATCATCATCTCGCCCAGCATCTCGCGGGCGTCGCGCGTCTCCGGGCCGGCCGGGACCGCGGCGGGCACGTCGGCGTGCACTGCGTGATGCGCCCACGATGCCGGGCACTCCGGGCAGGCCCAGACCCGCGCGTCGGCAATCTCGGGGTCGTGCGCGTCGATCTCGCGGCCTTCGACCAGGGCGCACTCGGTGCCGCAATCGGCGCAGAAGACGGCCGCCATGGTCAGGCGGCCTCGCCGACGGGCGGTGCATCGCCCGGGAAACCGTCGCCGTCGTCGGCCGCGTCCGCGTAGGAGGCGGCGCGGTCGAGCTCGTCGAGGATCGGCGCGAGGGCACCGTCCTGCTGCTTCGTCAGACCATCGCGGAACGCCGCGAGCGCGGCGCTGCCCTTGGCCGCCTCGGCGCGGGCCGCCGCGATCAGGCGCTCGCGGCCCGTCTGCGGGCGGGGCTGGGCCGGCGCTTGTTCCTGCCGCTCTCCGCGGGCCCAGGCTGCCAGCGCGGCGCCGTGCTCTTCGCTGATGCGGTCGCCGTGCTTGAAAATCGCTTCGTGGGCGCCCTCCATCTTCCACGACCGCGGATCGGACAGGTCGACGTAGCCCTTCCGCTCGGCCTCCAGGCGGAACGAGACCGTGACCTCGTAGGGAAACTGCGAGTTGCAGACCGATTTCAGGATCTTGGTCGGCTTCTCGCCGGCCTCGCCCGGCTTCACCGTCTCCTCGCCGCGGATCGAGAAGATGATCGGGATGCGCCGCTGGAGGAGCGCGTAGACCATCGCCTTGTGGGCAGTCTTTGGCTTGATCCAGGAGGCCATCTTCATGCGCTCCTGCTTGCGGTAATCGTCGCCGGCCATCCGCTGCAGCTCGGCTGCCTGCCAGTCGAGCACGCCGCCGATCCCGACCCACTCCATCGAGAAGCTGTCGATCACGAGCGCCGCGTAGCCGGCCTCTTCGGCGGCCCGGGCGGCGTCCGAGAACCGCTCCGGCCGGAACGGAGGCTGCATCACGTTGGCGTCGAACGCGAAGGCGTCCTTCAGGTGCAGGGTGCGTCCGCCCTCGGTGTCGAGGACCGCGATCTTGCCGGTAGGCCCGGCGATGCCACGTGCAAGGCGCAGGGCCGAGTAGGTCTTCCCGGAGTTCGTCCCGCCGGTGAGGGACACGAACAGGCCTGCGCGCTCGGTGAAGGTCTCGGCGGGTGCGAAGGTGAAGCTCACGCGGCGCTCTCCATGTCGAGGGGGCGGAACGGGCTCTGCGCGATGTCGTAGGAGACGCCGGCGAGCTGCGGGTCGAGCTCCTCGCGCTCGGACCAGCGGCGAGCGGCCCATTCGGGGTAGTCGAAGCGCACGATCTCGGCGGGGTAGCCGGGCCAGTGGTTGGCGGCCCGGCAGCGGTTCCAGAGGTGGATCGCGGCCGCGACCTTCCGGGCGCCGATCTCCATGCCGGCGCCGTCGGCCTCGGCGACGGTCAGCGCGTGCGGGAACTCGTTCTCGACGAAGATCCAGCGGAACCGGATGCGGCCGGCGAGATGCGGCAGCAGGCTCGCCAGCACGCGAGTGTAGAGCGCTGCCTGGACCTCCATCTGCATGCCCTCGACACGGCGGCCGAGTCCCTGCGGCGCGGCCGACTGGTCGCCAGTCTTCAGATCCCAGATGACCGCGTGCGTCGGATGGATCTCGACGCGGTCCATCAT
>CAXDNE010000048.1:0-31836 GCA_963990595.1 uncultured Methylobacterium sp.
CACTATCCTCTTCGTCGGCAGCGTCAGATGTGTATAAGAGACAGGCTCCAGATCGTCGGCCCCGGCAACGGCCGACGCGGGACGGAGGTCACCTTCCTGCCCTCCACCGACACCTTCACGATGATCGAGTTCGACTACGCGACGCTGGAGAAGCGACTGCGCGAGCTCGCCTTCCTGAATTCCGGCGTCCGCATCGTGCTGACCGATGCGCGCCATCCCGAGAAGAAGCGGGAGGAGCTGTACTACGAGGGCGGCATCGAGGCGTTCGTCCGCTATCTCGACCGCTCCCGCAAGCCGATCGACGGCATGACCAGCCCGGTGGTGGTCCGCGCCGAGCGCGACGGCATCCGGGTCGAGGTGGCGTTCTGGTGGAACGACTCGTTCAACGAGACGGTCCTGCCCTTCACCAACAACATCCCGCAGCGGGATGGCGGCACCCACATGGCGGGCTTCCGCGCGGCGCTGACCCGCCAGATCACCGGCTACGCCGATTCGTCGGGCATCTCCAAGAAGGAGAAGGTCTCGCTCACCGGCGAGGATTGCCGCGAGGGTCTGACGGCGGTGATCTCCGTGCAGGTGCCGGACCCGAAATTCTCGTCGCAGACCAAGGACAAGCTCGTCTCGTCCGAGGTGCGCCCGGCGGTGGAGAACGTCCTCAACGAGGGCCTGTCGACCTGGCTGGAGGAGAATCCGAGCCAGGCGCGCTCGGTGATGGGCAAGGTCGTGCTGGCAGCCTCCGCCCGCGAGGCGGCCCGGAAGGCCCGCGAGACCGTGACCCGCAAGGGCGCGCTCGACATCGCCTCCCTGCCCGGCAAGCTCGCCGACTGCCAGGAGCGCGATCCGTCGAAGTGCGAGATCCTGCTGGTGGAGGGCGATTCCGCCGGCGGTTCGGCCAAGCAGGGCCGCGACCGGACGTTCCAGGCGGTGCTGCCGCTGCGCGGCAAGATCCTGAACGTCGAGCGCGTGCGCGCCGACCGGATGCTGTCCTCGGCGGAGATCGGCACCCTCATCACGGCGCTGGGCGCCGGGATCGGGCGCTCGTCCACCGACCGCGAGGGCTTCAACCCGGAAAAGCTGCGCTATCACCGCATCATCATCATGACCGATGCGGACGTGGACGGCTCGCACATCCGGACGCTGCTGCTGACCTTCTTCTTCCGGCAGATGCCGGAGCTGATCGAGCGCGGCCACCTCTACATCGCGCAACCGCCGCTCTACAAAGCCGAGCGCGGCCGCAAGGCGATCTACCTGAAGGACGAGCGCGCCCTCGAAGACTACCTGATCGACCAGGGCACCGACGGGGCCGTGCTCCGGCTCTCCACGGGGGCGGAATTCGCCGGCGCCCAGCTCAAGAGCCTGGTCGAGGAGGCCCGCACCTTCCGGAGCATCCTGCAGGGCCTGCACACCCGCTACGACCGCGCCGTGGTCGAGCAGGCGGTGCTGGCAGGCGCCTTCGACGCGGAGGCCGCCTCCCGGCCGGGCGAGGCCGAGGTGCTGGCCGACATGACCGCACGCCGGCTCGACGCCATCGCGGACGAGATCGAGCGCGGATGGGAGGGCGAGTCCCACGAGGGCGGCTACCGCCTGAGCCGGACCCTGCGCGGCGTCCGCCAAGTGTCGACGCTCGATGCCGGCCTGATCACCTCGCAGGAGGCCCGTCGCCTGTCCGAGCGCGCCGACGCCTTCCGGGAGATCTACGGCGAGCCCGCGACCCTGATGCGCAAGTCCGACGAGACCGTCCTGCACGGGCCGGTCGCCCTGTTCGAGGCGGTGATGGCCTTCGGCCGCAAGGGCCTCCAGCTCCAGCGCTACAAGGGCCTCGGCGAGATGACCGCCCAGCAGCTCTGGGAGACGACCCTCGACCGCGACATCCGCTCGCTGCTGCAGGTCAAGGTGAAGGACGTCACCGACGCCGACGATCTCTTCGTCAAGCTGATGGGCGACGTCGTGGAGCCCCGGCGCGAGTTCATCCAGGAGAACGCGCTCAGCGTCGCCAACCTGGACGTGTGAGGACGGCGGTGTAATTTCTCAGTAAAGCATGTCCCAAGAAGCGAATTATTTGGACCGATTTACTGAGAAGCCTGACCCCGGTGGCGTATCCGCCGGCCGGAACAAGCTGTGAGAGCATTGATTCAGAGATGCTCTTCACTGTCAACGTCGAACTTTCGTTGGTGCTTTGGGAGACAGACATCCAACGCTTCGAAGGCGGTTACCTGCTGAGCGCCGTGGCCGCCGAGGCCTTCGGGGTACGGATCGCCTAGGTCCGGGAATTTAAGACCCCGACGTTCCGGTTGCCCCGCCGGGGCGTGGACTCGGATGCTTCGGAATCCGGGCATTGTGCGATGTCATCGATCCCGGGTGCTCCCGCCTTCGAAGCGCGACGGGTTCCGGTCCGCGCGGGACGAATGTGGTCTCCGGCATCCCTCCCCATTTTGCCGGGGCGCGGGATCACCACCGCGTCGTGGACCATCTCAAGCTTACGGAGGCCCTCGATCAGCTTCGGGTGCTCCTCCGTGCGGAACGAGTCGTCCCAGACGAACGGGATCAGCACGCGCCATTTCGGGTCCACGCGATAGAGCGCCGCGTCGGCCGCGATCTCCTCGACGATCTTGGCGAACGATACGCCCGCCCGGACGAACTTCACCTCGATGACCAGGCCCAGGCTCGGTACGGTCAGGTCCATCCGAGGGTTCTTGTGCCCGACCGGCGGCGTGTACTCCTCCGCGTTGAGGTCGGGGAAAAGCGGTGCCAAGGTCGCCCAGAGCAGGTTCTGGACGTGGTACTCGTTCTCGATGTCCCAACGGACCAGTGGTGACCTGGGCGTGCGCGGTCGCTCCTCCCAGGTCCAGAGCCGCAGCGACCGCTCGACGCCCTGCAGCACCCGCAGGACGTCCTCCGGTTCGAGACGCCCGAGGCGGGCCGGCATGTTGGTCTCGCACAAGGCGTCGAAGGCCCGGAGGGTCAGCGCCGCCCGCGCCGGATCTCCCATGGCGGTCTCGAAGCGCAACACGTTGCGCCAAGCGGGCCGCCGGCATTCCGCGTCGGCCGGGACGATGCCGAGATCGACGAGCGCGACCCGTGCCTCCGGCAGCATCGTCGCGAGGTCGCGCCGGGCGGGCGCGTCGAGGATGTGTGCCGCCGCGACCATCAGGGAACGGTTGAGATCCGAAAGCCCCGCGGCCGTCGCGCCGCGCACCACCAGCGCGCCGAGCCACGCGGCATCGCGGCGGTGGAGCAGGCGGTTCACGCCCAGCGCGAGGCCGAGGGCGGACAATCCGTCGGCCTCAAGGGTCGGCGGCAGATGCGGCCTGAACCAGCTCCGCGCGCCGAGCCACGCGACGCCTTCGCGGAACGTATCGGCGAACGCCTCGGCAAGTTCCGGGCCGGTCGCGCCGTAGCCGAGGATCGCCACGTGCCCGGCGGAGCGACCACCCGGCGACCCGAGAGCCACCGCGGCAGCCGCGGCGAGATCCCCCATCGGATCCGGGACCCCGAGGACCCACGCCCGAAAGGCCTGGACGAGGGGGGCCGCGTCCCCTTCACGGGAGGCGGCCGCGAGGCCGGCCCGGATGTCGGCGACGCCGGGCCCGTCGCTCAGAGGAACCACGGCTTCCTCATCACGCGACCGCCCTCGGCGGCATCCGCGTCCCAGCCCGGCGTCCGCTCCAGGCCCGACAGCTGCTTGGCGATCTCGTCGGCGTAGACGAGCGGGATGGGCAGGCCGGACGGCCCGAACGTGCGCCAGGAATGGAACGCGAAATCCGACGCCTGACGCACGAGGACCGCCATGTCCCGATAGGTCGAGCTGTCGTGGAGGCGGAGGAGCACCGGACCGGGCAGGCCTTGCGAGGCCGACTTCACCTCCTTGCGTCCTGTCAGCGAGAGGAGCCACTCCCGCTCGCTCAACCGCACCGCCTGCCCCCGCTCCGGCGCGAAGGCGCCCTTGCCGTCGGGCCAGGCGCGGTCGAACAGCGTGAACGGATGATCCTCGACGACGTGCAGGAACGCGAAGCTCACGTTCATCGCCCCGATCCCCGCGACCGCCGTCTCGACGGCCTGCACCGTCTCCCGGCTGAGTTGCGTGAACGCGTGGAAGACGAGCCTCACCGCATCGCCGGGACGCCACGCCTCCTCCCGGCCGATGCGCCCGATGGCGTCGACGATGCTGTCGCTCAACGCGGCAGGGAAGGCCTCGAACGGAACCGCCCCCGTCCGGGCGTCGAGGAGATAGTGGCCCTGGCTGGAGAAGACCGTCGCGATGCCGACGAACCGCTCGCCGGGGCCGCGGCGACCCTCCTTGACCGTGTGCGATCCCAGCCCGACGACCAGTTCATGATCGGTCGGCGAACGCGCGACGAGCAGCCAGGGAGCGCCGCCGAGCTTGGCGTAGGTCGCCAGGCCCATGTTGGCCAGCGCGTTCGCGTACCCGAACGCGTCGAGGCCCAGCATCTCGGTCGAGAGCGCCTGGACCGGCACGTCCCGCTTGAGGAAGGTCGCCTTGCTCATCCAGTACGGGCTATCGGCGTGCGGCCGGTCCTGCAGGGCCCGCTCCACCTGCACCATGGCGAGGTCCCACGGCTCGTCGCGCGCCGCCGCATCCCTGAGGGCGGCCCGTGCGGCGTCGGCATAGGCCGGACCGCTGCGACCGGCGGCCTCGAAATAACGGATCTCGGGCTCGTCCAGCCTGAACCGGCCGAGCAGCCCGCCGCCGTGGGGGACGAGGCCCGTTTCGCTCGCGATGTCGGGCCTGCCGTGCAGGAAATCCCGCATCGCAGCGGCGACCTCGTCGCGGCGTCCGGCCTCGTGAAGGACCGCGATGCGCGGCCTCTTCGGCTCGAACGTCTGCCGGTCGAACGGTCCGATGCGGTCCAGGCTCTGCTGCTTCCAGCCGTTCGAGGTCTCGGGCGAACGGACCGGATCGAACGACAGCTTCGGCCTCCACACGGCCTCCGCGGGCGGGAAGGAGGCTGCGTCGACGGCTTGGTCGAGCAGCCCTCCTAGACGGAGCGGGACGCCGTCGGCCAGGTCCATCGCCCGGTTCCCGAGCTGGGTCAGCACCCCGTGCACGATCTCGATGGTCCGCGCGCCGCCATGCCACTCCGCCTCGGCTCTCTGGACCGCCTTGAGCGCCCGCTCGGACTGCCCCTGCGTGATGACCTCGACCACCTTGTTGAAGTTGGCGCGCGTGGGTTCGAGGAAGACCTCCCCACTCGACACGACGGAGGGGCCGGCGCCGTGATCGTCCAGGGTCAGCGTGTCCCGCCCGACCTCGACGACGCGGCCCGCGTAGGCGAGCCGCCGCGACACCTTCGGGTCGGGATCCTCGCGCCAGGACGAGACCGCGGCGCCGGTCAGCGGCACGCCGAGTTCGAGGAGCGTCCGGCACGACGCGTCGATGATCGTGCGCAGCCGCTTGGCGCAGGTCAGGACGACGTAGGCGTCGCCCCGGGGCGGCCGCAGGATGCGCGTGTCGAACTCCAGGACCAGCCGCTTCCTCAGCCAATCGGGCAGGCCGACGTCCTCGGCGAGGACGTTCTGCCGCTTTCCGGCGACGGTCGGCGGCCTCCTGCGGATCAGGAGGCCGGCCTCCGGGGACGCCGCGAGCAGCCGGAAGACCGCCTCGCGGGTCAACGCCGACACGAGCCGAAGGTGCTCGGCCGCGGGCAGTTCCATCCTGTCCGTCGGGAGGTTCGCCCCGGCGGTGAGGGGCACGACCGCCATGTCCGTCCCGTCGTGCCGGGTCGCGAACACGTCGTTCTCCGGCCGGTCGAGGTAGGCGTGGAGCAGCGCACGGTCGAACGGGACCACCGAAGCCGGGATCGAACCCGGAGGCGTCAGGACGCGGATCGCGTTTAAGGCGAGTTGCGGGCGGACCCTTTCGCCGGGACGGAAAGCCATGCCACACTATACGCGGTAGCCGCCTCCAGACGAGGCGTAACCGTCCCAAGGCGCGGCCGTCCACACCCTATGCCGTTAAAAACCTTGGAGCGATCGAAGCCGAAAGACCTCGTACGTCTACCTTCGGCACGTCGCGCGACCGCTTCGAGGGAATGCCCCTCTGCCGGGGCGCAACTTGGATGCGCCTGACCGAATACCTGGGGCGGCGACCGCGTCGTCGGTCGGTCGGAACATGCTGGCCCACGGGCCCCGACCGCAACGCCCGGTTCCGTACCCGCCGTGCGCGCAGGTGAGAACAAGTTCCGGCCCGGCTTCCCGCCGTCATCGACACGGGGCCGTCGAAAGTCGCCCGATAGGGCAACGGCTCCGGCATCGCGTGGAGTCATGGGCCCATCCCGCCCCGGGATGCGATGGCTATCCCCGCGCCAACGGCGACGCCAGCCTCGGGGGCTTGATCCGGCGTTTCGGGCACGCCGGCCGGAAACGCCCCGACGGCCCGTCCGGCGCGCTTCGGAGCTCCTCGGTCAGCTCAACCGCCGTTTCCGGTGAGGACGAGCGCGTCGTGAGGCTGAACCTTCCAGACATGTTCCCCGTCGCCGAACACGCCGCGCAGGGTCTCGTCGAGGACATCGACCTCGGGGATGCGGTTGACCAACACGATGGTCGACGACCGACCCGGAACGCCGTCCTGTCCGACGACACGCGCCATCGCCTCCCGCACGCATTGTCGCCGCTGCCACCGGGCCGACTGGTCCCTGGGCGGACGCAGGTCGATCGGCGCGTGCAAGTAACGGCACGACAGATCGTCGAACAGGCGGAAGACGGACGGCCTGCTCAGCCCGGGAAGATCGAAGTACGGGTAGAGCCGGGCGTCGACCACCAGCGCGTGCCGGCTCATGGAGACCGCGCGCGTGAACGTCACGCCGTGGACGTCGGCCATGGGAAGGCACGAGACGCGGCGAACGGGACGATGGTCGAAGAGCGAGAGCTGTCGAACCGGCGCCGAAGGCCCTGGAAAACCCTCGGTTTCCCAGGATGTTGTCTCGACGAGGCGGAGGAGTGGTTTGCTCACGCTTGCAGCGCTCCCAGGCCCGATTCGAGATCCAGATAATGTACCCGCAGCACTTCCGAGTGACCACCCCAAACCGGTTCGCCGACCCGGTAATCCCCGGTCAGCTTGTCCTTGTAGTCTCGGTCCTTCAGGAACGCGCGGGCATACATCCTCGGTGCGACCCCGACGAACGGGTGGAACAGGACCTTGGCGTTGGCCCGGGCGGCCGGGACACCGGGCCGTGCGGAGCCGACAGTTCCCGAACCCTGTACGCCCGAGGGCGGTTCCCAGCCGTCCACATTCGTCGTGATGGCGTCGCAATGGAGGCCGATCGCCCGGCTTTTCGGATAGGGCTCGATGTACTGCACCTCGTCGATCCCGGCGGCGACGATGTGGCGGGCGCAGTAATGGCAGGGGAACGTGCTGACATAGAGCCGGCATCCCCTCGGCGAGGTGCCGGTCCGGGCGGCGGTCAGGATCGCGTCCATCTCCGCGTGGACCGCCCGGCTGAACTCGATCAGGCCGCCGATCTTCGTGCGCCGAAGCTCGGCCACCGCCTGTCCCTTCTCCCTTCCCTCGGCCAGGGCGGGGTATTTGTCGATGAGCTCGCCGATGATCTCGTTCTGCTCGCGGTTGCTGCTGCAGAACTTGTCCGGCCGGAACGCGCAGCGATGGTCGGGGGCTTCCCCGTCGAGATCGGTCCCGTAGAGCCCTCCGCCCGCCCTCGGCACGTCGTTGGTGCCGGTCGCGACGATGTTCCCCTTCGCGTCCACGAGCGCCGCGCCGACCTGTCGCGACAGGCACGCGCTCCTCAGTTGGGCCGAATGGGCTTGATGCATCGCCGTCTCGGCGACGTTCGGTCTGATGACGTCCGACGCCGTGAGGATCCGCACCAGGCGCCGCAGCGGCTCGTTCATCCCGGTGTTCTTCGGGTCGTCGCCGGCATCCTTCGAATTGTCGACGAAGAAATCCGCCTCGTGGAAGGTGTCGACGACGTGCTGGCCGTGCCTCTCCGGCGCGTCGCCGTCGCGATCCATGAAGGCCGTGACGGCCCGGCGCGTCTCCTGGCGGCCCCGGTCGTTGAAGTCGAACAGCTCCCGGGTCAGCCGGCCGTGGCGGGCATCGTCGTCGCACACGACGCCGACGAGCGTGAAGGCGTCCTGGTAGATCCGGCGGAGAAGGTGCGCCTCCGCAGGATGGCGCAGGGAGTCGATGATGTAGGCACGCGGCTTCCCGTCGACCTCGCCCTCCGGCCTGCCGCTCGCCTCCGCGCGCAGGGCGCGGATGCGCGCGATGACGGCGCGGGCGACTGCCGCATTGTCGTCGAAAGCCAGCCGCATCGCGTCGCCGAGATCCTGCATGTGCACGACGCCGGCGAGCGTCTTGCGACCGCCGGCCGGGCCGAGGTCGCGCCCGTTGTTCCGGGCCCAGGCCTTGATCTCCGCGCTCGCCTTGACGATGCGGACCTCGTATCCGCCGTCCTCGACCGACTGCGTTTCGAGGAACTCCTTGACGATCTGGGCTGCCCGGCCCGCCCCTGAACCGCCCGGTCCGACGACCGCGATGAAAAGCTCGTTCGCGCGGAGGTTCCGGAGCAGGCTCTGGCTCGTCTCGCCCGGGCGCGGGCCGGCCGCGGTCGGCAAACGTCCGGTCGTCGCTGCATCGGCCATTGGGGGTCGACTCTTGGAATGCCGTGGTCACGGCAGCAAAGCTGGAACGCCGCGGAGATGCCACGGCGGCACAGGCCTGTGAAGTGGCTATCCAGGGTCGTCTCCCACCGCCCAGCCGGTTTGGAGCATGTTCCGCCTCCCCGGACGGCCGGTCCGCGCGGGATCGCGGATGCGCTGCGCGGAATCGGCCTCACGGGCGCGCCGGCGGGCGGAGCGACCCATGGCCGTTCGGCGCCCGCACGGGAACGTCCGGGTCACCGCGACGCCTGTGCTCCCTCTGCCGGATGCCGACCGGCCCTTTGCGGGAGCAGGACGATGAGCGCGACGATGAAGGCCGCGATCACGACGGAAGCGAGCGGCCGGCTCAGGTTCAGCCCGCCGTCGGCGACCGGCTTGTCGAGGAAATCGCCCACCGTGGCCCCGAGCGGGCGGGTCAGGATGAACGCCGCCCAGAAGAGCGTGACCCGTGAGACGGAGGTCCGATAATACAGGGCGACGACCACCGCGAGCGCCGCCGCGAAGACGAGGGCGCCGCCCTCGTAGCCGAGGCCGCCGGTGTCCGCGAGCCAGTCGCCGAGCGCAGTGCCGAGCGTCTGCGAGAAGGTGATCGCCCCCCAATAGAACGCCTCGACCCGGGGGGTCGAAACCGTGTCCACCGACACGGTGCCCTCGGTCGCGTACCAGAGCCCGAGCACGGCCGCGAGGCAGGCGAGGAGCAGGGCCGACCCGCCGGTGTACCCGATGCCGAGCGAGCGGTCGGCGAAATCCGCCATCGTCGTGCCGAAGGTGGTCGAAGCGACGATGGTGGACCAGTACAGGACCGGGTGGAACCGCCTCGACATGACCTGGGCGACCACGAGCGCGACCAGCAGCACGGCGAACAGGGCGGTGCCGGCGAGGTAGCCCCATTTGAGGGTCATGGTGACGGTGTCGCCGCCGGTCTCCCCGAGCGTCGTGGCCAGGATCTTGATGATCCAGAAGCCCAGCGTGACCTCGGGTACCTTGCTCAGGGCGCGTTCGTAACGGTCGTCCATCGGACCTGCTCCTTCTTCGAGGGGAAACCTCACGGCGCGTCGGCGCAGGCCGCCCGGCGGTCGGCACGCTGCGGGATGAGGAGGACGAGCGCGGCCATGACGAGCGCGAGCACGCCGGAGATCGTGATGTCGTCGATGCCCAGGCCGCCGGAAGCGACCGGCTTGTCGAGCGAGTTCGCGAGGGTGGCGCCGAGCGGCCGCGTCAGGACGAACGCGGTCCAGAACAGCATCGGCCTGGAAGCGCGCGTTCGCAGGTGGAGGGCCGTGACCGCGGCCAGCGCGACGAGGATGAGGAGCGCGCTCCCGTCGTACCCGAGCCCGCTGCCGTCGGCCATCCAGTCGCCCAACGCGGTGCCGAGCGTCTGGGAGAACATGACCGTGGCCCAGTAGAAACCTTCGGCGCGCGGGGATCGCACCGTCTCCACGGCGACGGTGCCGAGCGTGCGCTTCCAAAGGAACAGGGTCGCGACGACCGATCCGAGCAGCACCAGGGACCCGCCCGCGTAGCCGATGCCGAGGGACCTGTCGCAGAAGTCGGCGAGGGTCGTGCCGGCGAGCGTCGTCGCCGTGACCACGGCCCAGTACAGGAGCGGATGGAAGCGGTCCGCCCTGACCTGTGCCACGAGCAGCACCGCCAGGGCGGCCCCGAAGATCGCCGTGCCCGCGAGATAGCCGAGGCCGAGCGTCAGCGTGACGGCGTTGCCGCCGACCTCGCCCAGGGTCGTGGCCACGATCTTAATGGCCCAGAACCCGGCGGTGGCTTCTGGCACCTTGGCGGGTTCGACGTGTCCGGGTCGCTCGCTCGGTGTCATCGGGCTGCCGTGGGAAAGCGAGGGCCGGCTCAGGCGGTGTGGGTCCGGTCGATGATGGCGAGCAGGTCGTCGACCGCGCGACGGCAGGCGGCCGGATCGGGGTTCGACGCCCGCAGCGCGTCGAGGGCGCGGTCGATGGCCTTGTCCACGACGTGCCAGTCGGCGGCGGCTCGCGGCTTCAGGCCGGCCTCGGACGCGTCCCAGGACAATTCCAGGTCCTTGATGCGCGTCTTGGCGGCGGCGAGGTCGCCCCGGTCGGCCAGTGCCTTCACGTCGACGACGATGGCCCGGAACTTGGAGAGGTCGCCGAGCCTCGACGCCGCCATCGCGGCGGGCGTCGCTCCGACGGCGGCGTCCTGCATCGCCAGCAGGCCCAGGGGGGCGGCCGTGGCGCCGATGACCGTCGCGGCGATGGCGGCGAGGAGGACGTTTCGCATGGTCGTTCGCTCCGTGTCGTGCGGCGTTGTAAGGACTGGAGGATGGGGATGCGGGAGGCGGCGGACGGTCAGGACCGCCGCTGTCCGGCCGGCTCGTCCGGGCGTCCGGAGACAAGGCTCAGGGACGTCACCAGGGCGACGATGACGGCGAAGAAGACGAGGCTGGTGGAGGCCGTGCCGAACCCGAGGCCGCCGTATTCCTGTGCCTGCGACAGCAGATCGCCCAGCGATGCGCCGAGGGGGCGCGTGACGATGTAGGCGAGCCAGAAGGTCGTCACCGGGTTCGCGCCGAGGCGCCAGGCGAGGGCGAGGGCGGCCAGGATCGTGCCGAAGACGGCGACGCCGAGATTGAAGCCGAGCCCCAGCGCCTCCGTGGCCAGGTCGCCCGCGGCCGTGCCGAGCGCGAAGGTCAGGAGGATGGCGAGCCAGTAGAACGCCTCGCGGCGCCGGGTCACGATGGCGTGGATCGAGAGCGTCCGCTCGGTCGCGTACCAGAGGGCGAACACGGCGGCGAGGGCGGCCGCGAACACGCCGGTGCTGACGAAGAGGCTCACGCCGAGCTTGTCGGTCAGGATGTCGGTGACCTGCGTGCCGACCACGCTGACGAGGACGACGGTCGACCAATAGGTCCAGGGCACGTAGCGCCGCTCGCGCACCTGCAGGGCGAGGACGGCCGCGAGGAGGCCGGCCGTGAGGGAGGCGGTGACGGCGGCACCCAGGCCGACGTTCACCGCGAGGTAGTCCGCGCCGGTCTCACCGACGGTCGTGGAGAGGATCTTGATGACCCAGAAGGCCGCGGTGACCTCCGGTACCTTGTTCAAGACCTGGCGCTGGATCTCGCTCATCCCCGTCTCCCGTCCGTCATGGTCGGGCACGGTGATAGCGAGCCAGAATGAGGGCGGAATGAGCTTCGTCCGGCGGAGCCGCGGGCTCGGCCTCAGGCCGGCAGTCTGACCGTTGCGAGGGTCCCCCGTCCGTCCCGTCGGTTTTCGACCGTCAGGCCGAGGTCGTTGCGCTCCGCGATGCGGCGGGCGATGGCGAGCCCGAGCCCCGTGCCTTCGACTTCCGGTGGCGCGGCCCGGAAGAAGCGGTCGAACAGGCGGCCCTCGCTTCCCGGCGGCAGCCCGCAGCCGGTGTCCCGAACCGTGACGACGCACGCACCGTCCCGGTTCAGCAGACGGACGTCGACCCGGCCTCCCGACGGCGTGTAGCGCAGGGCGTTGTCGACCAGGTTGGCGAACAGGACGCGGACCTCGTCCTCCGACGCGTGAAGCGTCGCGGGCGTCTCGATGTGGACGCCCAGGTCGATGTCCTTGCGCTGGGCGAGCACGACGTGGTCGGCGACGCAGTCGAGCAGGAGCTGGCCGAGGTCGACGGATGCGGGACGGGCCTCGGCACCGTCGTCGAGCCGGGCGAGACGGAGCAGTTGATCCACCAGCCGGTTCGCCCGCCGGAGGCCGCCCGCGAGCGCCATTCGCCGCGCGTCGCCCCCGCCACCGGCAGGCACGCCGAGGGCGTCGAGCTGGATCTGCATCGCGGCAAGCGGCGTACGCAGTTCGTGCGCGGCGTCGGCGACGAACCGCTTCTGGGCGGCCAGAGCGGCCTGCAGGCGCAGGATGAGCCCGTTCATGGCCTCGACGAGGGGCGCCACCTCCGTCGGCACGCCGCGCGTCGGCAGGGGACCCTGGGCGGCGGCCCCGCGCCCGGCGAGGTCATGCACCAAGCCGTCGAGCCGCCCGAGCGCCCGGTCCATCGCCCAGCCGACCACGATCCACGACAGCGGGACGAGGAGCAGCAGGGGGGCCACGGCGCCGAGCGCCGCATTGCGTGCGAACTCCGCCCTCACCACGTCGCGCTGGGCCACCCTGACGGTCATGGTGCCGTTGACGGTCGTGTAGGTACGCCAGAGCTCGCCGCCCATGACGGCGTTCGCGTATCCCGTGCGCCCGGGGCGGCGGACGTCGGCACCGCGGTCGCCGCGCAGGACCTGCCCGTCTTTCCAGATGGTGACGGCGAGTTGGTCCTCCGGGTCCTGGTCGGCGGCGGGCGGCGCGTCCGCATTCGCGTCCGGGAGCCCGGGACCGGCGTTGAGGGCAACCTGCCGCAGCTGCCCGTCGAGGAAATCGGCCGCCTCGATCCGCGCGAGGGCGTAGGCCGCGACCATCGCGGCCAGGCCGATGCCGGCCAGCAGGGCGGTCATCCAGCCGAGCGCCGTGCGGCGCACGGAGGCGGCCCTCATGGCTTGGGCACCATCCAGCCCGCGCCGCGGACGTTGAGGATCGCGCCCTTTCCGACCTTGCGGCGGACCGTGAGGATCAGGGCGTCCACCGCGTTGCTCTCGACCTCCTCGCCCCACCCGTAGATGCGTTCCTCGATCTGCGCCCGCGAGAGGATGCGCCCCGGTCGCTCCATGAGCGCGTGCACGAGGGCGTATTCGCGCGCCGACAGGAGCGCGACGGTCCCGGCGTGGGACAGGACGTGGCTCTCCGTGTCGAGTTCGGTCTCGGCGGCCAAGAGCCGGGCGCTCGCCCGCCCGGCCCGGCGCCGCAGGATGGCCCGCATCCGGGCGAGCAGCTCGCGCATCTCGAATGGCTTGACCAGGTAGTCGTCGGCCCCGAGGTCGAGGCCCGCGACGCGGCTGTCGAGTCCGTCCCTCGCCGTGATGATGAGCACCGACGTGTCGTTGCCCGCCGTCCGCGCGGACCTGAGAACCTGCAGTCCGTCGGCGCCCGGCAGGCCGAGGTCCAGCAGGACCAGGGCATGGCCGCCGACCCGCAGCGCCGTTTCGGCCGTGGGTCTGTCGCGCACCCAATCGACCGAGTAGCCTTCGGCGGCAAGGCCGTGCGACAGCCCTTCGCCGATCATGCGGTCGTCCTCGATCAGCAGCACGCGCATGGGTCGCTTCGTTCAGGTCGGGGCCGCCGCGGCGCCGCGCAGGCCGCCCCCGCTCGGCGAGCCGCGATAGGGACGGATCCGCGCCACGGACCGGCCCAGCCTGCAGCCCGGCAGCCGCGACGGCAAGACCGCTCGACGGTCGACCGGAGGACGATTGCGGGCTTGCCCGGGGTCGCGGTGCGCGGGCGCACCGGAATCCCGTGACCGCCGACACGCCTTTCGCCCCGTGCCGTCACCGGTCAGGGCGGGCGGCATGGCCCGACCCGGATTCGCACCGTCGGAGAGGCCGGCGCCGAGAATGCGGCGGAGAAGGGTTTCCCGCGTGGGGTCACCTATGACCCAACATGGTCGCCCTTGCCAAGGTCGACCGACGTTTCGAATACCGGGGTGCCACCATCGGGTAGTCGTCGGGCAAGCCGTAGCGTTCCCGGTACGCGCGGGGGGTCAATCCATGGCTAGCCAAATGCCGCTTGAGGAGCGCGTAGGCCTTGCCGTTGATGAAGCTGACGAGCGCGTCGGGCGTGATCGAACTTCTCACCTCCGCCGGCGAGCGTCTGGGCGGCCGTTCGCACGCCGCGGCGGCGGGTTCCGACAAGCCCGTCAAGGCCGAGTGGACGGACGCGATCAGGTGAGGCAACTCGCGTGGTGCGGCGGCATTGTTTCGCACATAGGCGCAAACTATGCTGATGGTCAGATTCGCGCGAATTTCCGTCTCAGGGAGCTGAAAGTCTGGCATATCCCGAATCCTCATCGGTGGAAAGGTCATCAGTCTGCATTTTTATCTTGAGCATGAACTGGGGGAACTATGAACGATAAAGATTCTATCTTGCGCCACTTCGGTGCATAGGCCTGCGTCGACCTCGTAGTTCGATGCCGCCCCCATTTTCGACTGAGATGCCGTAGAGCAGGCGGCTGTGGCGAGCTGCCCCCTCGGAGCCACCTCCCGGACGCCTCGGACGCTTTCCTCACGGGCGCACCACCATCGGGAACTTGCTGGCCAGGCTGAGGCAGAGCGCGTCCCGATTGCGCACGGCCGCCATCCGGTCGTACTCCGACGCGCCGGCGTACATCTGGCGGGCGCCCTCCCGGGACCCGACCGCCTCGAAGCAACTCCTCGCACGCTCGACGATGGCGGGGTTGTAGGCGGAGTAGCCGCAGATCGCCGCGGCACGCCGGAGCAACCCATGCATCCGTAAGAAGTCCGAGCACGCGAAGGGAGCAGCGACGGCTGCAGGTGCAGCGGCGCCACAAACGGCGACCACGGTGAGGGCGAGTGGGTACGATACCGCCCTCCTAGGCATCGGACCCGACCCGGCGCTTGGCGTTTGGGGGACGGACGTCACGGTGCGGATCGCTGCCTCCGAACGGCAGCCGCAGCCCGGAGACGTAGGGGTAGACGGCCGGCAGCACGACGAGCGTGAGGAGCGTCGCCGTGATCAGGCCGCCGATCACCACGGTGGCGAGCGGACGTTGCACCTCGGCGCCGGCGCTGGTCGAGAGCGCCATCGGCAGGAAGCCCAACGTCGCGACGAGGGCGGTCGTCAACACCGGGCGCAGCCGCATCTCCGCGGCCTCGGTCGCCGCCTGGACCGCGTCGAGGCCCTTGCGCTCCAAGTCCCTGATGTAGCTCGTCAGCACGACGCCGTTCAGCACGGCGATGCCGAAGGTGGCGATGAAGCCGATGGCGGCCGAGACCGAGAACGGCAGTCCGCGCAAGTACAGCGCCAGAATCCCGCCGGTGGCCGCCACCGGCACGTTGAGGAAGATCAGCCCGGCGAGGCGGATGTCGCCGAACATCACCACGAGCAGCACCAGGATCGCCGCCATGGCGGCCGGCACCACCACGGAAAGCCGGCTCGTCGCCTCCTGCAGGTTCTGGAACTGTCCGCTCCACCGGAGGGCGTAGCGCGGCGGCAGGCTGACCTCGGCCTTCACCGTCGCCCGCGCCTCCGACACGAAGCTCTGCACGTCGCGCCCGCGCACGTTGGCCTGGACCGAGATCCGCCGCTGCAGGCGCTCGCGGCTGATCTGGGCCGGACCGGTGGCGACGTCGACCGACGCGACGAGTGAGAGCGGGACGAGGGCCTTGCCGTTGCGTCCGACCGGCAGCGCACGGATGCGTTCGACGTCGCCGCGGTCGGCGGCGGCGAGCCGCACCACGATGTCGGTGATGGCGTTGTCGTCGCGGTAGACCATGCCTGCAGGGCGGCCGCCGATGGCCTCGACGGTGTCGAGGACGTCGCTGACGTTGATGCCGTAGCGGGCGGCCGCCGCACGGTCGACCTGGATCGACAGGGTCGGCATCCCGGCCTGCGCCTCGGCCTTCACGTCCGCCGCGCCAGGCACGTCCGAGACGGCGCGCACGATGGCGTCGGCCTTCTCCTTCAGCACGGCGAGGTCGTCGCCGTAGAGGCTGATCGCCACGTCGCCGCGCACGCCCTCCAGCAGGTCGTCCATGCGCATCTGGATCGGCTGCGAGAAGGAGTAGGCGACGCCCGGCACCTCCTCGCTCAGCCGCCTGTCGAAGGCCGCGACGAGACCGTCCTGCGTGTCGGCGGTCGTCCAGGTGGCGGGGTCGGCCAGCGTGATGAAGCTGTCGGTCGATTCGACGCCCATCGGGTCGGTGGGGATCTCGGCGCTGCCGGTCAGCGAGACGACCCGCTTGACCTCGGGAAAGGATTTCAGGACCGTCTCGATCCGGTGGACGGCCTTGAGCGAGGCGTCGAGGTTGATCCCCGGCAGCTTCTCCGAGGTGACGACGACCGAGCCCTCCGAGAGCTTGGGCAGGAACTCGCCGCCGAGCCGGGTGGCGATGAGGCAACTGCTCGCGAACAGGGCGATGGTGACGAGCACCGTGGCACCCGCCCGGCGTTCGGCGAGCCGCAGCACCGGCGTGTAAAGCGCCCGAACCCCCTGGACGAGGCGCGTCTCGCGCTCGCCGACGCCCCGGCCCGCGAGCGCGAGGGCCGCGAGCGCGGGCATCAGGGTCATGGTCAGGATCAGCGACCCTGCGAGCGCCAGGATGACGGTCAAGGCCATCGGCCGAAACATCTTGCCCGCCACCCCTTCGAGCGCCAGCACCGGCAGGTAGACGAGGATGATGATCGCCACCGCGAACAGGATGGGCTTGGCGACCTCGGCGGTGGCGTCGCGGATGACGTCGAGGGCCGGCCGCCCGGGCTGCCCGCCCCGGGCGCGCAGCACGTTCTCGACCATCACCACGGCGCCGTCGACGATCAGGCCGAAATCGATGGCGCCGAGGCTCATCAGGTTGCCGGACAGGCCGATGAGCCGCATGCCCGCGAACGCCATCAGCATGGAGAGCGGGATCGCGACCGCGACGACGAGGCCGGCGCGCAGGTTGCCGAGCAGGAGGAGCAGCACGACCACGACGAGCGCCGCTCCCTCCAGCAGGTTGTGCTCGACTGTGCGGATCGTGCGTTCCACCAGGGCCGAGCGGTCGTAGTAGGGCACGACCTCGATGCCGGGCGGCAATTGCGGGCGCAGGTCCGTAATGGCGGCCTTGACCCGCTCCACGATGGCGCTCGCGTTCTCGCCCTGCTGCATCATGGCGATGCCGACGACGGTCTCCCCGGCCGCGTCGCGGCTCACCGCGCCGAGGCGGACCTTGGGCGCCTCCACCACCTCGCCCAGGGTGCCGACGGCGACGGGCAGGCCGCCCGCGTTCGTGGCCACCACGATGTTGGCGATGTCCGCGGGACCCTTGGCCAGGCCGAGGCCGCGGATCACCTCCTGCTGGTCGTTGTGCTCGATGTAGGCGCCGCCGCGCGCCATGTTGTTCTGGGCGAGCGCCGCGTAGACCTGGCCGAGGGTCACGCCGTAGCGGTGCAGCGCCTCGGCCGAGACGCGCACCTCGTAGGTCGGGAGCTGGCCGCCGTAGATGTTCACGTCCGCGATGCCGGGCGTCAGCTTCAGCCGCGGGGCGATGGTCCATTGCAGGATGCGCTTCAGCTCCATCGGCGAATAGGCCGGCCCGCGCAGCTCGAACTGGTAGATCTCGCCCAGCCCGGTCGCCATCGGCCCCATCTGCGGGTCGCCGACGCCGGCCGGCATCATCGCCTTAGCCTGGGGCAGGCGCTGGAAGACCTGGGCCCGCGCCTCCGTGACGGCCATGCCGTCCTCGAAGGTGACGTAGACCGCCGAGACGCCGAAGCGGGAGACCGAGCGGATGCCGGTGAGGCCCGGAGCGCCCGCCATCGCGCTCTCCACGGGGAAGCTGACGAGGCGCTCCACCTCCTGCGGGCCGAGGCCGGGCGAGAGCGTCAGGATCATCACCTGCTTGGGCGAGATGTCGGGCACCGCGTCGATGGATAGCCCTTCGAGGTTGACTATGCCGCCGGCGGTCCCTGCGAGCGCGATCACGAGGACGAGCCAACGACGGCGGATCAGGAGGGCGAACCAAGCCTTCATCGGGTCAATCCGTCGAGCCGAGCAGGGCGCGCAGCAGGATGGCCTTGAGGCCGAAGCTGCCGTCGGTCACCACCGTCTCGCCGGCCGCCACGCCTTCCGTGACCTCGACCCAGTCGGACCGCTGCACCCCGAGCTTCAGCACGCGCTTCTCGAAGCGGTTCTCCGCCATGCGCACGAAAGCGACGGGGCCGCCCTCGGTCTGCTGCACGGCGGTGGCCGGGACGGTCACGCCCTCCCGTCCGAGGTCGGCGGCGATCTCGACCCAGACGAACATGTTGGCGCGGAGCAATCCGCCCGGGTTGGCGATCTCGATGCGCGCCGGGGCGGTGTTGCTGGCGGGATCGAGCGCGGCATTCACCGAGCGCACGCGGCCCTCGAATGCGGGGTGGTCCGGCACCGGCGCCCGGACCTCGGCCGGGTCACCCGCTTTCACCCTGCCGATGTCGCGCCCGTAGAGGTTGGCGAGGACGAGGATGCGAGAGGGATCGGCCACCGTGAACGCGTCGCGGTTGCTATCGACGACCTCGCCAAGCGTGATGTTCGCGCTCGTCACGACGCCGTCGATGGGCGAGACGATGGCGCTGGTGCCGACAGGCGCGCCGGGCTCGGGCGCGAGGCGCTCGTACTGCGCCGTGAAGAGTTCGACCTTGGCCTGGGCGGAGAGCGTGGACGCGTGCGCCTTGGCAAGGTCGACCTGGCGCCGGTCGACGTCGGCCTGGGCGACACCCGAGACCTTGAGGAGGTCCTGGCCGCGCTTCAGGTTCGTCTCGGCGACCTTCTCCGTCGCTTGCGCCTCGACGAGGCTCGCCTTCGCTTCGGCGAGGCCGTTGCGGGCGTCGAGCACGCCGGCCGCGTCTAGGGTCGCGAGCGTCTGCCCGGCGCGCACGGGATCGCCCGGCTGGACCGCCAGACTGAGGACGCGCCCTTGCGTGCGCGGCTTGAGGCGAGTGACACGCCGCTCGTCGAAGGTGACCGTGCCAGGTGACCGGACCGGCAGGACGATCCTGCGGGCCTGCGCTTGCCCGAACGCCAGGCCCAGGCGCTTCTGCCCGGCCGCGTCGAGCACCACGAGGTCTGGATCCGCCTGTGGAGGCGCGTCGGCCCGCTCCGCCCGCTTGGCCTGACCGGAGAAAGGGGCTTCGACGCCGAGCCAGGTGAGCGCAGGTCTGAGATAGGCTTCCGTGACCCCGCGTTGCCACCAGCCCACGGAGGCGAGCGCCACCGCCGCGACCAGCAGAACCCAGCCACGGGCCGGCGGCTTTCCCATCGGATCCCGCGTCGGCGGGTCCGGCTCGACCCGGGCCCCCGCGTCGAACGGCTCGGAGACGGGGTCACCTTCGTCGGCGAGGCGCGAAACTGTCTCGACGGTCAAGAGCACGCCCGCATTCGTCCCGCTAGATTAGAGCCTTTCCAACACCTACGTTGAATGCTGCCCGTCGCCACTAAATTCGCGTTCAGTCTCAAGTTTCGCCGAGACGGCGGCGGCACGTTGCGACAATGGATCGTATGTTGGCCGAAAGGGCGTTTCAGGCAGGCTGAAGGACGTGGCGAGACTTCTGCTGATCGAGGACGATGCCGAGACGGCACGCGAGGTGCTTGGCGACCTAGGCGGGCGCGGCCACGTCGTCGGCTGGGCTTCGACCGGACCGGAGGGCGCGGCCTACGCGCGCGACGAGGCCTGGAACGCGATCATCCTCGACCGCATGCTGCCGGGGCTCGACGGGCTCAGCGTGCTGCAGGACCTGAGGCGCGCAGGGAACCGGACGCCGGCCCTGGTCCTCAGCACGCTCGGCGACGTCGACGAGCGCATCCGCGGCCTGCGGGCGGGTGGCGACGACTACCTTGCCAAACCCTTCGTTCTCGCGGAGCTCGCGGCGCGCATCGAGGCGCTCCTGCGCCGTCCCGTCGACGTCCGCGAGACGATCCTGCGGGTCGGCAGCCTGGAGATCGACCTGATCGGCGGCACGGGCCGGCGCGGGGCCCGCGACCTCGACCTTCTGCCGCGCGAGCTCAAGCTCCTCGCATACCTGATGCGCCGTCCGGGTCAGGTCGTGACCCGGACGCTGTTGTTCGAGGAGGTCTGGAACTACCGGTTCACGCCGAAGTCGAACCTCATCGACGTCCATGTCGGGCGCCTGCGCCGCAAGCTGGAGGCGGTCGGCGAGCCGCCCCTCATCCACAACGTGCGCGGCATCGGCTTCACGCTCGCGCCCGATGACTGACCTGCTGCGCTCCACAACCTTCCGTTGGGCGCTGGGCATCGCGATCTGGTCCGTCCTGCTCGTGTTGGCGACGTTCTCCTTCGTCTACTGGCAGACGGCCGCCTATCTGCGGGAGGAACTGGCCGAGACGCTCCGGCTGGAGGTCCGGGCGGCAGCGGCGGATCCGGCCGCGACCGCGATGCGCGCGGAGACCTGGATTGCCATGGACCTGCACGCCACGCATTTCGGCGGCCTTTTCGGACCCGACGGCAAACGTCGCTCCGGCAATCTCGACGCCGTACCGGATGGCTTGGCGCGCGACGGAGACGCCCACCGCGTCAGCGCCGACCTCGACATCGCGGGCCGCGCGCTGCGCGACGAGATCTGGGCGGCCGCGCTCTCGCTTCCTGACGGAAGGACGGTGGTCATCGCACACGACACCGACGAGATCGACCGGGTGCAGGCCACCACCCTACGCGCGCTCGGCCTCGGCCTGATGCCGACGCTCGCGCTCTCGGGGCTCGGGGGATTGCTGCTCGCGGGCCGGGCGCGACGGCGCCTGGCGGCGACGGAGGCCGCGGTGGCCCAGGTGATGCGTGGGGATCTGCGTAAGCGTCTGCCGGTCGGCGGCGGCAACGACGAGTTCGACCGGCTGGCGGGCAACGTCAACCGGATGCTCGACGAGATCGAGCGCCTGCTGGGTGAGGTCAGCAGCGTCGGCGACGCAGTCGCGCACGACCTGCGGACGCCGCTGACCCGGCTGCGGGCGCGGCTGGAGCGAACCCGTGAACAGGCCAGCAGCGTCGCGGAGTTCCGCGAGGCGGTGGACCAGGGGCTTGCCTGGATCGACCAGACGCTCGCGATGGTGACGGCCGTACTGCGCATCGGCGAGATCGAGCACGGTCGGCGCTACGCGGGCTTCGCGCCGGTCGACCTCGCCGCGGTCGTCCGCGAGACGGCGGAGTTCTTCGCGCCGGTCGCCGAGGACAAGGCCGTTTCCCTCGATGTCGCCGTGGAAGCGGGAATCCCGCCAGTCGACGGTGACCGCGACCTTCTCTTCGAGGCCGTGTCGAACCTTGTCGACAACGCCGTGAAGTTCGCACCGCCCGGCGGCCGCGTTAGGATCGGCTTGGCGCGAGAGGTGAAGGGCGTCATCATCCTCGTCGAGGACACCGGACCCGGCATCTCCCCGGCCGAGCGCGACCACGTGTTCCAGCGTTTCTATCGGGCGGAACGCGCTCGCCAGACGCCGGGCAACGGACTCGGGCTCGGCCTCGTCGCCGCGATCGCAAAGCTGCACGGGTTCACGGTGGAAGTGCGGGATTCGCCCGATGGCGGCGCCCGCTTCGCGGTCCTATGTCCTCTGGGAGAGGCGAGGGGACAGGAAGGGCCGCGCGATGCGGGGGCGGTCGGCAAAACCGCTGTTCGGGTCATCGGCGAACACGCGAGGTAACCCTGTCTCCGCGAGGGACAGAACCTGCACCTGCGACGGCGTCCTGTCGCATGGCGATGCCAGCGGCTCCGAGCGCGGCCAGGATCGCGACGGCGAGACGGAAATTCCTGGATCGCGGCAGGAGGGGTACCTGGCCATGCGGCGCGGCATCGTGGGTCTGAACGGCACCCGTAGGGCGCTGCCGTCGAGCGGGTTCTGGCCCTAACCGCATTCCCGTTCGACCTCGGATCGGCGCGGCGTTCGCTGCCGGACCGCGGTGCGGACGGAGCGTTGGCCCGCCGGCGCGAGGATCTCGACCGCCTCCGCGCGGAAGCCGCGCCACCTGGGCTCGCGCTCGGCTACGACGTCTGGATCGCCTCGAACGACGGCGACCGCTCCGATGCGTCGGGCAAGCTGTCGCACGGCTGCCTGCCGGATCGCCTGCGGTCGCCAAAGGCTCGACCGAGACGGTGCGGCTGACCGCCGTGATCCGCCTCGACAAGGCGAGCCGCGACGTGGCGGCGGCCGTCGACGTCGAGCATGCGACCGGCATCTACTCCGGCATCGTGCGCATGCTCGACCTTGCGCTCGGCGTCGAGGAGGCCGTCGCCCGCAACTCCTCACTGGTCGCCCCCGACGACCGAGAGGACGATGTCCGTGCGCGGTCCGCGCGGCCCGCGTTCTCCCGGGCCGCCGAGCTGGCTTTCCCTATCGCTTCTACGGGGCGAGCTACGGTGCCGCCGTGACACCATCACCCGCTTGGGCAGTGGCCTGAAGGGCGTGCTCGCCCTCGCCAAGTCGATAACGCCGCGACGGGGAAGGCCGTAGGAACGCTTTTCGGACCGGGCACGTCCCCGTTGCGCGGTCGATGGCCCATGGGGCGCGAGGCGAATGACCGGGGCGGCGACGAAGCGGCTCTCGCGACCGTCGGTGTGTTCCTGCCGATGCGGTCGCGCTTCGGCACGTATCGGAGGCAGGAAGCGTCCCAGGCTCCTCGTCGGGCCTGACGCCCCCGCGGGGAGCTGCCGGTCGATCAGGAGCCGCGATAGCGGGAAGCGTCCGCCGCGGCAGGGCCGGCCCGAATCCGGTCCCAAGGGATCCAAACCCATCCTCCGCCGGGGCCGTCAGCCAGCCGACGACGTCGAACTCCGCCGACGTCGCCCGGGCCCTGGGCGCCGGCGGCGCGTATGCCAAGCACAGGAACGTCGCTGTCGGGTACCCGCGGGACCACGAGCATGGGTCTGGGGTCCTACGCCGTCGTTTCGCGGCTACGGTCCACGCCGCGAGGGACACTCATGCGAAATCCGATGCCGTGGTCGCGCGACGGGCTGCCGGTGATCCGGACGTCGACCCCCGGTCCGGCCCAGGTCTCCGCGAAGGCATCCATCGCCTTGGCGTCCATGGACACGAAGGCCCGGGGCCCTCGGCATTCCTGGAATGGATGTCCGACGCCGTGAACGAACACGTTCCGGTCGTCCCGGTCGATGCTCATCTTCACGTCGCCGCATGTCGTCAGGAGGAAATGGCTGAGCGGCTCGACCAGGGCCATGTAGTCGGCCTTCTGGGTTCGCAGCCAGTCCGGATAATCCACCACCACCTTCGAATTCGTCAGCGCATAGGCCGAGTTGACGACCTCCCTGATAAGCGTGAGGCCGCTCTTGCGTGCAGCCTCATACGGGCGCGGCGAATGTGCCTGGACATCCAGCAGGTTGCTCAATGCCTCCTTGATGGCCACGATCTGCAGGTAAGGTATCTCCTCGCCCTGCCGTGCGGCGGAGATCGTCTTGGGGAAACGCTCATGGACGAGGCTGGCCATGCTTCCGAGACGTCCGACCGCACGTTCCCGAACCATCTCGACCGAGAGGTGCTGGCGGTGAAGGCGTCGCTCCGCCGCCGCCGCGTTCGCCTGTGCCTTGGCGAGAGCCTCCCTCAAGCCGGCGACCTTCGCCTCGGCGGCCGACGCCCGCATCTCCGCCTCGGCCAAGGCGAGGCGAAGGTCGCTGACGTCGACCCAGACGGACGTCATCCCGCCCTCGGCCTCCCCGGCCTCGATCCGGCGGGCCCAGCGGTTCTCCGCCGTTCCGACATCCTCGACGCCCGTCCCGGCCGAGACGGCGGCGAGCGCCACCTCGGCCGAAGTGCCGACCACCCGCTCGAACTCGCGATTTGCCGACAGGACCGTGCCATCGCCCGTGGAGACGCAGATGCCGATCCCGCGCGCCTGCCAGACGGTCTCGGGTCGCACCGGGGCAGCCTCGGTCCCCGGCCGCGCAACGGCGGCCCTGCCCGACGCCGTGAGGGCCAGCTCGGCTTCGCGCCCCGACCTATCGCGCCGGACCAGTCCGTGCCCCTCCAGCATCGTGAGCATGCGCGAGAGGTTGGACTGGCCGAGGCCCGTCGCTTCGAGGACGGCCGCGCGGCTCATCCGGCCCGCGCTCCCGGCCAGCAGCCGGAGAACGTCCAGGACGTGCCGCTTACCCAGGACCTCGCCGACCGGCTGGGCCTCGAAGAAGCGGGCGTTGCGCTCGACGATGTCGGCGAGCGCCGCGACCTGGTGCGCGGTGGCCTCCGCCCCGCCTTGGCGCATCAGGACGCTCGCCCGACCACAGGTGTCGAGCCACTGCGCCGTCTCGGGACCGGCCACCCGGTTCGCGACGAGACGCCAGACAACCTCCTGGAGGGCCAGATAGACGCCCCTGGCGAACTTCGGCGCGTCCTCGGACAACAGGTCCCTCAGCAGGGCGAAGGCATCGACCGGGCCGACCTCGCCGAGGGCGATCTCGTCGAGGCGACGCTGTCTCGGGTCACCGCGCATGGCCATCTCCGGAGCGACGTTTCACAAAGGTTCACATTGGAGTGTGGAGGCCGCAAGTCAACGCGGCGTTTACGGCAGGACCGCATAAACGGTGAAAGATTGTGAAACGAGTAGGTCGGCCTCGCGGAGGTCGCCCACCCGCTCCGGCGCGGCGAGGACGTAGCCGACGCCGCCGTCCTCCCGCTCCGGGTAGACCTGCTGGACGACGAAGCTTCGCGTGTCGAAGCTGACCTGAAGCTGGTGCGCGGCGCCGAGGTGATCCCTCATGGTCCGCCAGTCGCCGCAGGACGGGATGATCATCCAATCGACGTCGAGTTCGGTCAGGACGGGTGTCACCCTCTGGCAGAAGTCGAGGCAGACGCCGAAGCCGAACAGGCCGCGCCGCGTCACGAGCACTTCCAGCGCCTCCCCCAGTTCGATCTGTTCGAAGCGGCCATCCTTGTCCCTGTACGGGAAGAGCTTGCGGAAGCGCAGGAGTTCCCGGCCGGCGCCGTCGTAGACCACGGCCTCGTTCCAGGCGCTCTCGCCGTCGCGCACGTGCCATGAGCCGGCGACGACGAGGTCGGGACCGAGCCGGGTCTCGCCAACGCCGTTCCATTCCGCGCGCGCGAGCGTCCCGGGCACGAGTTCGCGCAGGTCCGGCATCAGCGTCAGCTCCGGGAACACGTGCGCGAAGCAGGAACGGCGCGCGGCCTCGGCGACGTCGGACCTGACGGCCTCCGGCGTCGGCCCGACCGCCGCCCGCGCCAGGAAGTATCGCTCGTCGTCCTCGTCCTCGGGCAGCACATCGAAGCCGGGGAACAGCGACGCCCCGAAGGTCAGGGCCGAGCCGTCGAGGCCGGTCCGCGGGTGGACGGTGAAGCGGACCGGGAGGCCTCGGATCACCGCCGGAACGATGCGGGACAGCAGCAGGGCGCGACGCGTGTACGGCCGCGGCAGGGCTCCCGGCAGGTAGGGGGAGCGCCAGGCGCTGCGCGGCAACGGAACGAGAAAGAAGCCCTGCCCATCGACCGCGTGGTACCAATCGTCGTTCGGGTCCCGGACGGGCCGGCCGGTGTCCATGTCGGCGATCTTGCGCTCGGCGGCCCGCAGCCAGCCCCCCAACTTCGTCAGGCGGACCGCGTCGCTGTCCCTTCCCGGCAGGTTCAACGCCTCGGGCGCGAGACCCGCGAGGGCGTAGGCCGCGTCACCGGCAGCCACGAGATCGGCTTCCGGGAGCGTCCCGTAGGTGCCCTGCGCCGTCACCGGCGCGAGCGGCAGCAGGGTCCAGACGCGCACGAGGGCGAGCCGCCAGGTCTCCACGTCGTCAGGGTCAATCGACAGGTTCGCGGTGACGTCGGCGATCTTGGCGAGCCACGCCGACCGGGTCAGGCTCTGCATGAGGGACCTTGCTGCCGGGGCACCAGCACGGACAGCCGTGCGCGAGGGGACGGCTGGGAGACACGCACCGGGCGGAAAATCGACGTCCGGGGGCCAGGACATCGGGGCGCACGTCATCGACGTGGCCGCTTCCGCCGTCAAGGCGCCTCGCGACCGGCTGTCCGGGCCGCCGGCGGCCCGGCGGTCGGTCGGGGCCGACCTGCGGTCCGCATCGGACCGCCTCTGGAGCAAGGAATGAAGCGAATCGTTCCGGGTCGCCGTAAGGCGCCGCGATGGCGGCCGCCTTGTTGCCGGTGCGCCACACCGGATCGGGAAGCGCGTCGCCGGAGGGGCGCCGAGCTTGATCCTCCCACGTGGGAAGGCCGCAACTTCGCGAGATCTTGGCCTCTAGCCCGGCTCTCCGCCGCGGCCCAGGAAGGATCGCATGGTGGCACCGCTCCTGTGGGACGGTCCGGCGCAGACGCGCCGCCGGTTCATCTCCGGCCTCGGCGCCTGTGCCGCCGCGGGTCTCGCGGCGCGCAGCCGCTCCGCGTTCGCCCTGGCGAGCCCCGGCGAGGCCACCGTGCCTCGCGCCGCGAGCTACGACCTCACACTGGCCCGCGGCACGGTCAACAAGACCGGCGCCCCGACCTGGGCGAATACCATCAACGGCGGCGTGCCGGGACCGGTGCTGCGCTGGCGCGAGGGTGACGTCGTCACCATCAACGTCCGCAACGAATTGCCCGAGATGACGGGCATGCACTGGCACGGCATCATCCTGCCCAACGACATGGACGGCGTGCCCGGCCTGGAGTTTCCGGGCATCCAGCCGGGCGAGTCCTTCACCTACCGCTTCCCGGTGCTGCAGAGCGGCACCTACTGGTACCACAGCCACATGGGCTACCAGGAGCAGAAGGGCGTCTACGGCGCGCTGATCATCGAGCCGCGCGGCCGCGACCTGGTCCAGGCGGACCGCGACTACGTCGTGCTCCTCAGCGATTGGACCGACGAGGACCCCGAGCGCATCCAGAACAAGCTGAAGTACCAGGCCGACTACTACAATTTCGGCAAGCGCACTGTCAGGACGTTCTTTGCCGACGCCGAGCGCAGCGGGCTCGCCGACACGATCAAGGAGCGCTGGCACGAGTCCGAGTCGCGCATGGACCCGTCCGGCCTGGAGGCACCGTCCGGCGAGACCTACACCTACCTGATGAACGGGCAGCCGCCCGGGGCGAACTGGACGGCCCTGTTCCGGCCCGGCGAGCGGGTCCGGCTGCGCATCATCAACGCCTCGGCGGCGACCTACTACGACGTGCGCATCCCCGGCCTGACGATGAGCGTGGTCAACGTCCACGGCAACGACGTCGTCCCGGTGCCGGTCGACCAGTTCCGCATCGGCGTGGCCGAGACCTACGACGTGATCGTGCGCCCGCGCGAGGCGCGGGCCTACACCATCTTCGCGCAGGACCTCGGCCGCTCCGGATACGCCCGCGGAACGCTCGCGCCCCGGCCGGGGATGGAGGCGGAGATCCCGCCCTTCGACCCGCGGCCGCTGCGGACCATGACCGACATGGGCATGCAGGGCATGCAGGGCATGATGGGCCGCGACCAGATCGGCGCGTCCCATCCCGACGGCTCGCGCATCGGGGGCATCCTCGGCGAGCATGCCCGCGAGATCGTGCCGGACGAGCGTCGCCTCGCGGGCCACCAGCCCATGGCGAAGCCGCCGCCCGGCGTCGAGCTCGACGAGACCGGCGTCGAGGTCCAGATGAAGCCGAAGATGCTGAGCGACCGCACCCGCATCCCCGGTGACGGCCTGAACCAGCTGAAGCGCCGCGTGCTCACCTACTCGGACCTGCGCTCGATCAACCCCGGCGTCGACGACCGCCAGCCGACCCGCGAGATCGTGCTCAGGCTCAGCGGCAACATGCAGCGCATGATCTGGGGTTTCGACGGCAAGAAGTTCACCGAGGTCGGACCGATCGACGTGACCGTAGGGGAACGATTCCGGCTCGTGATGATCAACGAGACGATGATGAGCCACCCGATCCACCTGCATGGCATGTGGATGGAGCTGGAGAACGGGCACGGGCGGCACCGGCCCTACCTGCACACGGTCAGCGTCGCTCCGGCGGAGAAGCTGTCGATGCTGGTCACCCCCGTGGCGACCGGGCAGTGGCCGCTGCACTGCCACATCCTGTATCATTTCGAGGCCGGCATGTTCCGTACCCTGCGCGTGCTGCCGAGGGGGGCGTGATGCGCGCGCCCGCCACCCTCGCGCTCGTCGTCCCGCTCATCGTCCTCGCGCCCTCCGGCGTCCTGGCGCAGAGCGTGACCGGGCTGCTCAACGGCGGCACGCGCCTCGGGCCGGATACGCTGCAGGGCGCCGCGCCCTACGGCAACCCGATCCTCGACGACCGGGTGTACGCCCATGCCTTCCTCAACCAGTTCGAGGGTCGCTTCGGGGACGGTAGCTACTTCCGTTACGACGGACAGGCATGGATCGGGGACGACTACAACAAGCTGTGGCTGAAATCGGAGGGTCGCTACAACGCCGGCAATCGTGGACGTTTCTCGGACGGCGACCATGAGGCCCTCTACACCCGGCCGATCTCGACCTATTTCGACATGCAGGTCGGCGTGCGCTCGGACATCGACAGCCTGCGCAACCGCACCTGGGCGGCCTTCGGCGTCCAGGGGCTGGCCATCGGGTTCTGGAACCTCGAACTGACCGGCTACGCCAGCGACAACGGCCGCTTCGCGTTCCGGGGAAACGCCTCCTATGACCTCTACCTGACGCAGCGCCTGATCCTGCAGCCGCAGATCGAGATGAACGCCTACTCGAAGGCCGACCGCGGCCGGGAGCTCGGTTCGGGGGTATCGGACATCGATACGGGCCTGCGCCTGCGCTACGAGTTCACCCGCGAGATCGCACCCTACGTCGGCCTTTCCTACCAGCAGTTCCTGGGCGGCACGGCGAATTACCGGCGCCGGTCCGGCGAGGGCACCGGCGACTTGCGGGCGCTGGCCGGCCTGCGACTCTGGTACTGAGAGGGACCCGGGCCGGCCGATCCCCTATCCATTGCCACGCGGAGGTAGAGGGCCCGCCTCCTGACATGTCCGTGGCGGTGCCTTCCTTCGCCGAACCGTGGAGATCGGCCGTGCCTTACACCTCTCGACCACGCCTCGCCGCGCTCGCGCTCCTGGCCGGCCTCGGATCCGCTCAAGCGCAGGCCGTCACGGAGCCGGGTATGAAGGGCTACGGGATCAGGGCGGTGGACGGGAGGACGCTCACCGAGATGTTGGGCCGCTGCGCCGCCGCCGACCGCGGCGAGGCCGTCCTTGCGCCGGGCGAGACCCCGGCCTTGCTGGCCGCGCGATGCGGTCAGCTCCGGCGTTCCCTCCGAACCCAACCGGGCAACACGGCGCAACGGCGCTGACCCGCGTCCCGCGGACGTCGATCATGCGCGCGGGGTGAGCGCACCCGTGCCCCGGATCGACTCCGACCCGTAACGCGCCCGTCATTCGGTCGGACCGGCCTCGATCCGCGCGGGCCGGGCTGAGGTGGGTCCTCCGCCCGCCCGGGCGGGCTCGCGGGCGAGGGCGTCGAGCAGCGGGCATTCCGGACGGTCATCGCCGGGGCATATCCCGGCGAGCCCCCGCAACGAGGCCGCGGCGTCCGCGAGCGCGGCGGCGCGTCTTTCCAGGTCGGTCGCGCGCCGAAGGGCCAGGTCCTTCACCCCGGCGCTGGCACGCGCCTCATCGCGCCACAGGCGCAGAAGGGTGGCGGTGTCGGCGACCGAGAAGCCGAGGAGGCGGGCGCGGTGCACGAACCGCAGCGTCCGCACCTCGTCCTCGGCGTAGACGCGATGGCCCGAGACCGACCGGGTCGGCGATGGGATCAGACCGGTGCGCTCGTAGTAGCGGATCATCTTGGGCGAGATCCCGCAGGCGCGTGCCGCCTCCCCGATCCTCATCGCCCCACCTCCCGTCGCACCGGGTCCCAACGGCGCTCGCGGCTGAGCTTGAACGCCGCGACCGATCCGACCTCGCGACCGTCCCGCGTCGGCGGATGCCAGGGAATTCCGCGGTACGGTCGCATCGTGGGCGGTCGAATGGGGCCGGGCGGGCGCAGGCCCCGCAGGGTCGTCGCGGCTGGAAGCACCGAAGGCGGCACCTCGTCTCCCGCGAGCGGCTTCGCGACCCAAGACGGCCGCAGCCGAGCCTCGTCCGGCGCGGGCCCCCGGGCGGCGGAAGAGGAGCGTCCGCGTTCGGGGAAACGCATGGCGTGAGCGCGCATCGGCTAGGCCGCCTCCCGTGCCGACGCCGGCCTCGCGATACCTGGCTGAACGGCGGCCGGAATGTCGACGGCCCGCGTGACCTCGGCGAAGCGCGCGGTCGCGTCCGACCAATCCTGGGCGAAATCGAACAGCTCCCTGAGGGCCGGCGCGATTTCCTTGTAGGCCGCGAGCGCCGCCACCAGGGCGCCGAGGGTGAGGCGGCCTTGCACGACGAGATAGCCGCCGATCAGGAAGAAGAAGAACGGCGTGAGGTTGGACGTGTAGTTGTACAGGCTCTTGATGCCGCCCTTCATGTCGTTGATGGCGACGCGGAGCCGCTCAAGCTCCTCGACGTGCGCCATGTGGCGCCGCAACGACGAGGCGGGTGGATCGCGCTCCGCCGCGGAAGGGGCGAGGCCCGAGCGCCCGGCGACCTCGGGCGTGGTGACGAGGGCGCCCAGCATCCGCGTGGCGAGGACGCGCTGCCGGACCTTCGCGTTCAGGCGCCTTTGGAGGCGCGGCAGGACCGTGAGCTGCACCGGCAGCATGATCAGCGCGGCGAAGGCAAGGGCGACGTCCTGGAGCAGGAGGAAGGCGACGCTCGTGACCAGCACGCCCCCCTGCACGATGGGGACCGCGACGAGGCTGCCGCCGAAGTAGCCGATGGGCTCGACCTCCTGGACCGCCACGGCGGAGAGCGTCGTGCGGCGTTCGACCGAGCGCTCCGTCCGCACGCGCCGCAGGACGGCCAGGCGCAGGCGTCGCACGACGCGCTCGTTGACGCGTCCGCGGACCCGGTTCGCCGCGTACTTCAGGAGGCCGTTCACGGTGAGGACGGTGAGGTAGCCGGCGCACAGGGCGAACAGGAGTTCCGTGCGGCCGAGGGGGAGTCCCAGGAACGTCATGCCGGGATGCCCGTCGCCCCGCGCGTCGTCGAGCGTGTGGTTGACGATGTGCTTGGGTATCTCAAGGGTCAGCCAGGCGGCCGGCAGCGTGGCGAGAGACAGGAAGACCAAGCGGACCTGGATGCCCGCCGTGGCACCCAGGACGTATGCCTCCAGGCGCCGTCCCGGCCGGAGCGCGAAGCCGCGATGCCGACGGCCACGGGACGGGGCGTCCCGCATGGCATCGGTGGCTCCCGCCGCGGCGACAGCATCCGCCGTCCGCCGACGGCGGCGCAGCGCGGCGCGGCCGACGAGCCACGCGGTCCACACGGGCGCCACGACGAAGACGAGGAGGGCATCGGCGACGATCCACCAGTGGCCGTGTGGGTAGTCGAGGCCCGTGAGCCTGTGGGCGAGGGCGTGGATGGCTTCGATTGCCGTCACGGGGCGGATCGGTCCGAATTTCCGGGAGGGGAGGGCGCGCTTCGCGGCCCGGCGTTCTTGATGGGCTCAGCGGCATCCGGCGGCCCCGCCCCTCGTGCGTCCACCTCCGAGGGGATGCCGTCCCCCGGGTGAGCGCCGTAGCCCTCCTGTCTCTTATACACATCTGACGCTGCCGACGAAGAGGATAGTGTAG
>CAXDNE010000049.1:0-31404 GCA_963990595.1 uncultured Methylobacterium sp.
AACGGATCCGGCCTCCGCCCGCGCGGGCGCCCCGGAGGCGCGCCCCGCCTAGCTGGTCACCATGTGCGCCACGCCGCCCACCTTCTCCCGACCCGGCCGGGGCGCCGCCACGCGGCGCACCGGTCGCGGCCCGTCTCAATAATGCGGCGGCGGGGGCTCCGGTCCCCGGGGTGCGGCCCGCGCCGCCGCCTCCTCCACCTGCTCCCGCAGGGCCGCGAGTTGCCGCACGAGCCGATCGATCACCCGCCACTGCTCGGTGACGGTGCGGTTCAGATCCTCGATCGTCGCCTCCTGCTCGGTCAGGCGCATCTCCAGGCGATCGATCCGGGTGGCCTCGTCCATGTCCGATCTCCAGTCAGCCCCGCGCTGAGCACCGTCGCGACCGGACCCGGTCGGCCCTTCGGCGCCTGAGCCCGTCCTACCGCAGGTCGTCCACCGAACCAGCATCCGGAGAGCGTATGGCGGACTTGGCTTGCACGACAGGCTCCCGCTGCTGCGCGGGCCGTGGCGGCAGCACACCGCATCCTGGGGAACGCGGCCGCGGCGGGGCCGACGGAGGCCTCGGTGCGCCCGATCCGAGGCGGCGCGCGCCCGTGCCTGAGCCGCGCCGCCTCAGGCGGCCCGCGCGACGGTCGTATCGGCGACCACGACCCGGTCGCGGCCGCTGTTCTTGGCGTCATAGAGCGCCGCGTCGGCCGTCCGCATCAGCGCCTCGAAATCGATCCCGTCGCGCGCCTGCGCGATCCCGATGCTGACGCTGACGCGCAGGTCGGGAAGTTCGGGGACGAAAAGCTCTGCGAATGTCCGGCGGAGTTCCTCGGCGCGGGCCAGGGCCTCGGCGGGGGAGATGTCCGGCAGGAGGCAGGCGAACTCCTCGCCGCCCAGGCGCCCGAGAAGCGCCTCGCGCGGCAGCAGGGATCCCGCCATGGCGCAGAACCCGACCAGGACCGCGTCGCCCACCGCGTGACCATGGACGTCGTTGACGGCCTTGAACCGGTCGAGGTCGAAGAGCAGCAGCGCCCCGTCCCGATGGCCGGCCAGCGCGTTCGTGGCGGCTTCCGCGAAGGCCCGTCGGTTGCGCACGCCCGTGAGCCCGTCCGTGGACGCGGCGATGCGCTGCTCGCGCTCGGCCCGCTCCTTCACCAGGGCCATGAAGGTGAAGGCCGAGGCGATCGAGAACAGCATCGTCACGAAGCACAGGATCGCCACCCAGGGTGAGGTGAGCGGGTTCGGGCCCAGATGCGGCGGCGACAGCAGGGTCGACGGGATCCGGACGAAGTAGAAGGCGCCGTGCAGCCCCAGGACCGCGGCGGCCGTGATCCGAGAGGCGAGCCGCTCCGTGCGGCCGCGCCAGATCTCCGCGGTCGCCGCCCAGCAATAGAACGTCGCCACCGCGGAGGCGTAGACGATGCGCATCTCGATCGAGGCGTAGAAGGCCGGGATCAGGCAGAGCGCGCACCAGACCAGTGCGCCCGCCATCGCCCACTCCGTGCAGGGGCGCAGGCCTTCGAACGAGCGGACACCGCTCCAGATCACGCCGTAGGCGGCCAGGACCACCGCGTTGGCCAGTCCGACCGAGATGAGATCGGGGATCTGACCGCGCAGGGCCAGTCCGGCCGTGCCGACGGCGCCGACCAGATGCGCCGCGCCCCAGAGGGCGAGCGCGCGGGACTCCGGCGCCTGGCGCCAGGAGGCCAGGAACAACGCGCCCACCAGGAGGGTCGTCGCGGAACTGACGATCAGCAAGGTGGCGGGATCAAGCTGCACGGCCGTCCATCGATCTCCAACCCAGACGCACGGCCTGATGCACCGTCGACGCGGTACACAGAGCGCCCGCGCGGACGAATCGCATCGCGCAAATATCAGTACAGTATGTAATAGTTTACGACAATATACCTGCGATCATGACTGTCAGCGAATAGATGTCCGAATGCCTCGAGATCGGCGGACAACACGGGGCCTGTGCCCGGCTTCAGCCGGGCACAGGTCGGCGCACACGCCTTGTCTCGGGGCGCGCACCGGGGCGCCCCGGATTCAGGCGGCGTGGATCACCGGCACGGCGGGCGCGCCCTCCCACTCGGTGCTGGCGGGGATCGACTCGCCCTTCATGACGATGGTGAGGGGGCGCAGCCGCGCATAGTCCCCCACCTTCGTGTCGTAGAGCACCGTCGAGAAGGCCCCCACCGACACGCCGCGACCCACCACGACGCGACCGATCTTCATGATCCGATCCTCGTAGAGGTGCGTCTGAAGCGCCGAGACGCGGTTGATCGTGGCGTAATCGCCGATCGTGACGCAGTCGAACTCGGTGATGTCGGTGGTCAGCATGCACACGCCCTTGCCGACCTTCACGCCGAACAGCCGCAGCACCCAGGGCAGGAACGGCGTGCCCTGCAGATGCTCCAGCAGCACCTTGCCGGCGAGCCCCCAATAGGCGACCGCGATCGCCTCCGTACGCATCGCCCACCAAGACCACATCGGCTGCATGCCGGGCTTGTAGACGCCCATCAGCAGCCACTTCATGGCGATGACCGCCGATGACTGGATCAGCGCGATGGCCACGCTCGCCCCGACGAAGCTGACGGCCAGCCCCCACCAATCCTCCTCCAGAATGGCCGGGTAGAAGTACCAATCGATCGCGGTGATCGCGAGGGTGATGTAGAGCATCGGCGAGAACGAGGTCGCGAAGGCCTCGAAGACGCCGCGCCGGACCTTCGGCCACAGCCCCGGCTCGTAGGTCTGAGCGTTCGATCCGAGATCGACCTTCTGCCGGGCGGGCAGCCGGATCGGCGGCGAGCCGAACCACGTCTCGCCGGGACTCATCGCGCCGTTCTCGGGTGGCTTCGACTTGATGCCGATCAGCACGTCGTCGGGGATCACCGCGCCGGGCGGCACCACGGCGTCGTTGCCCACGAAGACCCGAGCACCGGTGCGGGTCGGTTCGAGGTGCATCCAGCCGCGCCGGATCTCCTCCTCGCCATAGACCACCTCGTCGGCGATGAAGTTCTTCGCGCCGATCTCGGCGAGGTCGTAGCGGCCCGCGAGGTTGGTCGAGATCTCGGCGCCCTGGCCCATCTGGGCGCCCATCAGCCGGTACCACGCCCGCATGTAGACGGTGGCGAACAGCGACGAGAGCGTCTCCAACGTTACCTCGACGGCGAGCGCCAGCGACCATTTGCGCAGGTAGAACAGCGAGTAGACCGAGTACGTGCCGGAGCGCGTCCGCGGCAGCACGATCCAGCGGATGCCGGCGATCAGCAGCACCGTCCCGGCGGTCATCAGCATGGCGGTGGGCCATGTGAGGATCGGCAGGTACCAGTGATAATCGACGTCGGTGATGTCGGAGAGCGAGTCCGAGATCTGGTCGAAGATGAAGAAGGCGGGGAAAATCGGCAGCAGGCCGACCGCCGGGATCGCGCCGAGCAGCACGATGTAGACTGCCAGGAAGACGGAGCGGCGCCACCACGAGGCCTCGGCGGGCACGGGCAATTCGGCCGGGTCGGCCATCCCGACCTTCCGCCCGGGTGAGCCGTCCCAGCGCTCCGCGCGGCCGACCCGGGAGCCGGCCGGGACCGTGGTCAGGTCGCCGATCTCCGCATGCGGGCCGATCACCGTGTCGTGGCTGATCACGCAGGAGGTCCCGATCGCCGCGTCGTCCCCGATCTCCACGCGACCGATCACCAGCTCATTGCCGACGATCTCGGCATTGGCGACGACGAGGCGGCCGCCAAGCGAGGCACCGTCGCCGATGGTGAGGAGATCGGGCGCGCCGACCTCGATGTCGGAGATCAAGGCGTCGCGGCCGACCTTGGCGCCCATCATCCGCAGATAGAAGGCGATGGCCGGGGACCCCTGAAGCCACTTCACGTGGACCAGAGGGGCCAGCCGCTGCGCGAGCCACCAGCGATAATAGTAGACTCCCCAGAGCGGGTACCGGCCGGGCTTGGTCCGGCCCAGGATGAGCCACTTGCCGGCCATCGCCGCCACCGCCGTCACGGCGTTGATCGCGACGTAGACGAGCAGCAGGACGCCGAGTTCGGCGAAGAAGCTGAGGCCGCCGCCGGTGAGCAGCAGGTAGGTGACGAACATGCCGAGCCACTGCGCGGTGGCCAGGGCGATCACGAAGGGCAGCACCACGAGCTGCGCCAGGCCGCACAGGGCGCGGCGCAGGAGCGGCGGCGGCGCGAAGCTCAAATCGCGGATCGCGGCCGAGGCGCCCATGCCGCCGGTGCGGGCGATCAGCGCGTCGGCCATCGCCCGCACGGTGCGCAGGGCGTAGACATCCGGCAGGGTGATCCCGGCCAGCGCCGGGTTCTCGCGCACCGCCGAGACGAACCGCGCGGCGAGCAGCGAGTGGCCGCCGAGATCGGCGAAGAAATCGCCCTCCAGGGGGATCGGCTGGTTGCCGAAGATCTGCTTGGCGGCGGCGACGAGGGCGGCCTCGGTCTCGTTGGCGGGAGGCTCCTGCTCGCCGTCGGCGGCGACCACGGTGAGCGGCGCGATCCTGAGGGCCTTGCGGTCGACCTTGCCGGAGGTCAGGCGCGGCAGCGTCTCGGCCACCTCGAAATGGCCGGGGACCATGTAGGGCGGCATCTGTCCGGCGAGCGTCCGGCGGAGGGCGCCGGTGTCGATCGCGCGGCCCCGCTCGGGGATCAGGAAGGCGACGAGGCGGTCGACGCCGTCATCCTGCCGCAGCACGACGGCGGCCTGGTTGATGTCCGGGACGCTCCGGATCCGCGCCTCGATCTCGCCGAGCTCGACCCGGAAGCCGCGGATCTTGACCTGATCGTCGATGCGGCCGTGGAATACGATCCGCCCCGCCGCATCGAGCGAGACCGCGTCGCCCGAGCGGTAGAGGACCGGATCGGTCCCGTCCGACGCGAACGGGTTGGCGATGAATTTCTCCGCCGTCAGTTCGGGCCGCGCGAGGTAGCCGCGGGCCACGCCGGGGCCACCGATCAGCAATTCGCCCTGCTGGTCGTGGCCGAGGAGGCTCAGATCCTCGCCGGCGACATAGACCGAGTAGTTCGGGATCGGGCCGCCGATGGTGACCGGCTCGCCGGGCCGCATCTCGGCGGCGGTGGCCACCACGGTGGCCTCGGTCGGCCCGTAGGTGTTAAACAGCTGGCGCGACCCGGTCGCCCAGCGGGCGACCAGCGGCTCGGGCAGCGCCTCGCCGCCCAGGAGCACCAAGCGCACCGTCGGCAGGTCGCCGGAGATCATCGCCAGCAGGGTCGGCACGGTGTCGAGCACGGTGATGCGCTCGGCTTCCAGGATGCCGGGCAGCGATTCCACGTCGCCCATCATGGCGGGGCTCGCCACGAACAGGGTCGCGCCCACGAGGTAGGGGACCCAGATCTCCTCCATGGAGAGGTCGAAGGCCACCGAGGCGCCCTGGAACACCACGTCGTCGGCGCGCATCCCGTAGAGCGCGTTCCCCGACCGCAGGAAGTGGCAGATGTTGGCGTGGCTGATGACGATGCCCTTCGGCACGCCGGTCGAGCCCGAGGTGTAGATCAGGTAGGCCGGGTGCTGCGCCGTCAGACCGGCGGCGCGGGGATCGGGCACCGGTGCGTCGGCGGGGGTCGCGGCATCGAGATCCGCCGGAGTCAGGGCGGGCGCGGCATCCGGCGCGGACGGGGCGAGCGCCGGGGAGACCAGCAGCGCCTTGGCGGCGGCATCGGTCAGGCAGACCCCGACCCGGTCCGCGGGGGCCTCCGCGTCGAAGGGGAGCCATGCGGCGCCCGACAGCGTGATGCCGATCTGCGCCACGAGGAGATCGGGTCCGCGGGCCATCCAGAGGCCGACGACGTCTCCGGGGCCGATCCCGCGATGGGCGAGGCCGGCGGCGATGCGCCCGGCCCTGGCGGCGACCTCGGCGTAGGTGAGATGCGGGTGCGCACCGCCCGCTTCCACGCGCGCCCCGTCGATCAGGCACGGATGATCGGGCCGGGAACGGGCCGAATCCAGGAAGATCTCGGCCAGAACCTCGTCGCGGATCAGGTCGGGGCGATGCGCGCCGCGCAGAACGGCCGCCCCGTGACCGGGACGCTCGCGCTCCCCGGCCACCGGTCCGGGCCGGGTCTTCTCGGCGACGTCGCTCATCCGCTGCTCCGCTGGCCGGCCGCTCGGGCCGGTGCCTTTCGTGGCGTCCGCCCTATAGCCCGCCGATCGTGCCGTTATCGAGGCGGCTTTGCACTGCGCCCGCGCACGGGATCAACCCCAGCGCCATCCGTCCGGCTCCAGGATCAGGACCTCGCCCTGGCGGATCCCGAGGCGGGGCGCGGCGTAGATGTCGAGATGACCGAGCGCCACCAGGGCCGCTCGCGCGACGCCGCCATGGGCGACGACGACGGTATCCCGCTCCAGACCGGCGAGCACCGGGCCGACGCGCTCGACCAGGGCGGCGTAGCTCTCGGCGCCGAGACCGGGCGGCCGGTGGTGCCAGCGGTCCCGGTCGCGCCCGGCGGCGCCCGCCGGGTCGCGGCGGCGGATCTCCGCCCAGGTGGAGCCCTCCCAGCTGCCGAAGCCGATCTCCCGCAGCCGCGACTCGGTGCGGTACGCCTCCGCGGGCAGGCCGAGCGTCGCCCGCAGGATCTCCATGGTGCGCCGGGTGCGCTTGAGCGGGCTCGCGAGGAAATCCGCGTCGGCCAGCGTCCGGCCCGCCACGGTGGCGAGGCGCTCCGCGACGGCGGCGGCCTGCGCCTCGCCCTGGGCGTTCAGGTCGGTGTCGCGCCCGCCTTGGAGGCGTCCCTCGGCGTTCCAGTCGGTCTGACCGTGACGGATGAAGTAGATCGTGACCAACGGTCTCAAAACCCCGTCCTGCGCAGGCATTCGGAACGGCCAGGATCGCCGGCCGTTCTCGCCGTCGGTCGGCAACGTCCGGAAACAGGTCCTGCCCTATGTCGAAGAAGCACGGCAAGCATCATCGCGGCCAGAAAGGCGCTGGAGGCGTGACAGACGGGGATGACCGGCACAGGACGGCGCGCGCCAACCTGCCCTCCACGGCCCGTTGGGCCGGGACGATCGACACGATCGCCGGCACCGTGCCGGCGGCGATCGGCGCGCACCGCCAGATCCCGATCCTGGCGGCGCCGGGCATCGTCGCGGTGGAGCCGGGGACGCGTTTCGACCTCTCGGCGGTGGATGCCGATGCCGACGGATCTCTGGACAAGGATTGGGCGAAGACCGCGCTGGAGACGGAGCGCGCCCGGATCGACACGCTTCAGGAGCGCCTCTACGCCGAGCGCGCCCGCAGCCTGCTGCTGGTCTTCCAGGCGATCGACACCGGCGGCAAGGACGGCACGATCCGGGCGGTGCTCAAGGGCGTGAACCCCCAGGGCTGCACCGTCACGTCGTTCAAGGTGCCGTCGAGCGATGAACTCGATCACGATTTCCTGTGGCGCTACCACGCCCGGACGCCAGGACGCGGCATGATCGGGGTGTTCAACCGCAGCCACTACGAGGATGTTCTGGTGGTGCGGGTGAAGGGTCTGGTCCCGGACGCGGTCTGGCAGAGCCGCTACGGCCGGATCAACGACTTCGAGCGGCTTCTCACGGAATCGGGCACGTCCGTCCTGAAATTCTTCCTGCATATCTCGAAAGCGGAGCAGAAGAAGCGCCTGGAGGCCCGGCTCGCGAAGCCGGAGAAGCACTGGAAGTTCGACCCGGCCGATCTCGTCGAGCGGAAATCCTGGGATTCCTACCAGCAGGCCTTCGCGGACGCGCTCTCCCGCTGCTCGACGCCCCACGCCCCGTGGCTGGTCGTGCCGGCGAACCACAAATGGTTCCGCAACTACGTGATCGCCAAGACGGTGGCGGATACGCTGGAGGCGATGGACCCGCGGTTTCCCGAGGCCCCGAAAGGGATCGCGGATCTGACGATCCCGGATTGAGTCGGGCGCCGGGGTTCGGCGCGACGGGGCCGGACGGCCCCGGCCGGCCTTGAACGCTCCCGACTTCCCAGACGGCAGCCTATTCCTTGTCGAGGGTCAGGTCCGGCGCCTCCGGATTCTTCATGCCGACGACGTGGTAGCCCGCATCCACGTGCAGGATCTCGCCGGTCATGCCGGCGGCCATGTCGGAGACCAAGTAGGCGGCGGTCTCGCCGACCTCGCCGATGGTCACGGTCCGCCGCAGGGGCGCGTTGTACTCGTTCCACTTCAGGATGTAGCGGAAATCGCCGATCCCCGAGGCGGCCAGCGTCTTGATCGGGCCGGCGGAGATCGCGTTGACGCGGATGTTCTTCGGGCCGAGATCGGCCGCGAGGTAGCGGACGGAGGCCTCGAGCGCCGCCTTGGCCACACCCATGACGTTGTAGTGCGGCATCCACTTCTCGGCGCCGTAATAGGTCAGCGTCACCAGGGAGCCGCCCGGCCGCATGATCTTCTCGGCACGCTGGGCCACCGCGGTGAACGAGTAGCAGGAGACCAGGAGCGACTTGGTGAAGTTCTCCTCCGAGGTCTCGATGTAGCGGCCGGTCAGCTCGTCCTTGTCGGAGAAGGCGACGCAGTGGACGACGAAGTCGATGCCGTCGGGGAAGACCCGGGCGGCCTCCTCGAACACGGCGTCGATCGTGGCCGCTTCGGTCACGTCGCAATGGCCGATGACGTGGGCGTCGAGTTCCTTGGCGAGCGGCTCGACCCGCTTGCGCAGGGCGTCACCCTGGTAGGTGAAGGCGAGCTCCGCCCCATGGGCGCGCGCGCTGCGGGCGATGCCCCAGGCGATCGAGCGGTTGTTGGCGACCCCGAGGACGATGCCCCGCTTGCCCGCCAGAAGGCCCTGCCCGTGTTCCGCCATGATCGATCCCGAAGCCGCGCGGCCCCTTTCGGGGCCGGGGGGCCTCCTTAGCGGAGGCGGCCCTGAGACGGAAGTCCGGGGCGCCGCCGCGGGCTTTCAGGCGGCGCAGGTTTCTCAGGCCGCCTTGGCGGCGCGGCGTTCGCGGGCGAACTCCATCAGCGCCGCGTCCTCGCCCTGCGGCAAGACGATCGCCGTGGTGGCGAACAGATCGCCGGGAGTTCCGTCCTTCCTCGGCAGACCCTTGCCGCGCAGACGGAAGGTGCGGCCGGAACTCGTCATCGCCGGGATCTTCATCTCGACGGCGCCGGTGAGCGTCGGCACCCGGATCGTGCCGCCGAGAACGGCATCCTCCAGGGGGACCTCCACGGAGGTGCGCAGGTCAGACCCGTCGACCGTGAAGCGCGGATGCGGCCGGATCTTGATGGTGAGCAGCGCGTCGCCGGGCTCGCCGCGCGGGCCGCCGCCCTGGCCGAGGCCGCGCAGCCGGATGGTCTGGCCGTCGACCACGCCGCGGGGGATGACCACGTCGACCTCCCGCCCGGTGGGCAGGTAGAGGCGCAGCTTCTCCTCGCTGGCGACCTGTTCCAGGGTGACCGACAGCTCGGCGGCCACGTCGTCGCCCTTGGCGGCCTGGCGCTGGGCGCCGGGCCCAGCCCCGCCCGCGCGGAAGGCCTCGCCGAAGATGTGCGAGAAGATGTCCTCGCCCATGCCGCCGCCCATGCCGCCCTGCCGGCTGCGGGCCATGTTCTCGAAGTCGAAACCGCCGGCCCGTCCGCCGCCGAAGCCGCCGAATCCTTCGAAGCCGGTGGCGCGCGGCTTGCCCTCGGCGTCGATCTCGCCGCGGTCGAACTGCTTGCGCTTCTCGGCGTCGCCCAGGATCTCGTAGGCCGCATTCGCCTCGGCGAACCGGTCCTTGGCCTTCACGTCGTTCTTGTTGCGGTCGGGGTGGAAGTCCTTGGCGAGCTTGCGATAGGCCTTCTTGATCTCGGCCTCGCTCGCCCCCTTGGCCACGCCCAGCACGTCGTAGGGATTGCGCATGGATCTCTTGGCTGTGCGGTGTGGGATCTCCACCCCGATGTGGGAAGGATGTTGCATCCCTGCAACGATCCTGGCGCCGAAAGTCTGCGGGATCACGCCTGCCGTCAAGCGGCGGATCTCCCCTCGGCGCCGCCAGGGGCCTAACGTGCGACGGAAGCCGGGATCGCCCCCGTGACCCCGCCTGCGCCGAAACCGAACCGCGAGGGACCGGAGACCCGATGCAATACGCCTGTGACCACGTCCATCTCCGCAGCCGCGACGCCGTGAGGGCCGGGACGTTCTACGTCGAGACCTTCGGGGCCCGGGAAGTGAAGCGCGTCGGCGAGAACCCGGTGCAGCGCGTCGTCCTCGATCTGGGCGGGCTCACGGTGTTCATCGAACAGGCGCCCGCCGAGACGGCGCCCGCAAGCCCCACCCCCTGCCTCGGCCTCGAACATCTCGGGCTGCGGGTCGCCGACATCGAGGCGGCGATGGCCGATCTGACGGCGCGCGGGGTCCCGGTGGTGACCGGCATCACCGAGCGTGCCCCCGGGCTCCGGATCGCCTTCGTGAAGGGCCCGGACGGGGCGCTGATCGAGATCCTGGAGCGCAAGTCTGCCTGATGCTCAGATCCGGCTACGGCGCATCCCTCATCGGCGCACTCATCCTGCTCCTGAGCTTGGCCGGCGGGGCCCTGAGCCGTCCGTTCACCGACGCGGCCGGCCGCACCGTCGAGCTTCCCGACCGGATCGAGCGGGTTCTGGCCGCCGGCCCCCCGGCCGCGGTGCTGCTCTACACCCTGGCGCCGGACCGGATGGCCGGCTGGGTGAGCGCCCCGCGGGCCGAGGCGTTGCCGTTCCTGGAGCCCCGCACCCGGACCTTGCCCGCCTACGGGCGCCTCACCGGACGCGGCGGCAACGCCAATGTCGAGAGCGTGCTGGCTGCGCGGCCCGATCTGATCGTCGATTCGGGCAGCCTGGGGCCGACCTACGCGTCCCTCGCCGACAGGGTCCAGGCACAGACCGGGATCCCCTACATCCTGCTCGACGGCAGCTTCGCCAAGATTCCCGAGACCTACCGGCAGCTCGGGGCGGCACTGGGCCGGCAGGCCGAGGCCGATGCCCTCGCGGCCGACGCGCAGGCGCTCGCCGAAACGGTGGCGAAGGCGGTCGGATCGCTGCCGGCGGAGAAGCGGCCCCGCGTGTACTACGCCCGCGGGCCGCGCGGGCTCGAGACGGGCTTCGCCGGCGCGATCAACACCGAGCTGGTGGAGACGGCCGGCGGCCGCAACGTCGCGCAGGGCGGTGACGGGCGTCTGGGGAGCGTCTCTGCCGAACAGGTCCTGGCCTGGAACCCGGACGCGATCGTCACGCTCGACCCGGCCTTCGCCACCTCCGTCCGGACCGACCCGCTCTGGCGGGAGGTGTCGGCGGTCCGATCGGGCCGGATCTACGTGGTGCCGCAGCAGCCCTTCCCCTGGTTCGATGCGCCGCCGGGGGTCAACCGGCTGATCGGCCTCCGCTGGCTGGCGGGCCTGCTCCACCCGGACCTGTTCCCGGAAGCGATGCCGGAGGTCGTGCGCGGCTTCTATCGCCGCTTCTACCACGTCGACCTCACCGCCGCGCAGGCGGCCGCGCTCCTCGCACCGGCCGCCGCGGGCGCGTCCCGGTGAGCCGGAAGGCGACAGCCGTCGCCGGAGGAGCGCGAGCACGTCGGGGCTTCCGCAGTCCGGCGACGCTGCTCTCCGGACTCGCCCTCCTGGCGCTCACCCTGCTGGCGCTCGCGGTCGGCAAATACCCGGTCTCCCCCGCCGACCTCGCCTCGGTGCTCGGGCATCGGCTGCTCGGCCTGCCCGCGCGGGCGCCGGCAGCGGTGGAGACCGTGGTGATGCAGGTGCGCCTGCCCCGGGTGGTGGCCGCCCTCGTCGTCGGCGCGGCGCTCTCGGCGGCGGGGGCGACCTACCAGGGCCTGTTCCGCAACCCGCTGGTCTCACCCGACATCCTCGGCGTCTCGGCCGGGGCCGGACTCGGGGCGGTGCTGGGGATCTATCTCGGCCTGCCGGTGGCCCCCATCCAGGCTCTCGCCTTCCTGGGCGGCCTCGGCGCCGTGGCGGCGGTGTACGGCATCGGACTCGCCGTCCGGCGCCACGACCCGGTCCTGACCCTGGTCCTGGCGGGCGTGGCGGTCGGGGCCGTGCTCGGAGCGGGCATATCGCTCCTGAAGGTGCTCGCCGATCCCTACAACCAGCTCCCGGCGATCACGTTCTGGCTGCTCGGCAGCCTGTCCTCGGTCACCCTGGGCGATGTCGGCGCCGTTCTGCCGATGATGCTCGTCGGCCTCGCGCCGCTGGTGCTGCTGCGCTGGCGCATGAACCTCATGAGCCTCGGGGACGAGGAGGCGCGGGCCCTCGGCGTGGAGACACGGGTGCTGCGCCCGGTCCTGATTGCGGGCGCGACGCTGATCACCGCGGCCGCCGTCTCGATGACCGGCGTCATCGGCTGGATCGGCCTGATCGTGCCGCATATCGCCCGGCTGCTCGTGGGGCCGGATTACCGCCGGCTGCTGCCGACTTCCCTCGCGCTCGGGGGCGGCTATCTTCTCGCCGTCGACCTGATCGCCCGCACGGCCGGGACGATCGAGGTGCCGCTCGGGATCCTCACGGCCCTGGTGGGCGCACCGTTCTTCCTGTGGCTGCTGGCGGCCGGGCGCCGCGGAGTCGCCTGATGCTGCTCCAGGTCCAGGACCTCGCCTTCGGCTACGGCGACCGCACCGTCGGCGCGGGCGTCTCGTTCGGCCTCGACGCGGGCGAGGTGCTGTGTCTGCTCGGGCCGAATGGCGGCGGCAAGACGACCCTGTTCAAGACGCTGCTCGGCCTGCTGCCGGCCCGAGCCGGCCGGATCGGGCTCGACGGCACGGACCTGTCGCGGCTGCCGCGGACCGCGATTGCGCGGACGATCGCCGCGGTGCCGCAGGCGCATGCCGCCTTCTTCCCGTTCACGGTGCGCGAGGTGGTGGTGATGGGCCGCGCGAGCCGGATCGGGCCGTTCTCCGCCCCCGGGCCGGCCGACGAGGCCGCGGCCGAGCGGGCGCTCGCCAGGCTCGGCATCGGGCACTTGGCGGAGACGGTCTACACCGAGATCAGTGGCGGCGAGCGGCAACTCGCCCTGATCGCCCGCGCGCTGAGCGGCGAGCCGCGGCTCCTGATCATGGACGAGCCCACCGCGAGCCTCGATTTCGGCAATCAGGCCCGCGTCCTCGGGCAGGTCCGCCGCCTGGCGCGGGCCGGCATCGCCGTCATGTTCTCGACCCACGATCCCGACCATGCTCTGTTATGCGCGGATCGCGTCGTGGCCCTGCACGGCGGCCGGCTCGTCGCCTGCGGTCCGCCCGCCGCGACGGTGACCCCGGCGCTGCTGCGCCTGATCTACGGGATCGACGTGGTGGTGGCGCCGGTCCCCGGGGTGGCCGCACCGGTCTGCGCGCCCGTCATCAACTGAGAACGCGCCGGTTCCGCGAGCCGACGATCACTGGGCGGCGGCGGAGCGCCGACCGGTCCGGTGGCGGTCGTGGTCGTCGGCTTCGTAAATCGCGCCGAGGACTGTCTCGCAATGCACCCGCACCCGGGCGTGGCACTCGCAGGCGGCGGCCGACACCGCCCGTCGGTCGAGGACGGTGATGCGCCCGCGTCCGACCCGGATCAGGCCCTGGTCCTGCAGGACCCGCAGGATCCGCGTCAGGTAGGTGCGCTGGACCCCGAGCATCGAGGCCAGCAATTCGTGGGTGATCGGCAGCGTGTCACCACCGATCCGGTCTTGAAGCGTCAGCAGCCAGCGGAGACAGCGCTGCTCGATCGGATGGAGGGCATTGCAGGCGGCCGTCTGGAGGAGCTGTGCCAGAAAGCAATCGGCGTAGCGCGCGAACAGGTCGCGCAGCGACGCGGATCGGCCCGCGGCCTCCTGAAGACGATCCGTTTCGAGGCGCAGCATCGGTCCCCCGATCTGCACCATCGCGCTGGCGGAGGCCGGCACCCGGCCCTGACTGACGATCGCGCCGACCGCGCCCTCGTGACCGATGGTGGCGGTCTCGGCGGTGCGTCCGTCCTGGGTGGAGACGATGAGCGCGACCACGGCCTGATCGCCGGGGAAGGTGATATGCGTGACCTCGTCCCCCGCCTCGAAGATCGTGGCGCCCTTGGCATAGGCGACGGGCTCCAGGGCGGGCAGGATCAGTGCACGATCCTGGGCGGAGAGCGCATCGAGGAGAAGGTTGCCCGTGGGGGCGGCAATGTCGATCGGCATCGCGAGCGGAGGCATGCGGGAGACGAGGCTCCCGGCAGGATCCTCTTGGGCTCGCCCGAGGGCGGCCCGCCTCCACACGCATACTCCCCGGCCAGCGGCCCTGAACTAACTTAGGTTTCTTTCCACTGGACACAACTACTTGTCGGTGCAAAGCCCCTGCTCCGAGAGCCGCTTGTGCTCGCGCGGATCGCAGTCCGTGGACAGGAACGAGGCCCAATCGGACGGTGTGCCGTAGAAGGCATTGCGGTCGACATCACCCTGTACGCCGGGGACACGGCCGGTGGAGGTGAACTGCCACAGCATCCACTTGCGGTTGACGAAGCGCTGCTCCGGCTCGGCCGCGGTGGAGCGCAACCAGTGCGGGTAGTCGGGCAGCTCGCCTTCGAGGACGTCCTTATGGAAGGTGATGTCGGTGTAGATGATCGGGCGCTTGCCCGTGTAGCGCTCCATCTCCTCCAGCATCTCGGTGACCATCGCCAGAGCCTGCGCCTTCGGCAGCTTCTTCGGGCAGGTCTGCGAGTGACCGTTCCACTCGACATCGAGCACCGGCGGGAGCGCGGACGGATCGTTGGGGACGTTCTTCTTGAACCAGTCCATCTGCTCCTTGGCGGAGCGGCACCAGAACACGAAGTGGTAGGCGCCCCGCGGCACGCCGGCCCGGGCCGCGCCGTCCCAGTTGGTCCGGAAGCGCTCGTCGACGTGGTCGCCGCCCTCGGTCGCCTTGATGAAGGCGAACCGGGTCCCGGCAGCCCGGACCGAGGCCCAGTCGACATTGCCCTGCCACTTCGAGATGTCGATGCCCTGGATCGGGTGCATCTTGGCCTTGGCCACACCCGGATGGGGCTTGGCATCGCCCTTGGTCGGATAGAAATCGTGGTTCGAGGCACAGGCTGCGAGGCCGGCGAGAGCGGCGGCGGCAGCGACCCGCGCCGCGAGCCGCCGGGCCGCCCCGAGGCGGGCGCTCAGGCCCGGGGTGAGAACCGCGAAGGGCGAACGCGAAAGCTCGTAGATCCGCGACATCAGTGCTCAGCCCGCCACCGAAAGTGCGCCACAGACAGGCGTATTCGATGGCCCCGGCGCGGTTAACGGAGCTTTGCGATCTTTGCGGCGGAATTCCGAGATGCGTTGCAACGCCGCGACATAAGCCTGGCATCCCCGGCTGTTTCACAGGACGAGATCCGGCTAAGTGCCGGTCCCGCAACGCGAGTCCGGTCACGCCAGCGTGAGCAAGCAAATCTTTACCATAGGCTACGAAGGCCTCGATTCCGAGCGACTCGGGAGCGTCCTGCGCTCGGCCGGCGTCGCCCTCCTGGCCGATGTCCGGGCAGTGGCGAACTCGCGCAAGCGCGGCTTCTCGAAAGGGGCGCTCGCGACCTCCCTGCGGGAGGCGGGTCTGGGCTACGCGCATCTGCGCAGCCTCGGGACGCCGAAATCCGGCCGCCAGGCGGCCAGGGCCGGGGACGCGGCCCTGATGCGCCGGATCTATTGCGAGGAGGTCCTCGACACGGCCGACGGGCTGGCGGCCCTCGACGGGCTGGCCCAGATGGCCGAGGCCGCGCCCATCTGCCTGCTCTGCTTCGAGCGCGACCCGGCCCAGTGCCACCGCCGCGTGCTCGCGGAGCGTCTCGCGCAGCGGGGTTTCGCGATCAGCGACCTGTACGGCTGAGAGGCGTGGTCGACATCATGGCCCGAGCAGGGGCTGCATCCGCGCGCCGAGCGCCCCGGCAAGCCGCCGGACCGGGCGCAGCGCGGCGGCGAGGCGCAGCGGCGACGCCCTGCGCGGCGGGCGCGGCCGCCGGCGATCCGATTCGGCGACCGGCTCGACGGGCATGTAGAGCGCCTCGAAGAAGCTCATCTCCAAGAGGGTCACACCCTCCGCGTCGGTGACCACCATGGCCGCATCGAGCAGCCGCGGGTCGCCGCCGTGCTGGCGCGTCAGGCCCTGGACGATCGTGCGCGCGATCGTTCGCGCGGCGTCGGCATCGGCGACCCAATGGGCCGCCGAGCCGGGCAGGCAGGCGCCGTCGAGGCGGATGTTGAAGTGGGCGCGGACCATGGGGCGCTCCTCGGCGGGGCCGGCGGCGTGCGTCAGGCGGCCTGCGCGTCGTCGACGGGCTCGGCCTTGTCGGTCGCCGATTTCGGATCGAAGGCGTCCGCCAGCAGGCTGAGCCGCCGCGCCATGTCCCGCACCTCGTTCAGCGCGATCGACTTCTGGCCCTCCTTGACCGCGCGGGTGACGTCGCTGACCTGCGTGGTGGCGATCCGCTTCAGTTCCTCGGCGAGTTGCTGACTGGTCATCATCGCGTCCGGGCTCGGATTGTCGTTTGAGCGGGGACCGTGGCGCGGGGGCGCTTACCAAGGCGTTTCACGCCGCTGTGATGCCTGTGGACAAGGTGGGGACGTCGCGGCCCGGCTCAATCCTGCAGGTGGCGCGCCGCGATGATCGAGGCGGCGGTGCGGTTCTCCACGCCGAGCTTGGCGTAGATCCCCTCGAGGTGCTTCGTCACGGTCCGGTGGCTCAGGCCGAGGATCTCGCCGATGTCGCGGCTCGACTTTCCCCGCGAGAGCCACAGGAGCACCTCGGCCTCGCGGCCGGTGACGGGCAGGCGCGCCCGCAGGCGCTCCGCGCCGGCCGCCTGCTCCTCCCGCGACAGGCGGAGCAGGATCTCGTCCGGGGTGCGGCCGATGAAGCTCAGCGCGTAGGCGGCTCCGTCGCGGTCGGCCAGGGTCAGCGCGCCGGTCGCGGCCCCCGTGAGGCATGAGCGCAGCCAGTCGCGGGCGCGCGCCGGCAGTTCGAGGGCGCCCGACGCGGTCGCGCCGAGTCCCGCCAGAAGCCGGCCCGCCTGCGGCGTCGACCAGAGCACCGCCCCGTCCTCCGAGACCGCGAACAGGGTTCGCCCGGCGGTGTCGAGCGCCGCCCGGGCGCTCTGCGCCGCCCGGGCGCTCGCGAGATGGACCCGGATCCGGGCCAGGATCTCGTCGGGCGCGATGGGTTTCGTGACGTAGTCGATCCCGCCGGCGGTCAGGCCCTTCACGATGTGCTCGGTCTCGCTCAGCCCGGTCATGAAGATCACCGGCACGCCGGCGAGCTGCGGCTTGGCCTTGAGCCGGCGGCAGGTCTCGAACCCGTCCAGGCCGGGCATGACCGCGTCGAGCAGGATCACGTCGGGCGTGATCTCGTCCACGAGGCTGAGCGCCAGATCGCCCCCGACCGCGACCAGCACGGTGGCGCCGGACCGCTCGATCGCCTCGGTGAGGAAACTCAGCGTGTCGGGGGAATCGTCGACCACCAGGACGATGTCCCGGTGCGGCTGGATCTTCGGCGACTCAGCCATGGCGCGCGAGCCCCTGCAGGACCGAGAGGTAGCGGCGCAGGTCGTATCCCTCCACCAGCCCGCGCATCTCGGCCACGAAAGCGGGCGGCACGGTCGCGTCGCTCTCCATCTGGGCGAGCTTGGCCTCGATGGCGCGGATATGCCCGATCCGGCCGAGGCGCAGGAGCTCGCCGACATGCTCCGGTCCGGGTCCGGCAGGGCGCGCAGGCTCCGGAACGGGCTCGCGCCGGACGGGGGCTGCGGTCTCGGTCCATTCGAGATGCAGCAGCTTGCCGATCCGCTCCATCACGTCGCGCAGGTCGAAGGGCTTGGCGAAGATTGCGTCGTGGGGCGCGTCGTCGCCGCGCACCGGACTGATCTCGTGGACATTGGCCGACATCATGGCGATCGGGCCGGTATGGCCCGCATGCCGCAAGGCCGCCGCCGCCGCCCAGCCGCTCATCCCGGGCATCGCGATGTCGAGGAGGATCAGGTCGACCCCGCCGTTGGCGACGACGCTCAGGCATTCGAGGCCCGAGCCGGCCTCCAGGACGGAGATCCCCTGCGGTTCCAGGATCGCCCGCATGAGGGCCCGGTGCGCGCTGTCGTCGTCCGCCACCAGGACGGTGCGGCGCGCGCCGGCATAGGCCCGCTCCGGCGCGGTCGGCGGCGCCGGCAGGACGAGTGGCGCGGGCTGCGCCACCGAGGCCAGCATCAGCCGCAGCCGCGCCTGCGTGCCGCCGCCGGGCGCGGCCGTCACGGTGATCTCGCCGCCGAGCAGCTGCGCCAAAAGGTTGGCGATGGTGAGCCCGAGCCCGGTGCCCGGCGTGCTGCGGGCCGCGGGCGTCGAGCCGCGCTCGAACGGTTCGAAGATTCGCGCGAGATCCGATTCGGGGATGCCCGGACCGGTGTCGCGGATCGTGAACACCGCGATCTGGCTGCGATAGCTCAGGTCCAGCGAGACGGTGCCGGCCTCCGTGAACTTGATCGCGTTCGAGAGCAGATTGAGGAGCACTTGGCGCAGACGCTTCTCGTCGGTGGCGACGACGGCCGGCAGGATCTCGGGCCGGGAGAAGCGGAACTCCAGGCCGGCCTCCCGCGCCTGAAGGCGGACCATGTCCACCAGCTGGTCGAGGAAGTCGGAGAGCCGGACCTCGTCCCGGTGGATCTGGAGACGGCCGGCCTCCATGCGCGAGATGTCGAGGAGGCCGTCGATCAGGCCGGACAGGTGCTGGGCGCTGCGCCGGATCACCCGGATGGCGTTGAGGCGGTGGGGCGGGATCGCGGCGTCGGATTCGAGGAGCTGCGCGTAGCCGAGCACCGTGGAGAGCGGGGTGCGCAGCTCGTGGCTGATCCCGACCACGTAGCGGCTCTTGGCCTGATTGGCGGCCTCCGCCCGCTCCTTGGCGTCCTGAAGCTTGGCGTCGGTGATCTTGTGGGCGGCGATCTCCGCCTCGTAGAGGGCGGTCTGGCGCATCGTCTCGGCCTGGGCGACGCGCCGGCTCTCCTGGGCGAGGACGAAGAGCCACGCCACCACGCCGAGGATCACCACCAGGGTGAAGAACACGCTGGTGAACGCGGTGCGCAGGAATTCGCGGTTCTCCGGATGCGTGATCGTCGCGCCCGCATGCACGATCCCGAGGATCAGGCCGATCACCGCGCAGAGCGTCAGCATCACCGCGAGATAGCGGCCGAGCGGCGCGCCGATCCAGGCGGCGGTGCGGCCCGGCAGGATCCGGGCGACCGCCTGCTGCGCCTGCGCCTCGAGCCGGCCGTGCGGCTTGCAGAGGTCGCCGCAGCGGGCATCCAGCGAGCAGCAGAGCGAGCAGATCGGCGCGTCGTAGGCCGGGCAATGCGCCATGTCCTCGCCCTCGAAGGGCAGCTCGCAGACCCGGCAGACGACCTCCGCCGCATCCCAGTCCCGCTTCGGGGTCCGGGCGAGATACCACCGCCCCGCCGTCGCCCAGGCGATCGCCGGGGCGGTGCAGAAGGCGGTTCCCAAAGTCAGGAGCGGCGCGAAGGGCTGCAGCGCGTGGCCGAGCCAGCCGGTATAGGCGAGGCCGCCGCAGGCGAGCGCCAGCACCATCGCGCCGGTGCCCACCGGGTTCACCGCGTAGAGGTGGGCGCGCTTGAACTCGATGCCCGCCGGGGAGAGGCCGAGCGGCTTGTTGACGGCCAGATCGGCGGCGAGCGCCCCGACCCAGGCCGAGACCACGGAGGCGTAGAGCGGCAGCGTGCTCTCGATGGTCTTGTCGATGCCGAGCTCCATCAGGAGCACCGCGATGGCGACGTTGAACACGAGCCACACGACCCGGCCGGGATGGCTGTGGGTCAGCCGCGAGAAGAAGTTCGACCACGCGATCGAGCCGGCATAGGCGTTGGTCAGGTTGATCTTGAGCTGCGAGACCACGACGAACAGACCGGTGAGCAGCAGCGCCGCCCGCCCCCCTTCCCCGGTCAGGTAGCCGAAGGCCACGGCGTACATCCGCGTGGGCTCGGCGGCATGCTCGGGCGGCACGCCGTGCCCCAGCGCCAGAACCGCGAGGGCGGCCCCCAGGAGGATCTTGAACATCCCGGGCAGGATCCAGCCCGCCCCGCCCGCCAGCACGGCCAGCCACCAGCGGCGATCCCGCGTCCCGTCGGGCTCCGGAACGAAGCGCAGGAAGTCGACCTGCTCGCCGACCTGCGCCAGGAGCGCAAGCAGGACGCCCGTCGCGAGCCCGAACCGGGCGAGGTCGAACCGTGCCCCGCCGCCGTCCAGGCCCGGGAAATCCGCGAGCGCGCGCAGCGTCCCCGCCCCCTGCGCCGCCAGGAAGACGAGCGGCAGAAGGCTCAAGACGATCCAGACCGGCTGCGTCCAGATCTGGAACCGGCTGATGAGGCGGATGCCGTAGACGACCAGCGGGATCACCGCGCCGGCGCACAGGAGATAGCCCAAGCCCAGGGGCAGCCCGAAGCAGAGCTGCAGCGCGAGCGCCATGATCGCCGCCTCGATGGCGAAGAACAGGAACGTGAAGCTCGCGTAGATCAGCGACGTGACCGTCGAGCCGAGATAGCCGAACCCGGCGCCGCGGGTCAGGAGGTCCATGTCGACCCCGTGCCGGGCGGCGTAGACGGTGATCGGCGCGGCGGTGGCGAAGATGATCAAGCCGACCACCAGCACCGCCGCCACGGTGTTGGGGAAGCCCGCGGTCAGCGCCAGCGTCCCGCCGATCGCCTCCAGCGCCAGGAACGAGATCGACCCGAGCGCGGTCTGCGCCACCTCGAAGCCCGACCAGCGCCGCGCCTTCTTGGCGGTGAATCGGAGCGCGTAATCCTCCAGCGTCTCGTCGGCGACGAAGCGGTTATAGTCCCGGCGAATCGGGATGATGCGCTGCGGCCCGCTCATGGGGCCAGGGTCCGAGGGGCGAGGGTCCGAGGGGCCAGGGTCCGAGAGGGCCTGCCGCCTCGCGTGTCCGCTGGCAGCACTCGTCCGATCCCGCGCGCGCGCGAATCCTCAAGCACCCGAGCGGCGCTCACGCATTTCGCGCTCAAGACCCACATGACCTCAGAGTGTTCCACCGCGATGGTGCACCGCATGCAAGAGCACGGCCATACGCAAAATCGCGTATAGGCCGGCACGCAATCACCGACCTAGCCTGTGTTGGTCGATCCGCGGCCGCCTCTCAAGGCCCCGGACGCGAACAGGGTCAGGCAGATGGCAGACGACACCGACAAAGGCGCGGATCACGGCTTGCGCTCCCCGCTGCGGCGCAGGCTGCTCATGGGACTGGCCGGAGCCCCGGCGCTGGCGCTGATGCCGCGCACCGCATGGGCCGCGCCGCCGACGTCCGCGGTCAACACCACCGGCCTCGCCGTGACCGACACCGAGGTGACGGTCGGCATCCTGCACTCGATCACCGGCACGATGGCGATCTCCGAGACGGGCGCCCAGGAAGCCGAGAAGCTCGCGATCCAGCAGATCAACGACGCCGGCGGCGTGCTCGGCCGCAAGATCAAGATCATCCAGGAGGACGGCGCCTCCGACTGGCCGACCTTCGCCGAGAAGGCCAAGAAGCTGCTGGTCAACGACCATTGCGCGGCCGTGATGGGCTGCTGGACCTCGGCCTCGCGCAAGGCGGTGCTGCCAGTCTTCGAGCAGTATAACGGCCTCCTCTACTACCCGACTTTCTACGAGGGCCTGGAGCAGTCGAAGAACGTCTTCTACACCGGCCAGGAGGCCACGCAGCAGATCCTCGCCGGCCTCGACTGGGTCCACAAGGAGAAGGGCGGCGACAGCTTCTACTTCATCGGCTCCGACTACATCTGGCCGCGCACCTCCAACAAGATCGCCCGCAAGCACGTCGAGAACGTTCTCAAGGGCAAGGTCGTCGGCGAGGAGTACTTCCCGCTCGGCCACACCCAGTTCAACTCGGTGATCAACAAGATCAAGCTGACCAAGCCGAAGGTGATCTTCGCCGACGTGGTCGGCGGCTCGAACGTGGCGTTCTACAAGCAGCTCAAGGCGGCCGGCATCGACCTGTCGAAGCAGGTGCTGATGACGATCTCGGTCACCGAGGACGAGATCGACGGCATCGGCGGCGAGAACATCGCCGGGGCCTATGCCTGCATGAAGTACTTCGAGTCGATCCAGAACGACAACAACAAGGCCTTCGTCGCCGCCTTCAAGAAGATGTGGGGCGACAAGACCGTCATCGGCGATGTGACGCAGGCGGCCTATCTCGGCCCGTTCCTGTGGAAGATGGCCTGCGAGAAGGCCGGCTCCTTCGACGTCGACAAGGTGGTGGCGGCCTCGCCGGGCCTGGAGTTCAAGGGCGCGCCTGAGGGCTACGTCAAGATCGACGAGAACCATCACCTCTGGTCCAAGACCCGGGTCGGCCGCGCCAAGCCGGATGGCCAGTTCGAGATCGTCTACACCAGCCCCGAGCTGATCAAGCCCGATCCCTTCCCGAAGGGATATCAGTAGTCGCAAGCACCCATCCGGCTTCGACTGTAATCGCCGGATCGAGCGCGGGTCCCCTCTCCCGTGCGGGAGAGGGGCGCGTCGCGGGCTTCAGGGCGGGCACCCAGCAATTCGCCCGGAGGACGCTCGCCCTCCACCCCAATCTGCAGCGGAAGACCGAAACATGCTCGGCGACTATTCATTGGGCGACCTCGGCGCGATCTTCGCCATGCAGGGCTTCGCCGGCCTGATCCTGTTCTCCGTCTACCTGCTGATGGCGCTGGGGCTCGCGATCATCTTCGGCCAGATGGGCGTGATCAACATGGCCCACGGGGAGTTCATGATCCTCGGCGCCTACGTCACCTATCTCTGCTCGACCTTCTTCCAGTCCTACCTGCCGGCGCTCTTCCCGATCTACTTCTTCATCGCGATGGGGCTGGCATTCCTTGCTTCCGGGGCTTTAGGAATGCTGGTGGAATGGGGCCTGATCCGGTTCCTCTACAAGCGCCCGCTCGACACCCTGCTCGCCACCTGGGGCCTCTCGCTGATCCTCCAGCAGGCCTACCGGTCGATCTTCGGCGCCCGCGAGGTCGGCGTCGAGCTGCCCTCGTGGCTGATCGGCTCGGTGCAGGTCACCGACACGATCGAGATCCCGATCAACGGCCTGTTCGTCATGGGCGTGACGATCCTCATCACGGTCTGCGTGGCGCTGCTGATCTTCCGCTCGCGCTTCGGCCAGCAGGTCCGCGCCGTGATGTCGAACCGCGCCATGGCGGGGGCGGTGGGCATCGATACCGAGAAGGTCGACCGCTACACGTTCGGCCTCGGCTGCGGCATCGCCGGGATCGCCGGCTCGGCCTTCACGATGATCGGCTCCACCGGGCCGACCTCGGGCCAGCTCTACATCGTCGACACCTTCCTGATCGTCGTGTTCGGCGGCGCCGCGAGCCTCTTGGGCACCATCGCGTCGGCCTTCTCGATCTCCCAGACTCAGTCGACCCTGGAGTTCTTCCTCTCCGGCTCGATGGCCAAGGTCATCACCCTGCTCGCGGTGGTCGGCATCCTGATGCTGAGGCCCCAGGGTCTCTTCACCCTCAAGGTCCGGCGCTGAGGATTTCTCCCGATGAAGAACCCGGTCCAGACCCTCACCAAATCCGTCACCGTCAACGACAACCCGTTCATGAAGCCGGTGGAGTGGCTGAGCCTGCTCCTCCTGGCCGGGGTGATCCTGGTGGTCCTGCCGCTGGTGCTCGACGGCTTCCGCCTCAACCTCGTCGGCAAGTACCTTACCTACGCGTTCGTCGCCCTCGGGCTGGTGATCTGCTGGGGCTACGCGGGCATCCTCTCCCTCGGCCAGGGCGTTTTTTTCGGATTGGGCGGCTACTGTATGGCGATGTACTTGAAGCTTGAGGCTTCGAGCATCGAGAACACCAAGATCCAGTCGACGCCCGGCATCCCGGACTTCATGGACTGGAACCAGATCACGGCGCTCCCGTGGTTCTGGCAGCCATTCAAGAGCCTGCCGCTGACGCTGATCCTGGCGGTGGCCGTCCCGGTCCTGTTCGCGATGCTGATCTCCTTCGCGATGTTCAAGCGCCGGGTTGGCGGCACCTACTTCGCCATCATCACCCAGGCCATCGCGGCGATCCTGACCATCCTGATCGTCGGCCAGCAGGGCTATACCGGCGGCATCAACGGCATCACCGACCTGCGCACCCTCCACGGCTGGGACATCCGCACCGACTCGGCGAAGTTCATCCTGTACTTCGTCAACGGCGGCCTGCTGATCGCCTGTATCCTGGCGGCGCAATACGTGAAGAAATCGAAGCTCGGCCGCATCCTCGTCGCCATGCGCGACAAGGAGGACCGGGTCCGCTTCTCCGGCTACTCGGTGGCGGGGTTCAAGGTCTTCGCCTTCTGCTTCGCCGCCGGACTCGCGGCGATCGGCGGCGCGATGTTCACCCTGCAGGTCGGGTTCATGTCGCCCTCCTTCGTCGGCATCGTCCCCTCGATCGAGATGGTGATCTACGCCGCGGTCGGCGGGCGCCTGTCCCTGTTCGGCGCGGTCTGGGGCACGCTGCTCGTCAACTGGGCCAAGACCAGCTTCTCCGAGAGCTTCCCCGACCTCTGGCTGTTCGGCCTCGGTGCCCTGTTCATCGCGGTGGTGCTGGCCTTCCCGAACGGCCTCGCAGGGATCTGGCGCGAGCATATCGAGCCCCGCCTCACCCGCCGCGCCAAGAGCCTCCAGGCCCCGGCGCCGGCCATCGTCCCGCCCCAGAGAACGCCCGTGGGCGCCCCGGCCGAGTGAGCATGCCATGAACGCCGCGATCCTCTCCTCCCCCGTGGTCGGCGCCGAGGCGGCCCCGCCCGACTACCTCCTCGCCGTCGAGGCGCTCACGGTCTCGTTCGACGGGTTCAAGGCGGTGAACGACGTGTCGTTCTACGTCGATCCGGACGAGATCCGGGTGATCATCGGGCCGAACGGCGCCGGCAAGACCACGGTCCTCGACCTGATCTGCGGCCGCACCCGGGCCAGCGCCGGCTCGATCAAGTACAAGGGCCAGGAGCTGACCAAGCTCTCCGAGAGCGCCATCGTGCAGGCCGGCGTCGGCCGCAAGTTCCAGACGCCGTCCATCTACGACGACCTGACGGTGTTCGAGAACCTGGAGATCTCGTTTCCCCGCGGCCGCTCGGTCTTCGGCGCCCTCACGTTCAAGCGGGATGCCGAAGTCCGCGACCGGATCCACAGCATCGCCGAGACGATCTTCCTGAAGGACCAGCTGAAGGAGCGGGCCGAGTTCCTGAGCCACGGCCAGAAGCAGTGGCTGGAGATCGGCATGCTGCTGATCCAGGACCCGGAGCTGCTGATGCTCGACGAGCCGGTGGCCGGGATGAGCGTCGGCGAGCGGATCAAGACCGCCGAGCTGCTCAACCAGATCATCAAGGGCCGCTCGGTGCTGGTGATCGAGCACGACATGAAGTTCGTCGAGGACATCGCCCACCGGGTGACCGTCCTGCACCAGGGCAAGGTGCTCTCCGAAGGTTCGATGGAGCGGGTCAAGAACGACCCGAAGGTCATCGAAGTGTATCTGGGACATTGACCATGGCGTCGCTTCAGACCGCGCACACGCCCGGAAGCCAAGTGCCCCCGCTCGCCACGATCCCATCCGCGACGCCGGCGCTCGCCGTCGAGGACCTGCACGCCGCCTACGGCCAGAGCGAGGTCCTGCACGGGCTCACCTTCTCGGTGGCCCCCGGCGAGATCGTCGCCGTGATGGGCCGCAACGGCATGGGCAAGACCACGCTGATGAAGACCCTGATGGGCCTCGTGCCGGTCAAGGCCGGGTCGATCCAGGTCGAGGGCGCGGATGTCGCCGGGCTCAAGAGCCATGCCCGGGTCGCCAAGGGCCTCGCCTACGTGCCGCAGGGCCGCATGATCTTCTCGACCATGACGGTCCAGGAGAACATCGAGACCGGCCTGACGGTCACGGGCACCCGCAAGGTGCCGCAGGACCTCTACGACATGTTCCCGGTGCTCCTCGAGATGAAGGGACGGCGCGGCGGCAACCTCTCGGGCGGCCAGCAGCAGCAGCTCGCTATCGCCCGGGCGCTGGCGAGCCGGCCGAAGGTCCTGCTCCTCGACGAGCCCACCGAGGGCATCCAGCCCTCGATCATCCGCGAGATGGGCCGGACGCTGAAGGCGATCCGCGACCAGCGCGGCCTCTCCATCGTGGTGTCCGAGCAGGTCCTGAGCTTCGCCCTCGACGTCGCCGACCGGGTGATCGTGATGGAGAACGGGTCCATCGTCCACGAGGCCCCGCGCGACGGGATCGACGAGGCCGCCGTCGCCCGGTTCCTGTCGGTCTAGGGGCGCCCGCATGGCCGATCACGAGATCTTCGAACTCGGCGACTTCGTGCTCCAGTGCGGCAAGACGCTGCGCGCGGCCAAGCTCGCCTTCAAGACCTTCGGGACTCTGAGCCCCGCCAAGGACAACGCCATCGTCTATCCGACCTGGTACTCCGGCCAGCACACCGAGAACGAGTGGCTGATCGGCCCCGGCAAGGCGCTCGACCCGGACAAGTACTTCATCATCATCCCGAACATGTTCGGCAACGGTCTGTCGTCCTCGCCGAGCAACACGCCCGCGCCCTGGAACGGGCCGCGCTTCCCCAACGTCACCGCCTACGACAACGTCCGCGCCCAGCACCGCCTCGTCACAGAGCATTTCGGCATCGAGAAGCTGGTCCTGGTCACCGGCTGGTCGATGGGCGCGCTCCAGACCTACCACTGGGCGTCGATGTACCCCGACATGGTGCCGAAGATCCTGCCGTTTCAGGGCTCGGCCAAGTGCTCGCGGCACAATTACGTCTTCCTGGAGGGCGCCAAGGCGGCGCTCCAGGCCGACGCCGCCTGGGCGGAGGGTTGGTACAAGAGCCCGCCGACCCGGGGCCTGCGCGCCTTCGGACGGGTCTATGCCGGCTGGGGCCTGTCGCAGACCTTCTACCGGCTGGAAGCCGACATCACCCACATGGGCTACGCCTCGCTGGAGGACTTCCTGATCGGGTTCTGGGAAGGCCTGTTCTACCAGCGCGACGCCAACAACCTGCTCGCCATGCTGTGGACGTGGCAGCACGGCGACATCAGCGCCAACGACACCTTCAAGGGCGACTTCAAGGCCGCGCTCGGCGCCATCCGCGCCAAGGCGATCCTGATGCCCGCCTCGACCGACCTGTATTTCCCGCCCGAGGACAACGCCATCGAGGCGGCCGCCATGCCGAACGCAGAGCTGCGCGTGATCGACACGTGGTGGGGCCATTTCGCGGGCGGGCCCGGCACCAGCCCGGACGACATCAAGGTCCTCGACGACGCACTGAAAGAGCTGCTCGCGAGCGGGTGAGAGACGCGCAACGGCGCGCGGACGGGGCCTGCCCCGGAGAGTCAGGGAGCTGGAGACACGAGATGCCCGAGACGCTGATCAAGGTCGATCTCACGCAATCGGCCTACGACAACGACATGGTGCACAACCGCTGGCACCCCGACATCCCGATGGTCGCCTACGTGAAGCCGGGCGCCGACTTCATCGTCGAGACCTACGACTGGACCGGCGGCTTCATCAAGAACAACGATTCCGCCGATGACGTGCGCGACATCGACCTGTCGATCGTGCACTTCCTCTCGGGTCCGATCGGCGTCGAGGGCGCCGAGCCCGGCGACCTGCTGGTGGTCGACCTCCTCGACATCGGCGCCAAGCCCGAGAGCCAGTGGGGCTTCAACGGCTTCTTCTCCAAGAAGAACGGCGGCGGCTTCCTCACCGAGCACTTCCCGCAGGCCCAGAAGTCGATCTGGGACTTCGAGGGGATGTTCACCAAGTCGCGCCACGTGCCGGGCGTGCGCTTCCCCGGCCTGATCCATCCCGGCCTGATCGGCTGCCTGCCCGATCCGAAGATGCTGGAGACCTGGAACACCCGCGAGAAGGCGCTCTACGACACCGATCCGGAGCGCGTACCGGCACTCGCCACCCTGCCCTTCGGGCCGACCGCCCATATGGGCCGCCTGAAGGGCGACGCGAAGGATGCGGCCGCCGCCACCGGCGCCCGGACGGTCCCCCCGCGCGAGCACGGCGGCAATTGCGACATCAAGGACCTGTCGCGCGGCTCGAAGATCTACTTCCCGGTCTACGTGCCGGGCGCCGGCCTCTCGATGGGCGACCTGCATTTCAGCCAGGGCGACGGCGAGATCACCTTCTGCGGCGCCATCGAGATGGCCGGCTGGGTGCATCTCAAGGTCGAGCTGATCAAGGACGGCATGGCCAAGTACGGGATCAAGAACCCGATCTTCAAGCCGTCGCCGATCACGCCGAAATACGACGATCACCTGATCTTCGAGGGCATCTCGGTCGATGAGAGCGGCGGCCAGCACTACCTCGACGTGCACATCGCCTACCGGCAGGCCTGCCTGAACGCGATCGAGTATCTGAAGAAATTCGGCTACTCGGGCGCGCAGGCCTATTCGATCCTCGGCACGGCGCCGGTCCAGGGCCACATCTCGGGCGTCGTCGACATCCCGAACGCCTGCGCGACCCTCTGGATACCGACCAAGATCTTCGAGTTTGACATCAATCCAGGCGCCGACGGACCGACCAAGTTCCTCGACGGCTCGATCCAGATGCCGCTCTCGCCGGATCTGTAACCTGCCGCAGGACACGGACGCGACCTACCCCCTCTCCCGTGCGGGAGAGGGCTGGGGTGAGGGACGAGAACTCTCCGGAGAAGTCACCCCCCTCACCCTGTCCCTCTCCCTCCAGGAGAGGGGACCCGCGGGTCGTGAGAACCCGTGCGCATTTCCTTCACCGGAGGCTCCGATGCCCGTCTACGACTACGCCTGCGAGGCCTGCGGGCCCTTTACGGTGATGCGGCCGATGGCGGAGTTCCGCGAGCCGCATGCCTGCCCGGATTGCGGGGGCACGAGCCAGCGGGCCTTCCTCACCGCGCCGCGCATCGCCGGCATGGATGCGGGGCTGCGGGCCGCCCACGCCACCAACGAGCGCAGCCGCCACGCGCCGCGGCGCTCCGGCAGTCACGGGGCCGGATGCGGCTGCTGCTCACCCAAGAAGGCGACCGCGGCGCCTGCAGCCGCCAAGAGCTTCCCGAAGGCGCGGCCCTGGATGATCAGCCACTGAGCCGCGCGCATCCGAGGGACGACCAAGGTCAGGAGGACATCACGCCATGATGCACGGAGATATCTCGTCCAGTCAGGACAGCGTCGGCGTCGCCGTCGTGAACTACAAGATGCCGCGCCTGCACACCCGTGCGGAGGTGCTGGAGAATGCCAAGGCGATCGGCAAGATGATCGTCGGCATGAAGACCGGCCTGCCCGGCCTCGACCTCGTGATCTTCCCGGAATACTCGACCCACGGCATCATGTACGACGCCGCCGAGATGTACGAGACCGCCTCGACGGTCCCGGGCGCCGAGACCGAAATCTTCGCCGCCGCCTGCCGGGAGGCCAAGGTCTGGGGCGTGTTCTCGCTCACCGGCGAGCGCCACGAGGAGCACCCGCACAAGGCCCCCTACAACACCCTGATCCTGATGAACGACCAGGGCGAGATCGTCCAGAAGTACCGCAAGATCATGCCCTGGACACCGATCGAGGGCTGGTATCCGGGCGACCGCACCTACGTGTCGGACGGGCCGAAGGGGCTGAAGATCAGCCTGATCATCTGCGACGACGGCAACTATCCCGAGATCTGGCGCGACTGCGCCATGCGGGGCGCCGAGCTGATCATCCGCTGCCAGGGCTACATGTACCCGGCCAAGGAGCAGCAGGTCGTCATCTCGAAGGCGATGGCGTTCGCCAACAACACCTACGTGGCGGTGGCCAACGCGGCGGGCTTCGACGGCGTCTACACGTATTTCGGCCACTCGGCGATCATCGGCTTCGACGGCCGGACGCTCGGCGAGTGCGGCGAGGAGGAGATGGGCATCCAGTACGCGGCCCTGTCGAAGTTCCTGATCCGGGATTTCCGCGCCCACGGCCAGTCGGAGAACCACCTCTTCAAGCTGCTGCACCGCGGCTACACGGGCATGATCAACTCGAAGGAGAACCGGCACGGAATGTCGGAATGCCCCTACGACTTCTACCGGCGCTGGATCGAGGATCCCGACGGAACCCGCGACGCCGTCCGGGCCATTACCCGGCAGAGCGTCGGCACGGAGGAGTGCCCGATCGACGGCATCCCCTTCGTGGGCAAGGGCGAAGGCGCGCCCGACCCGGCGCGCTGAACAGCCGACCCGCCGGCAAGGCTCCGCCGGGGGGCGGAGCCTTGCCGGTCACGCGACCTGGAGGACCATGGACACGACTCCCCTCGGCCCCGCGGCGTTCCGGACCCCGGCGGTGCTGCTCTCGGGCCCGGTCGACTACGACATGTACCGGGATTTCCGCCGCCAGCTCGGCGCGGCCGGCGACCGCGAGATCGTCGTCGTCGAGCTGACGACGCTCGGCGGCGATCCGGAGGTCGCCCGGATGATGGGCGAGGACATCCGCTTCAACAGCGCGATGGACCCGCACCGCCGATTCGTCTTCCTCGGCAAGGCGGCGATCTACTCGGCCGGCACGACCTTCATGAGCTTCTTCGCCCGGCCGAACCGCTACCTGACCTGCGGCACCCGGCTGATGATCCACGAGCGCAAGATGAACAAGCAGCTCCAGGTCGAGGGGCCGCTCACCACCTGCATCGCCTCCGTGAAGGCGACGCTCAACGAGATCCTGTGCTCGATCGAGATCCAGAACGAGGGCTTCGCCAATCTGATCCGGGGCTCGGACGTCACCCTCGACGAGGTGCTCGAGAAGGCGCCCGCCAACTGGTATCTCGAGGCCGAGGAGGCGAAGGCGCGCGGCCTGATCGAGGCGGTGATCTGATCGTCATCGCGTGCAGAGACGTGGCGGACCGGCCCCGGTCCCGTCGAGCCTGTCTGAGCGGGCGATCTGGGCCGGAGACTCTCCTCGAACCCCGATAGTCCAGCCCTCCCCCTCATCCCGAGGTGCCCGCGACAGCGGGCCTCGAAGGAGCCCGCGAGAGATCGCAGGGGCTTCCGGCGGTCTCCTTCGAGGCGGCTTCGCCGCACCTCAGGATGAGGTCGCGATAGGGAAAGTCCGGATCGAGAGGGCCCTCACGCTTCCGGATAATCGGCCCCGAGGCTCGTCTCGCGCCACGCCTCGATCTCGGCGAGGCGCTGCTTCAGGCGCGTCGTGACCGCGTCGTAGCCCCAGGCGCCGAGCACGAGGTGGCGCGGCGGATCCGCCATCTCGGTCACCCGGATCATCGCCTCAGCGGCCCGCACCGGATCGCCGGCCTGGGTGCCGCTCTTCGCGGCGGTCGCCTTGAGGCGTGCGCCCGCGGTCTCCGCATAGTCGGCGATGGTGCTGGCCGTCTGGACCAGGGAACGTCCGGCCCAGTCGGTGCGGAACGGGCCCGGCTCGATGCAGGCTGTCTCTTATACACATCTGACGCTGCCGACGAAGAGGATAGTGTAG
>CAXDNE010000050.1:0-31277 GCA_963990595.1 uncultured Methylobacterium sp.
AGATTGCCTCTTGTCTCGTGGGCTCGGAGATGTGTATAAGAGACAGGTCTCCCAGGCCTTCCAGTCGATGCTCTACCTGCCGCTCTACGTCGCCCTCGACGAGGGCCTGTTCGAGAAGGCCGGACTCGACGTCACCAAGGAGACGGCCGGCGCGCCGAGCGTGGCGCTCTCGGCGGTGATCTCGAAGAGCGCGCAATTCTCGATCCACGGCCCGGAATGGACGGCGGTGGCGGCCTCCAAGGGCGCCCCCGTCAACGTCATCGCCAACGTCGTCAACGGCGCCGCCGTCTGGATCGCGACGGCGCCGGACTTCCCCTACACGGACGTGCACAGCCTCAAGGGCCAGACCATCGTCACCGGCCTGATGCCGACGACCAGCACCTCGCTGTTCCTGAAGCTCCTGAAGGAGAACGGCATCGGCAAGGACGACGTGACTTTGACGCAGGTGGCGCTCGGCAGTGAGCCCGGGCCGTTCCTGGCCGGCCAGGCCAAGGTCGCGGTGCTGTACGAGCCGGGCCTCGATCAGGTCGCCGCCAAGGGGATGAAGGTGGTGCTGGGTTTCCCGCAGAAATACGGTCCCTACGCGTTCTCCGCGGTCAGCGCCCGCAAGGATGTCGATCCGGCCGTCGCCCAGGCCTTCGTGGTCGGCATGCAGGCGGCGATCCGACTGATGCATGCGGATCCCGCCAAGGCGGTGGCGGTGGCCAAGCGTGAATTCCCGACCCTCGACCCCGCCGTGGTCGAGGCCGCGGTCAAGCGCATGATGGCCGAGAAGGTGTATCCGGACAGCGTCGACATCACCCCGGAGGCGATGGCGCTCGGCCTCGACACGCAGATCGCGCTTGGCAATCTCGCGGCGCAGCCCGATTACGCTACCTTCGTGCGGCGCGACTTCATCACCAAGGCGCTCGCCGGGAACTGAGGACGGGCGCGGGACACGATGACCATGCATGAACTCGGGCTCGTCGAAGCCGTCCGGGCGCTCCGTTCCGGGCGGATCGATGCCGCCGCCTACGCCGCCGCGCTGCACGCCCGGGCGCGCGAACTGGACCCGGCGCTCCGCGCCTTCACGGTGCTGGCCGAGCCGGCGCGACCGGAGGGCGGTCCCCTCGGCGGCATCCCGGTAGCAGTGAAGGACATCATCGCGACCCGCGACCTCCCGACCACGAACGGATCGCCGATCTACGACGGTCACGTGCCCGCCGCCGATGCCTGGGTGGTGGCGCGCCTGCGCGATCTCGGCGCCGCGGTGCTGGGCAAGACGGTGTCCACGGAATTCGCGTGGCGCCAGCCGGGCCCGACCCACAATCCCTGGCGGCTCGGCCACACGCCCGGCGGCTCGTCGAGCGGCTCGGCCGCCGCTGTCGCGGCCGGGCTCACGCCGCTCGGTCTGGGAAGCCAGACCTTCGGCTCTGTGATCCGCCCCGCCGCCTTCTGCGGCGTTGTGGGGTTCAAGCCGAGCTACGGCGCCATCCCGCGCACCGGCGTGCACCCGCTGGCCCCCGCACTCGACCACGTCGGCGTCTTCACGCGCTCGGTCGGGGACGCCGCCTACGCCGTGGCACTCCTCGCGGGCGCCAGCGACGCCGACCCGCACGGCCGCCCGTTGCCGCCCTTCACCCTGGATCCGGAAGCCGGCCTCGAAGCCGCCCCCGCGCCACGCCTCGGACTCCTGCGGATCGGCCCCTGGGACTCGGCGGACCCTGCGGCGCATGCTTGTCTTGAGGCCGCCGCGACGCGGTTCCGCGAGGCGGGCGGTCGCGTCGAGCCCCTGACCCTTCCGGAACGCTTCGCCGGCATGGCAGAGGCGGCGCGCATGATTCTCGCCTGCGAGGCCGCGGCGATCTTCGGCCCGCTGATCGCGGCCCATCCGGACAGGGTCAGCGAACACCTGTGCGACCTCGTGCGCGAGGGGACGGCGATCGCGGCGCCCACCTATATCGCGGCGCTGCGGCTCCAGGCGGAGCTGCGCCAAGCCTTCGCGGCGGCGCTCGATGGGTTCGACGCGGTGCTGACCCTGCCGGCGCCGGGACCGGCCCCGGACGGATTGGCCAATACGGGCGATCCGTCCTTCTGCGTGCCCTTCACCCTCCTCGGGGTTCCCTGCCTCACGCTGCCGGCCGGTGACGCCTCCGGCCTGCCGCTCGGTCTTCAGCTCGTCGCGCCCTACCGCAACGATCTGCGCCTCCTGCGGATCGCCCGCTGGTGTGAGACGGTGCTCGGCCGGCCGGTTCGCTTTCCGGCGCTCTGACGATTGTTCCAGACCATGCGGCCGCGCCGTCGCGGCTGCCCCAGGCTTCTCAGGGTCCCATGCTGTCTCTGCTGTCCCTCCGTGCCCGCATCGACGCCGGCAGCCTCACGCCCGAGGGCGCCATCCGTCTCTGCCGCGAGGCGATCGCGGTGCGCGAGCCCGAGATCGGTGCCTTCGTCAGTCTCGACGAGGCTCCCGCGGTGCCGGTCTCCGGCCCGCTCGCCGGCATCGCCTTCGGCGTGAAGGACGTGATCGACACGGCAGACCTGCCGACCCAGATGGGATCCGCGATCTACGAAGGCTGGCGCCCGAAGGCGGACGCGCCGGCCGTCGCCCAGCTTCGGGATCTGGGCGGCGTCGCCCTGGCCAAGACCACCACAACCGCCTTCGCCTTCATGGACCCGACCCGGACGCGCAACCCGAACGCGCCGGGCCGCACGCCGGGCGGATCCTCCGCGGGATCGGCCGCCGCGGTCGCGGCCGGGATGCTGCCGCTCGCCCTCGGCACCCAGACCGGCGGCTCGGTGATCCGACCGGCCGCCTTCTGCGGCGCCGTCGGGGTCAAGCCCTCGTTCCGGCTGCTGCCGACGGTGGGCATTAAATGCTTCTCGTGGAGTCTCGACACGCTCGGGCTGTTCGCAGCGGGCGTCGCAGACGCGGCCCATGCGCTCGCGCTCCTGGCGAGTCGGCCGGAGATTGAACGCTTCGACGGGACGGCTCCGCGCATCGGTGTCTACGTGCCGGATTTCTGCGCCGCACCGGAGTCGGAGGGATTCGAGGCGCTCGAGGCTGCGGCCCGGGCCGTTGAGCGTGCGGGCGCGCAGGTCGTCCCCCTGACACTGCCGAGCCTCTACGCCGAAGCCTTCGCGCTGCATGGCACGATCCAGGATTACGAAGGCATCCGCGCCCTCGCCTGGGAGTACGCGCATCACCGCGACGCGCTCACGCCCATGCTGCGCGCACAGCTCGATGCGGCCGGCGATATCTCGGCTGAGGCCTACGACGCCGCGCGCCGCGTCGTGCGGCGGGCTCGACGCGGCTTCCGGGATGTGCTGGCCGAACCGGGTCTCGATGTGATTCTCACTCCGCCCGCGCCCGGCGCCGCGCCGGCGGGTTACGCATCAACCGGCGACTCCCGCTTCAACCGCCTCTGGACGCTTCTTGGGGTGCCCTGCGTCACCGTGCCGGTGCCCGGCGATGCGGCACCGCTCGGCGTGCAGGTGATCGCGGCTTTCGGCAACGACGGACAGGCACTCGCCGCGGCGCGCTTCGTTGAACGAGCGCTGAAACGGTAAGGGCGCGCGATCCCCGAGCGGATCGGCGCAGCGCCCCGGCGTGCCCGCCTCGCCCGCTCAGCCACTTCGAGCGGACAGGCCGCGATCGGGCGAATCGAGCCAGCCGCAGCGGACCAGTGCTGTCTTTTCTGCCGCCGACCGACGTTTGAGCCTGGAAACGTCTTCGAAGTCTCCGGTTCAGCCGCGTGGAGAAAGGTCTTATCGCGACGACACTGCTCTGGACGTCTCAGGCATTGCCCACGGCATCAGGGCCGCGATTCCCAAGGAGGCCACCCGTGTCGCCCATTGCCGCAAACCGGCGCGAGCGATCGGTCTGCCGCTCTCAACGAGGTCTCCTGAGCGCGGACTATCCGGCCGCCTGGGGCGGCGCCCCGCAGGCTAAAGGGCGGCACGATCAGCCTGCGGGGACCGGCTCCCTCGAAGGGCGACTGAACCAGTCACCGGCTCATCAAGCTTGCAACTACAGGTCCGTCTGACCTTGATCCAGATCATCTGGCCGCGTCGCGCGCTCGGCACGCTGCTGAGGTCGCGCGTCGCCGCTGGTCCATCGCTGCCGCAGGCTGCGATGTCCGCTGGGCTCACCCCCAACCCACGCGCGGTTTGATACAGGTCAAAGCTGATCCAGAAGGCGGAGCGCAGATTGCGTCTGCGATCGACGCGAGGGGGTCGAGCGACGGAAGAGCAGCGCCGCGGCTCGCAGCACGTAGGCGCGGCCTCGCCGTCGCAATCGCGAACAGGCCCGCTCCTGGGTTCACCGGGGGCGGGCTTCTCGCGTTCGAGCCTTCGACCGGCATGCGAGCCCCGCGCATGCTGGGACGTCCTCCGGAAGGACACCCAACGGCCCGGGCCCAACTTCCCCTCATGGTCGAGGGGGGCTCACTCGCATCGCGGGCAGCCGCTCTCGGCCCTGACCCTCTGCACGAGGGTCCAGAGGTAGATCATTGACGCGGCCATAGCGCAGGCCAGGACGCCGAGGGCTTGTGCGGCTGGAAGGGTCATGTTGCCGATCCTGCCGGCCGAGTTTCGCCGGGATGTTTCGTGATCGCGCGAGGCGATCACGAAACGGCGAGCGCGGCGGCAGAATGGTCACCCGACCTCGAACGAACGCATGTTAATTCAGGTTGCCGGCAATCGCGTTGAACTTGTTGGAAAGGTTGTTTCCGACCAGCTGAAGAGACGCGATGATGGCGACGGCGATAAGCGCCGCGATCATGCCGTACTCAATAGCGGTGGCGCCATCTTCATCGCGCAAGAAAGATTTGCTGATCTGCCGCATGGTTCTCATTCCCGAGGAGCGCATCATTATGCACGTCTCCTTCGCGTGAGGAGTTGATCTATGATGCAAAACAATATGTAAAGTTCAGGGACGGTAAATATCTGGTATTCTGCGCGGCGCGGCCGGAATTTGCTTTCCGGATGATTGCGCGCGCGGATAAAGATTGTCCTGAAAACGAAGTGGTTGCACTCCCGCGCGTGCACCGATTCGCTGATCAGCTGAATCGAGCGGTCTTGAGACGAGCGCCGCCGGCTCTGGAACCGTTTGGCCCCGGCGCGCGTCTGTGGATGTTCCTTGCGAAAAGACCCAACCTGAACCCGCCCGGCCCAGCCGTGGCGGGTTTTCTTCTGCCCGGCCGCCGGATGGCGACCCTGCGGCGCGTTCGAGTTTCAAGTCGGGGCAGTGGCGCGCAGTCCGTGGAACCGACGGGCAGTCCATGGGTAAGCTGCGTCCGATGCGCGTCCTGCTGATCTACTGCCATCCCCTTGCAGAGAGCTATGCCGCTGCCTTGCGCGACGCCGCGGTTCAGAGCCTGCGCACCGCCGGGCACAAGGTGGAGGTGCGCGACCTCTACGCGGAGGGCTTCGACCCGGTCCTCAGCGCATCCGAGCGGCGCAACTACTACGACCAGGAAGCCGAGGCGGGCTCGACAGACCACCATGTCGCCGCCCTTCGGGACGCGGAAGCCCTCGTCTTCGTCTACCCAACCTGGTGGTTCGGTATGCCGGCCATGCTGAAGGGCTGGATCGACCGGATCTGGCTGCCTGGCATCGCGTTCCGGCTCGCTGGCCCGGGCGCCCTGCAGCCTCTGCTCACGAACATTCGTCACATCACGGTGATCACCACCTACGGATCGCCACGCTGGCTCCTCTGGCTCGTCGGCTGGCCGGACTGGCGCCTGTTCCGTCGCGGTATCCGAACCTTATGCGCGCCCCGCTGCCGCCTGGAATGGTTGAGTCTGACCAACATGGATGCCTGCACGCCGAAGGCGCGGCAGCGTTTCATCGCGCGGGTGCGTCGGCGCTTGGCGGCGCATCGCTGAAACGAACCCGTCGCGGGCCGCGGATCGGCCGTCGATGCGTTCAGTCGTTCCCGACGGTCAGGTCCTCTGCGAGGTCGCCCGTCTTGCCGGCCAAGCCTGGCACCTCGTCGAGCTGGCGCAGGCTGGTGAACCGACCGCGCTCCTCCCGATAGCGCACGATCTCGAAGCCGTGTCCCTTCAATGCGGGAATGGCGTCGAGCTCCTCTGCCGTCGCGACGTTGAGGTCGATCATTCGCTTGAACCCGGCCTTTGACAGAGACCGTTGTGAGCGGCCCGCGAACGCAACGTGGGCGTCACAGCCCGGTTCCGGCACGGGGTGCGAACGCCACGGGTCTCTCGGGCGCCGCCGGAAACCCGATCCCCGATTGCGCGCCCATCCCGGCTCTTGCAGGCCATGCGTCCACGAAAGCCTGCCGCATGGGGTCGAACGCCGCCGCGCTGACGAACAGCGCCGCGAAGCCGTAGACATGCCAGAGCTGCACGACCCCGCTGACCGTCACGATACCCAGCGGGCGGGTGCGCCTCGCGATGGCCGCCTGTATGGTCATCAGGAGCCGCGCTGGTCGCAACGATCGGCCGCGGCTCTTGCTCCTGCGGCGAGAGGCGGTCCCGGATGCTGCGACGGGATGAATCCTGTCGCGCGGCCCGACCTTCGGTCTTCGGCCGCGATCAGCATCGCGCCATCCGGCGGGCGGGCCTGCAATCAGCCTCCGATCAGCTGATCTGGCGCGTCGCGCCGCAAACAGGATCGGCGCGTTTGGCCTGACGCGGTCGCGGTCTGAAAACAGCGTTCGCCAAGATTGTCCGGATACGGCTTCAATCCCGTTTCGTCGTGCACGACCTTTCCAAGGGTCTGCAGCGGAGATCGCAGGAGCCGATCTCGGATTTTCCCACAAACAGGAGGGTCTCGCTGCATCGCAATAGCGCAAGAATATCATATTATAGGAAGGGCCAGAATTTATTGCTGTTTCGGCCGTTGAAGAGCTGTTCTGTTTGTGTCAGAAAGTGGCGTCCGTACACGGTGATACGGGAGAGCCCAGGCTGGTGTGAGCCGGTTATGGCGTCGAGGAGCGACCGCCCCCGGAAGCTCTGCGGCACAATCGCGTATCGCTGGACGATCTGGAGTGCGGCGCATCTTGCGTCCGTGAAGAGCCGCGGCGGCCCGACAAGGCGGTGGCGGCTCTGAGGCACCCGCGACAGAGGGGGGCGACCGGAATGCTTTGACGGGCATTTCCTCGCCCGTCTGTCGAGGGAGAGCAGCGTGTTTCCGGACGACGACGAATTCGACTTCATCGGTCCCGATTGTGGTTGGAACGATGAGCCTTCGCGCTCCGATCTCCTCAGGGAGTTTACATCCCCCGTCTATACCACTGACGCTGAGGGCTGGCTGACTTATTACAACGAAGCTGCGGCAGATCTGTGGGGTTACCGACCGGAACTCGGCACGACACGCTGGTGCGGATCTTGGCGTATCTACACGCCCGAAGGCGTGCCTGTGCCGCTCGACCGCTGCCCGATGGCGGTGGCGATCCGGGAGGGACGCCCGATCCGCGGTATCTCCGCTGTGCTGGAGCGTCCCGACGGCACGCTCATCCCGTTCATGCCCTATCCGACGCCACTGCGCGACAGATCGGGCGTCATCGTTGCAGCGTCCAACATCCTCTTGAGGATCACGAAGCTCGAAGCGGCGTAGCGCGCCGCATCAGCGTGCGAGGGGCCGGTGATCGTGTGGCGTCCGGAGGACGACGTCGTGAGTGGTCTCGATCGACGACCCCGGTGCCGGCCGGCGAGGGCGCCGGCACCGGGGCCGATCCGGTTCAGAAGGTGATGCCGCTTTTCACGCCGAAGACGACCACATCCTCGCGCCGCGTGACGCCGCCGGGGCGGTTCACGAACTGGATGTTCGGACGGATCACCACGTCCGGCGTCAGAGCGAGGCTGTAGAACACCTCCAGTACGCGCTCATAGCCGGGAACCGGCTGGTACGTGCCGGTGGCGACGTTCGCCGCGGCGATGCCCCGCGCGGTGGCGGAACTGGCATGCGATCGGCCGATCGCGACACCGATCCAGTCAAACGGGCGATCCCCCCAGAATCCCTTGTAGACGAGGCCCAGCGTCTCCTGTTCGTCGATGGGGGACGTGCGCGAATCGGCAACGGTCACCCGTAGAAAGGCGGACAGGTTGCGGGCAGGCTCGTCGGGTTTTGGCCGGTAGAGTTCCTGCACCGCCACGCCGTAGACGCCGCTGCGCTCCTGGTGGCCGAGGGGGAAGCCGCCATACACGCTGAGGGGGAGCCGCGCGGCGTTGGCGGCGAGGTCGGAACCGCCCGCCGTCTGGTACCAGCCGCCGACCGTGTAGCTCCCCCGGTAGTTGAACGGGCCGAAGGTCGGGAAGGCCGCGGCTTCGAGGATCGCCAGGGCGCCGGTCGCCCCGGTCGGGTCGATGTTGAACCCGTCATCGAGATCGCGCTGGTTCACTTGGTAGACGCCGGCCTGGATATATCCGGTCTCCAAGTTTCCGAGGCGCAGGCGTGCCGCATATTGCGAGACTGGCCAGTTGTACCAGTAATTCCCGACAAGGTTGCCCGGCTGAGCGCCGCAGAAGGTCAGGTTCTGAAACTCACAGGCGAAGCCGGCGAAATCCGAACCGACCGGCAGACGGCCGAACTTGAGATCGGCATACGGACCGAATTGCTGGTCGTAGGACAGCGTGGTCAGGCGGGGGATGTTGCCACGGCCGTAGACTTCCTCCGTCTGCTGGAGAACGCCCAGATTCGCGTCGATGGGCAGGCTGCGCCCGAAGCGGTTGGTGAAGATGAAGCTCATCGTGCCGCCTTCGACACCTGCGAGCTGGTTCATGTCGGCCGTGCCCTTGAGGACGAACTGGCCGCTGCCGCGCACCAACTGTCGCGTTCCCCCCAGCAGATTGAGCGCGGACTCGTAGTCGATGCCGGCATCGACCCGGATGCCGGCGCGATAGAGGTCGTCGCGCACGCCGCCGAGATTGCCGAGCAGCCCCCATTTCGGCGCGGCGGAACGGGTGTCGAGGCTGCCGCCGGGCGCGAGGTTGGGATGGGTCGCCGTGGTTGGCCGGGCGAGCGGGAGTCCGGCGATGGGGGCGGACCGGCGCGGGGGCCGGGCAGGGCGCGCGCGGACCGGCCGGACCAGGTTTGCGGGGGCGTGCGTCACGGCAGCGGAGCCGGCAGGTTGCGCGTCCTCCGCGTGAACGCCGGGCGCCCAGAGGAGACCCTGGGCGACGGCGGCGGCGCCGAGCATAAGCGCCCGGCGTCTGGCGACGTGGAATGTCTCGTCGATCATTGTAGGCCCCCATTTTTGTTGTAGGACTCAGATGTATTTTCTTATTTTCGGGCCGATCGACCGATTTATAGGCTTATTTTCAGAAAGAAGGGCGCGATCAGCCAGCAGGCCCGGTCAACCGTCCGGGCACGACAGTGTTCTGCGTTAGGAGAAGGAGTTTTCTAGATCAGAAAGCCTTGGCGCAGGTCGAAACGTCGAGCCATACAGCCAGAAGCAGGATTGTTCCTTTGACGATCATCTGCCAGTAACTGTCGAGGCTGAGCATCGACATGCCGTTGTCGAGGCTCGCCATGAGGAGAGCGCCGATCAGCGCGCCCGCGACAGTCCCCGCGCCGCCCCGCATGGAGGTGCCGCCGATCACGCAGGACGCGATGGCGTCGAGTTCCTGCAGACTACCGGCCGAGGGGGAGCCGGCCGCGAGACGCGCGGTCGTCAGGATGCCGGCGAGAGCGGCGGCCGCGCCCATCAGCGCGAACACCACGAGCTTCACCCGCTGCACGTCGACGCCCGACAGGCGCGTCGCTTCGAGGTTGCCGCCGATGGCGTAGATGCGCCGGCCCAGCACGGTCCGCCGCGCCATCAGGCTCAGGCCGCACAGGAGCGCGACGAGGATCAGCACCGGGGTCGGGATGCCGCGATAGGCGTTGAGCACGATGACGAACCCGGCGAGCACCGCGCCGACGAGGACGAGCTTGCCGATGTCAAGGGAGAGGGCCGGCACGGGCAGATTGTAGGTCCGGCGCCCTGCCCGGCTCCGCAGGGTGGCGGCGGCCAGTAACGCGTACAGGATCGCGGCGAGGCCGAAGCCGATGGCGCCCGGCAGGTAGCTCTGGCCGATGGCCACGAAGTCGGACGCGATCGGCGTCACCGTAACGCCGCCGGTGATCCCGAGCAGGATGCCGCGGAAGGCCAAGAGGCCGGCGAGCGTCACGATGAAGGACGGGATGCCGCGATAGGCCACCCAGTAGCCGTTGAACGCGCCGATCGCGGCGCCGAGCACCATCACCGTCAGGATAGTGACGTGGACCGGCATCTGCCAGCGCGCGTCGAGGATCGCCCCCACCCCGCCGAGGAGGCCGAGGAGCGAGCCGACGGAGAGATCGATCTCGCCCGCGATGATGACGAAGACCATGCCGGCGGCGAGCGTACCGGTGATCGCCATCTGCCGAAGCAGGTTCGACAGGTTGCGCGGCGTCAGGAAATCGCCGTCCGTCAGCGAGGCGAAAAGGAGCCAGACCGCCGCGATGACCACGGCCAGGACGAGGATCTTGTGGCGCGTGAGGGCGACCTTCACCTGCGCCCGGCCGATGGAGCGCGTCGGCCCCTCACGCGGAAGGGCGGTCGCGCCGGTTGGGGCGATGATGCCGGAGGTCTTGGTGCTGGTCATGGACGGACTCTTCAGGCTGCCGCATCGACGGGCGTGAGGGCGGCGGTGAGAACCTGTTCCTGCGTGAGGCCGTCATTGACGAAGTCGCCGCGCACGCGGCCCTCGCCCATCACCAGCACGCGGTCGGAGAGGCCCAGCACTTCCGGCATCTCCGAGGAGACCATGATGATCGACATGCCCTGCTTCACGAAGTCGAACATCAGCCGGTAGATCTCATGTTTGGCGCCGACATCGACGCCCCGGGTCGGCTCGTCGAGGATGAGCACGCGGGGCGCGGGTGCGAGCATCTTGGCGATCACTGCCTTCTGCTGGTTGCCGCCGCTGAGTCGGGCGATGGCGAGGAGGGGGCTCGCGGTCTTGATGCGCATCCGCGCGATCGCGGCGCCGACATCCTGCATCTCGCGGTGCTCGTCGATGAGGCCCGCGCCCGCGTAGCGCCCGAGGACCGACAGGGAGATGTTCTGACCGACGCCGAGGTTCGGCACGATGCCGTGGGCCTTGCGGTCCTCCGGCACCATGCAGATGCCGTGGGCGACCGCCTGTTTGGGATTGCGGACGGTGATCGGCCTGCCGTCGAGGACGAGTTCGGCCCTGCTCGGGCCGCGGTAGCAGCCGAACAGGGCGCTCACCAATTCGGTGCGGCCGGCGCCGACGAGGCCGGCAATGCCGAGGATCTCCCCGCGCCGGAGCTGGAACGAGACGTCGTCGACGCGCCGGCGGCGGGTGTTGTGCGGATCGAGGCAGGTGACGTTGCGCGCCTCGAACACGACCGCGCCGATCGGGTGCTCCGCGCGCGGGAAGAGGCTGGTCATCTCCCGGCCGATCATCATGCGGATGATGTCGTGGGCGGTGATGTCGGCCATCGCGGCGCTGCCGACATAGGTGCCGTCGCGGATCACAGTCACGCGGTCGGCCACCGCCTCGATCTCCTCCAGCTTGTGGGAGATGTAGACGCAGGCCGTGCCCCGCGCCTTCAGGCTCCGGACGATGTCCAGCAGGGTCTCGGTCTCGGCACGGCTCAACGAGGAGGTCGGTTCGTCGAGGATCAGGAGCTTGGCGTTCTTGCTCAGCGCCTTGGCGATCTCGATCAACTGGCATTCGCCGCCGCCGTAATCGGCGACCGGACGGGCCACGTTGATGTGCCCTATGCGCAGATCCGCGAGCAGCGCAGCGGCGCGGGCGTACATCGCGTCGAGATCGATGAAGCCCCCCGCCCCGCGGGGCTCCCGGCCGAGGAAGATGTTCTCCGCCACCGACAATTGCGGCACCAGCATCAGTTCCTGGTGGATGATGACGATGCCGACCGCCTCGGTCTCGCGGATGCTGGCGGCCCTGAGCTCCCGCCCCTCCCAGCGGATCACGCCGTCCCAGGTGCCGTGCGGATAGACCGCCGACAGCACCTTCATCAGCGTGGACTTGCCGGCGCCGTTCTCGCCGCACAGGCCCACCACCTCGCCGCGGCGGACGGTGAGGTTGATGCCGTCCAAGGCGCGTACCCCGCCGAAGGCCTTGGTGATGCCGCGCATGTCGAGCAGGGTTTCGGGCATGGGAACGCTCCCGCGATCGGAGGCGGTGGGATCGGGAGCCCCGGAGGGCTCCCGGTTCACGGCGAAGGGTCCGGAGAACTTGCCGGCTATTGCCGGGCGATCTGGGCTTCCGTGTAGAATCCGTCCTTCACGACGAGGTCCCAATTCTGCTGCGTCACGAGGATCGGCGTGAGGAATATCGACGGCACGGCCTTCTGGCCGTTGTTCAGCGTGGCGTTGAATTGTGGGCTCTGGCCCCTGACGAGGGCCACGGCCAGGTCCGCCGCCTTACGGGCGATCTCCTTCAGCGGTTTGAAGACGGTCACCGTCTGCGTCCCGGCCTTCACGCGCTGGATGGCGGCGAGATCCGCGTCCTGCCCGGACACCGCCGTTTTGCCGGCGAGGTTCTGCGCGGTCAGCGCCTGGACGACGCCGCCCGCCTCCGCGTCGTTCGACGCCACCACGCCGTCGATGGCGTTCTTGTTGGCCGTGAGCGCGTCCTCCATGATCTGAAGGGCGGTCGTGGCGCTCCATTCCGGCACGAATTGCGCGCCGACGATCTTGATCCTGCCGGCGTCGATGGCCGGCTGGAGCACCTTCATCTGGCCCTGGCGCAGGATCTTGGAATTGTTGTCGGTGGGCGCGCCGCCCATGAGGAAGTAATTGCCGGTCGGCTTGGCATCGAGCACGCCCTGGGCCTGCAATTCACCCACGCGCGCGTTGTCGAAGGTGATGTACGCGTCGATGTCCGCGTTCAGGATCAGCCGGTCGTAGGAGATGACCTTGATCCCCGAGCGCTTGGCCTCGGCGATGACGTTGCCGAGGGCGTTGCCGTCGAACGGCACGATGACGATCGCGTCCATGCCGCGGGCGATCATGGTCTCGATCTGCGCGATCTGACGCCCCTCGTTGGCATCGGCCGATTGCACGTTCACGCTGGCGCCGAGCTTCTTCGCGGCCTCGACGAAGAAGTCGCGGTCGCGCGTCCAGCGTTCGAGGCGCAGATCGTCGATGGAGAAGCCGATGACCGGCTTCTCGGGACTCGCCCAGGCGGCGCCCGAACACACGCTCAGGACGAGCGCGGCGACAGTGCTGACGAGAAACGGACGTCGCGACGAGACAACCATGGATTTCCTCCCCCTTCGGCAGCCCGGACCACCCGGCCTCTGCCTGAACGCACCCCTTCGACGCCGATCATCCGCCGGCTTGCCGAAGGCTTCCCCCGGACGCGGACCGGTGCGGTCCGCGCCGTCTCAGATCCGCGCTCTGACCGGGGGCAATCCCACGGTTCCGGGGCAACGGAAGGCGAAGAGATCCCCTGCCAGCGGCTGGGCGGCGAGGTCGGCCTCCGACAGGCCCTTGCGGGCCGTGGTGACGTAGGCAATGCCGAGATCGTCGCCGCCGAAGGCGATCTTCGTGACATTCGCCACGGGGAACGCGACGGCCTCGACCAGGAGGCCGTTCGGCGCGTAGCGGCGCACCGCCCAGCCGCCGAACAGTCCCATCCAGACGCAGCCCTCCGCATCGACCGTCAGGCCGTCCGGGTATCCGGCGCCGTCCTCGATCCGGGCGAACAGCGTCGGCGCACCGGCGATCTCGCCCCCGGCCAGGGGGACCTGCCAGACCGTGCGGCCGAGCGTGTCGACGTGGTAGAGGATCGTCCCGTCCGACGAGAAGGCCGGGCCGTTGGTGATGGTCACCGGCGGCAGGCCGCTGTCGGCAGCGCCGGCCGCGCCGAACCGGTAGAGGCGGCCGGTCGGGGCGAGTTCGGCATCGTCCATGGTGCCGAACCACAGGCCTCCGTCCGGGTGGATGGCCGCATCGTTCAGGCGGTTCTCGGGCAGGTGGGGTTCGGGGTCGTGCAGCGGGGTGAAGCGGCCCTCGGCCGGGTCGAAGCGGTGCAGCCCGCATTTGAGGCCCGCCACCAGCGTGCCGTCACAGGCGGGCAGCACCCATCCGGGCTGGTCGGGCGCGTCCCAGCTCCGCGACACCCCGGCTTCGGGGTCGAAGCGGTGCAGGCGCCGCGCCTTGATGTCGGTGAACCACAGGGCGCTTTCGTGCGGCAGCCAGACCGGCCCCTCCCCCAGGATCGCCTGCGCGGCGTGGACGTGATCGGCTCGGATCGCCATGGCTCAGCGCCAGCCCGCATCGACGAAGTAGCTGTGCCCGGTGCACATCCGTGCGTCGTCCGAGGCCAGGAACAGGACCAGGGCGGCGACGTCCGCCGGCTGGATCCGCCCGTCGAGGCACTGGGCCGCCACGATCTCGGCCGCGCCCTCCGGGGTGTACCAGCGCTCCTGCCGCGGGGTCTGGACGTTGCCCGGGACGATCGTCGCGACGCGGATGCCGTCCCGCCCGAGGTCCCGGGCGAGCGCCCGGGTCATCCCCTCGATCGCCGCCTTGGCGGTCTGGTAAATCGGCATGTCGCGCGCGCCGAGGTGCCAGCTGATCGATCCGAAGTTCAGGATCACGCCGCGGCCGGCCCGCCGCATCGACGGAACCGCCGCCTGCGCGGCGAAGAACAGGTGGCGCAGATTCACCGCCATCCGGTCGTCCCAGTAGGCGGGCGTCACCGCATCGATCGTGTGGCGGTCGTCATTGCCGGCATTGTTGACGAGGATGTCGAGGCCCCCCAGCGCCGCCTCGGTCTCGGTCACCAAGGCGCGGACGGCCTCCACGTCGGTCGGGTCGCAGCGCCGGTAGAGCGGCGGATGCGTCGCGTCGCCTTCGAGCCGCGCCACGACCTTGGCCGCCGCATCGTCGGCGATGTCGCAGAACATGACCCGCGCGCCCTGGGCGACGAAGGCCTCGACCAAACCCTCGCCGATGCCGGAGGCACCGCCCGTCACCAGCACCCGCCGGGAGCGGAGGCTCGGGTAAATCGCACGCGTGACGGCAGACGAGGACACGGACAAACCCTCCGGGACTGGCGGTTCAGCGGGTGGCGGGGCCGGCGAGCAGCCCCTGCTCGGCGCGGTTGCGCATCGGCACGTCGATACCCTCCGCCCAAAGCGGGGCCGCCTTCGACGTGGCGACGCGGTTGACGAGCCGGCCGAGGCGCGGGCTCACGACGGTCGCCCGGTCTCCGATCGTGTGGGTGAAGCCGCGGCCCGGCGCGTCGCGATCCCGAATCGGCGCGAACAGGGGGTTCAGGACTAGGGCGAGCCCGTCCGGATGCTGGTGCGCGCTCAGGGCCTGACCGACTCGGTCGAGCGGATCCCGGCTGATCTGGTTCATCGCGGCGAGGCCATCGAGGCGGCCCCCGTCCTCGCCCTCCACCAGCACCGTGGCAGCGGCGTTGCGGACCGCGTCCTGGGTGAACCGGTCGTCGAACAGGCGCACCGGACGCCCGATCGAGCAGGAGGCGTCGTTGTCCGCTCGATCAGGAAGGAGGGCAGGCCCCTCGGCAAGCTGTGCGCGGCCGCGGAACAGGCCCTCGCGCCGATCCGCCGGCAATGCGTTCGCTGCCGCGATAGCCATGCGTGCCGCCCCCCTCGTTCCCGGCGGCCCCTCGGTGCCACCGTCTCCGTGATAGCGCTAACATAGATCCGCGCGGCGATATTTTGTCAAGTCTCCAGCCACGTCCGAAGCGGAATCCGAATTAGACCGAAGAAGTATCTGACTAAATCTCAGTCAGCGCGGCGGAGAGTCAGAGCAACGGTGGATCAGTGCGTAATCGAGGACTATATGAGCCCGCTCTACGTCTTGCCCGACACGGCGGGCGCGGGCGGCTCTCATGAGAAGAACCATCGCGGCGTGGGACATTTCGCGAATGGGCTGACGGATGGTCGTGAGTTCGGGCCAGATGGTGGTGGCAATGGCCGTGTCGTCGAAGCCGCAGACCGTGAGATCCTCCGGAACGGCGAGCCCCCGGCGCAGCGCGACGGCAACGGTGGCGGCGGCCATGTCGTCGTTGCTCGCGAAGATCGCCGTGGGCGGCGCATCGCCGGCCAGCAGGTGTTCGGCCGCCTCCAGCCCCGAGCGGTAGGTGAAGAGGCCCGGCGCGACGAGACCAGGGTCGAAAGCGAGACCCGCCTCCTTCAGCCCGTCGCGATAGCCGAGGAAGCGGCGCTCGCTCGCGGTCTGGTCGGGATTGCCCCGGATGAAGCCGATGCGCCGATGCCCCAGGGCCGCGATATGCGCCGTCATCGTGAGGGCCGCGGCATACCCGTCGATGCTGACCGCCCCGATCGCCGGTTCTGCATCCCAGGTTCCGACACGGACCGCGGGCAGGCGCGAGGCCACCACCGCGGCGAGCACCGATTCCGAATCGCAGAGAGGCGGCGGCAGAAGCAGCCCGTCGATTCCACTCGCGAGGAAGCGGGCCGCGACCTCGCCCTCCCGCTGCCCGACCTCGCAGATCTCCACCAGAAGCTGCGCCTGTGCCTGGCTGGCCGCCCCGAGGCATCCGACGAGGAACTCGTTGAGGTAGGCGGCACTCGGGTTGCTGTAGAGCAGCCCGATGCGGATCTGGCTGACGCCGGCCAGGATCTGGGCGGAGATGTTCGGCTTGTAGTTCAGGGCGGCGATAGCCCGCTGCACCGCCTCCCGCGTGCTGGCCCGGACCTTCTCGTCGCCGTTGATGACCCGGGACACCGTCATCGCCGAGACACCGGCCTCGCGCGCCACATCGCTGACTGTCGGAACTCCGGTGTGCCGCCGCGTCGAACCCTTTCCAGGCTTGCTATCGGGTGTCGACAAATCCGTTTCCAATTCTTGGCACCGCCCAGAGCCGGTCCGGAGTGGCGCCCGTCAAACCGAATAGAGGCCGACTCCATCTGAGCACGAATGAATTCTTGGAGCGAGGGCGCCCCGAGCGTCCGGAGGAACGCGTGTTCGTCGGGCCTGTCGCAAACGCAATCCCTTCGACCCTCACGGGTTCATAGCCTTTCCTGCCCAGCTTGCCGCCTCGACCGCGACGCGGGCCCATGACCCTGATTGCCCCGGTGATCGAGCGCGCGCGGCTCACGGCGACGTCCGGGGCTGACACCGTGCGGTGAAGCGCGTCGCCCGGGCATCCCGGCAGTTGCGCCCCCCGGACTGCCGCGAAGTCGTGACGAAAAGCCCGCAGCAAGACCGCTCGCTTCTCTGGAATACCAAATACAGCTACCCGTCGGCGCGGTCCTGAAGTAGCGTCTGCGCAGGGTTCGGCCGCAAATACCGGTCGCGTTCACCCAGCCGTACGAGGGCTCCATGCGTTCTGGCACCATCAAGACACCGTCTGGCGTATCCACCCGTCGCACGCTCCTTCGGGCGGGTCTTTCGGCGGCTGCCCTGGGGGTGCCCCTGCTCCGGTCGGGCGTGGCGCGGGCGGAGGCGAGTGAGCTGCGCATCGCGAAGCAGCCCGGCCTGTCCTACCTGCCGGCCGTGATCGCCGAGAAGCTCGGTCTCGTGGAGAAACACGCCAAGGCCGCCGGGATCGACAATCTGCGGGTGTCGTGGACTCGCCTGACGAACGGTGGCGCCAGCAACGACGCCCTGCTGTCCGGCGGCGTCGACATGGTGATCAGCGGCGGGCCCAACATGCTGATCATGTGGGGCAAGACCGGCGGCCGGGTCCGCGGCGTCGTGGCGACCGGCGCCTTGCCGATGAAGCTCGTCACCAACAATCCGAACGTGAAGACCCTGGCCGATTTTGGGCCGTCGGACCGGATCGCCGTACCGACCATCCGGGTCGGGACGCAGCCGGTGGTGCTGCAGATCGCCGTGGAGAAGCAGTTCGGGGCCGGCGCCCTGGACAAGTTCAACGCGATGACGGTCGGCATGGGTCACCCCGACGCGATGATCGCGCTGCAGAACAAGAACAATGGCGTCACCGCGCATTTCTCGCAGCCGCCCTATCAGGACCAGGAACTGGCCATGCCGGACGTCCACGAGGTCCTCGACTCCGTCGCGGTGATGGGCGGACCGATCACGAACGGCTGCGTCTACAGCACGACGACATTTCACGACGCCAATCCCAAGATCATCACGGCGTTCGTCGGTGCCATCAAGGAAGCCGTGGCGTTCATCGACGAGGACAAGCGGGCGGCCGCGGACATCTACCTCGAGATCAACAAGGAGAGCATCTCGGCCGAGACGCTCGCGAGCCTCATCGCGCGGCCGGGCATGGTCTTCTCCGCAGCACCGAGCAATCTGCTTCCCGCGGCCCAGTTCTTTTCCCGGGCCGGTTACATCAAGCAGAAGCCGACCAGCTGGAAAGAGTTTTTCTTCGACGACGTCCACGATCTGGCCGGGAGCTGACAGGCTCCGGGCGCGTCACGCGGGTATGACCGCACGTCCTCGGTTGGCCTGACCCGCGCCGTCATCCCGCGCGCAGCGACCCCAGGCCGCGCGCTCGTGCGTGCGGCGCTGCCCTGAGCGGCTTCGCGGCGCGCGAAGTCGCCTGCGGTGACGCCATCGAGCGGCGGCGCGTGTTGCGGCCGTCATCGGCGCCCCGCCCGATCCTAATGCCGCCCTTATAAGATTCGGGTCCTCGCTGTCTCGAACCCTCACGCGGTTCGGGGCCACTCTCCGGCTGGCCAAAACCGGTCGCGGTGCTTTCGCGGCCGGTCCGCCGAACCGGACGTACCACCATGCTCGACATCGTCTTCATCGCCGCGGCGCTCGCCTTCTTCGCGGCTTCGGCCGGCTACGCCGCCCTGTGCGAGCGGCTCTGAGGGCGGCCGCCATGACCCTCGACCTCGCCCTTGGCGCCTGCGTGACCGCAGGCCTCCTCGTCTACCTCACCTACGCCCTCGTCCGCCCCGAGCGGTTCTGAGCGGCCCCGCAGGACCCCCTCCATGACCCTCAACGGCTGGATCCAGATCGCGCTGTACGGCGCGGTCGTTCTGGCGCTCGTGAAGCCCCTCGGGTCGTACATGACCCGCGTCTTCACCGGTGAGCGCACCTTCCTCTCGCCCGTGCTCGGTCCCGTCGAGCGCGGGCTCTACCGCGTCTCGGGCATCGATGCCCATCAGGAGCAGCACTGGCTCGCCTATACGGGCGCGGTGATCCTGTTCCACGTGCTGGGCTTCGCGGTGCTCTACGCGATCCTGCGCCTGCAGGCGGTGCTGCCCCTGAACCCGGCCGATCAGGCCGCCGTGGCGCCGGACCTCGCCTTCAACACCTCGACCAGCTTCATCACCAACACGAATTGGCAATCCTACGGCGGCGAGACGACGCTCTCGTACCTGTCGCAGATGCTGGGGCTGACGCACCAGAACTTCCTGTCGGCGGCGACCGGGATCGCGGTGGCGGTGGCGCTGATCCGGGGCTTCGCCCGCGCCTCCTCGGGCACGATCGGCTCGTTCTGGGTCGATGTGACCCGCGCCACCCTGTACGTGCTGCTGCCGATCTGTGTGCCCTATACGCTGTTCCTCGTCTGGCAGGGTATGCCGCAGACGCTCGGTGCCTACGCCGACGCCACGACGCTGGAGGGCGCCCACCAGACCATCGCGCTGGGACCGGTGGCGAGCCAGGTGGCGATCAAGATGCTCGGCACCAACGGCGGTGGCTTCTTCAACGCCAACGCCGCGCACCCGTTCGAGAATCCCACGGCCCTGTCGAACTTCGTCCAGATGGTCTCGATCTTCGCGATCGGCGCCGCGCTCACCAACGTCTTCGGCCGCATGGTCGGCGACGAGCGCCAGGGCTGGGCGATCCTCGGCGCCATGGGGATCCTGTTCCTGGCGGGCGTCGCCGTCACCTACTGGGCCGAGGCCCACGGCAGTTCGGTGCTCAACAGCTTCAGGCTGACCGGCGGCAACATGGAAGGCAAGGAGGTCCGGTTCGGCATCGCGGCCTCGGCGCTGTTCGCGGTGATCACCACGGCGGCCTCCTGCGGCGCGGTCAACGCCATGCACGACTCGTTCACGGCGCTTGGCGGCCTGATCCCGCTGCTCAACATGCAGCTCGGCGAGATCATCGTCGGCGGCGTTGGCGCCGGCCTCTACGGGATGCTGATCTTCGTCATCGTGGCGATCTTCGTGGCGGGCCTGATGGTCGGCCGCACCCCCGAATACCTCGGCAAGAAGATCGAGGCGAAGGAGGTGAAGATGGCCATGCTGGGCATCCTCTGCCTGCCGCTGATGATGCTGGGCTTCACGGCGCTCGCCACCGTCCTGCCGGCGGGGCTGGCCGGTCCGGCCAATGCCGGCCCGCACGGCTTCACCGAGATCCTCTACGCCTACACGTCGGCGGCGGCCAACAACGGCTCGGCCTTCGGCGGGCTCACGGCCAACACGCTGTTCTACAACAGCACGCTCGCCATCGGCATGCTGGTCGGCCGGTTCTTCGTGAAGATCCCGGTTCTGGCCATCGCGGGCTCGCTCGCGGCCAAGAAGACGGTTCCGGCCTCGGCGGGCACCTTCCCGACCCATGGCGGCCTGTTCGTCGGGCTCTTGGTCGGCGTGGTCCTAATCATCGGCGGCCTGACCTTCTTCCCCGCCCTGGCGCTCGGACCCGTCGTCGAGCACCTCGCGGGCGCGGCCGGCCAGACCTTCGCGACCGGGGGCTGAGATGACGCGCGCCCTCCCCTCCCGGCGCGCGCCGCGCCGCCATCGCGCGCTGCACCGGCCACCGCCTCGGCGGGGCCACACGCAACCTGCGCGGACCTCCGACCTCGTGCTGGCGCTCCTCGGTGTCGTCCTGCTCGGCGGCTTCGCCCTGCTGGCGGCCTACGCCCTCACCAGCGGCATGCTGGTCCCTTGAGCCCGACAGCGCCCGGCGCGCCGCGCCGGGCTCCCCCATCCCCTCGGACACCTTCCATGTCTCGTCAGACGTCCTCCCTGTTCAGCGCCGCTCTGGTCGGGCCGGCCCTCCTCGGCTCGCTCCGGAAGCTCGACCCCCGCGCCATGATCCGCAACCCGGTCATGTTCGTGGTCGAGGTCGTGGCCGTCCTCACGACCGTGCTGTTCGCTCGCGATCTCGTCACTGGCGGGAGCGATCGCGCCTTTTCCGGCCAGATCATCCTCTGGCTGTGGTTCACGCTGATCTTCGCCAACTTCGCCGAGGCGCTGGCCGAGGGCCGGGGCAAGGCCCAGGCCGACAGCCTGCGGCGCACCCGCACCGAGATGACGGCCAAGCGCCTCAAGGGTCCGGGCCGGGCCTACGAGACGGTGCCGGGCACCTCCCTCAAGGTCGGCGACGTGGTCCTCGTGGAGGCCGGCGACCTGATTCCCTCCGACGGCGAGGTGATCGAGGGCGTGGCCTCGGTGAACGAGGCCGCCATCACGGGCGAGTCCGCCCCGGTGATCCGCGAATCCGGCGGCGACCGCTCGGCGGTGACCGGCGGCACCCAGGTGCTCTCCGACGTGATCAAGGTCCGCATCACCGCGGCCGCGGGCTCGACCTTCGTCGACCGCATGATCGCGCTGGTCGAGGGCGCCTCCCGGCAGAAGACGCCGAACGAGATCGCCCTGAACATCCTGCTCGCCGGGCTGACCCTCGTCTTCGTCTTCGCGGTGGCCTCGATCCCGAGCTTTGCCAGCTACGCGGGCGGCGCCATCCCGGTGATCGTGCTGGTCGCCCTGTTCGTCACCCTGATCCCGACGACCATCGGCGCCCTGCTCTCGGCGATCGGCATCGCCGGCATGGACCGGCTGGTGCGGTTCAACGTGCTCGCCATGTCGGGCCGCGCCGTCGAGGCGGCCGGCGACGTCGACACCCTGCTCCTCGACAAGACCGGCACGATCACGCTGGGCAATCGGCAGGCCACCGAGTTCCGCCCCGTCTCCGGCGTCAGCGAGCAGGAACTCGCCGACGCGGCGCAGCTCGCCTCGCTGGCCGACGAGACGCCCGAGGGCCGCTCGATCGTGGTGCTCGCCAAGGAACGCTACGGCATCCGGGCCCGCGACATGGCCGCGCTCAACGCCACCTTCGTGCCGTTCACCGCGCAGTCACGCATGTCCGGCGTCGATCTGGAGACCGCCGCGATCCGCAAGGGCGCGGTCGACGCGGTGATCGCGTCCCTGTCCGGCCAGCCCGGGGCGAGCCGGGGCTCGAACGCCGCCCTCGCCTTCCAGCCGGCTCCCGAGACGCCGGCCGTCAGGGAGATCCGCGCCATCGCGGAGGAGATCGGCAAGGCCGGCGGCACGCCGCTCGCCGTAGCGAAGGACGGTCGCCTGCTCGGCGTCGTCTACCTCAAGGACATCGTGAAGGGCGGCATCCGCGAGCGGTTCGCGGAGCTGCGCCGGATGGGCATCCGCACGGTGATGATCACCGGCGATAACCCGATGACGGCCGCGGCGATCGCCGCCGAGGCCGGCGTGGACGACTTCCTCGCCCAGGCCACCCCGGAGGACAAGCTCGCGCTGATCCGCAGGGAGCAGGCGGACGGCAAGCTCGTCGCCATGTGCGGCGACGGCACCAACGACGCGCCCGCTCTGGCGCAGGCCGATGTCGGCGTCGCCATGAACACCGGCACCGTGGCGGCCCGCGAAGCCGGCAACATGGTCGATCTCGACAGCGACCCGACCAAGCTCATCGAGATCGTCGGCATCGGCAAGCAATTGCTGATGACCCGCGGCGCGTTGACGACCTTCTCGATCGCCAACGACGTCGCCAAGTATTTCGCCATCATCCCGGCGATGTTCCTGGGGCTCTATCCGCAGCTCCAGGCGCTCAACGTCATGCATCTCGCCTCGCCGCAGAGCGCGATCCTGTCGGCGATCATCTTCAACGCGCTGATCATCGTGGCGCTGATCCCGCTGGCCCTGCGCGGCGTGACCTATCGCGCCGTCGGCGCGGCCGCGCTGCTGCGGCGCAACCTCCTGGTCTACGGGCTCGGCGGCGTGCTCGTACCGTTCGTCGGCATCAAGGCCATCGACCTCGCCGTCAGCGCCCTCCACCTCGTCTGAACCGGTCCCTCGGAGACCCACCATGCTCACACAGCTTCGCCCCGCCGTAATCGTGCTGACCGCGCTCACGGCGATCACCGGCCTCGCCTATCCCCTCGCCATGACCGGCCTCGCCGGGGCGATCTTCCCTGCCAAGGCCGCCGGCAGCCTGATCGTGCGCGACGGCACCATAATCGGCTCCAGCCTGATCGGTCAGGGCTTCACCGATGCCGGCTACTTCCACGGCCGGCCCTCCGCGACGACCGCGCCCGACCCCGCCGACGCCGCCAAGACGGTGCCGGCGCCCTACAACGCCGCCAATTCCGCCGGCTCGAATCTCGGCCCGACCAGCGCGGCGCTGGCCGAGCGCGTGAAGGGCGATGTCGACGCGCTGAGGGCCGAGAATCCGAATGCGCCCGTGCCGGTCGATCTCGTGACGACCAGCGGCTCCGGCCTCGATCCGGACATCTCGCCCGAGGCCGCCTTCGTCCAGATTCCCCGCGTCGCCAAGGCCCGGAACCTGCCAGAGAACCACCTGCGCGACCTCGTGACGGCGCGCATCGCGGGGCGCACGTTCGGTATCCTGGGCGAACCGCGGGTCAACGTTCTGGCGCTCAACCTCGCGCTGGATGATCTCGGCCGTCGCTGAGCGCGGGAATATGCGCGCCTGTCGAACCAGGGTCCTGCCGCTCGGTCTCGGCGCGGCAGGATCGAGGCGTGTGGACACGTCCGACCCGCGCCCTCATCCTGAGGTGCCCGCGCGAGCGGGCCTCGAAGGAGGGCTCTGGAAGGCGCCGCGATCCCTGGAGCCCGCCTTAGGCCTCCGCTGCCCTCCGGCACCTCAGGATGGGGGCGCGGGTCAGAATACCTGAGTCGAACGGCCTCTGAGTGTAGGATCATGCCAGAACCCGGCCGCGACCCGAACCGCCCCTCCCCCGACGCCCTGCTCGAAGCAGCGCGCCGGGAGGAGCGGACGCGCGGCCGGCTGAAAGTCTTTCTCGGCGCCGCGCCCGGCGTCGGGAAGACCTACGAGATGCTCACCATCGGGCGCGCCCGGCTGAAGGCCGGAACCGACGTGGTGGTCGGCGTGGTCGAGACCCACGGCCGGGCGGAGACCGAAATCCTGCTCGACGGCTTCGAGACGATTCCCCGCCGGGCCGTGCCGTATCGCGGCACCGTCCTCGAGGAGATGGACCTCGATGCGCTTCTCGCCCGCCGGCCGGCTCTGGCGCTGGTCGACGAACTCGCCCACACCAATGCGCCGGGCTCGCGGCATCCGAAGCGCTACCAAGACGTGGAGGAACTGCTCGATGCCGGCATCGACGTCCTGACCACGCTGAACATCCAGCACGTGGAAAGCCTGAACGACGTGGTCGCCGCGATCACGCGCATCCGGGTCCGCGAGACGGTGCCGGACGGCGTTCTCGACCGGGCCGACGACATCGAGGTGGTCGACCTCAACCCCGACGACCTGATCCAGCGCCTGAAGGACGGCAAGGTCTACGTCCCGACCAACGCCGAGCGGGCCCTGAAGCACTACTTCTCCCGCGGCAACCTGACGGCCTTGCGGGAACTGGCGCTCCGGCGCACGGCGGACCGGGTCGACGACGAACTGCTCGGCCACATGCGGGCGAACGCCATCGCGGGCCCCTGGGCGGCGGGCGAGCGGGTGCTGGTCTGCGTCAACGAGGATCCGCGCTCGTCCGGCCTCGTGCGCTATGCCAAGCGTCTGGCGGACCGTCTGCACGCACCCTGGACGGCTCTCTCGATCGAGGGGGCCCGCGCGGCGGCTCTGAGCGAGGCGGAGCGCGATCGCATCGCCGAAGCCCTGCGCCTCGCCGACCGGCTCGGGGGCGATGCCGTCACGCTGCCGGGCGGTCGCCGGATCGCCGACGACGTGCTGGCCTATGCCCACTCGGCCAACGTGAATCACATCGTGGTCGGCAAGGCGAACCGGTCCTGGTTCTTCGAACTGCTGAACGGCTCGGTGGTGCACGATCTCGTGCGCCGCAGCGGCAACATCAGCGTCCACGTCGTTCCCGGCGAAGCCGTCCCGGCGGAGCCTGCGCCCCGCCGGGCGATCGCGCTGGCCGCTCCGCGATCCGGCTTCGAAGCCTGGCCCTATGGCGGCGCCATGGCGGTGATCGCGGTCGGCCTCGCCGCGGCGATCCTGGCCCAACCCTATGCGGGCGTGGAGAATGCCGACCTGTTCCTGCTGACCGCCGTCGTGACGGTCGCGGTGCGCTGGGGGCTCGGGCCGGCGCTCGCCGCCGTGATGGCGGCCTCGCTCGCCTACAACTTCTTCTTCCTGCCGCCGGTCTACACCTTCACCATCGCCGATCCGACCAACGTCGCCGCCTTCCTGCTCTTCACCCTGGTGGCCGTGCTGGTCTCGAATCTCGCGTCCCGCGCCCGCCGGGTCGCGGTGGTCAGCCAGGGCCGTGCGCGCACGACCGAGCGCCTCTTCGGCTTCTCCCGCAAACTCGCCGCCTGCGGCACCCTCGACGACGTGCTCTGGGCGACCTGTGCCCAGGTCGCGGCCATGCTGAAGGTCCGCGTCGTCGTCCTCCTGCCCGACGGCAAGGCCGTCACCGTCCAGGCCGGCTACCCGCCCGAGGATCGGCTCGAGGAGGCCGACGTGGCGGCGGCGCAATGGGCCTTCGACAACGACCGGCCGGCCGGCCGCGGCGCCGACACCCTGCCGGGGGCGCGGCGCCTGTTCCTGCCCATGCGGACCGGTCGCGGCACGATCGGGGTGATCGGCCTCGACTCGGACAGGACCGGGCCGATCCTCACGCCGGAGGACCGCCGCCTGCTGGATGCGCTGGCCGACATGGGCGCGCTCGCCATCGAGCGGGTGCGGCTCGTCGAGGATCTCGACCGGGCCGAGCGCGCCGCCGAGACCGACCGCCTGCGCCAGGCGCTGCTCACCTCCATCAGCCACGATCTGCGCACGCCGCTCGCATCGGTCCTGGGCGCGGCGAGCACGCTGCGCGATCTCGATGCGGCTCTGCCGGCGGAGGCGAAATCCGATCTGCTCGGGACGATCATCGCGGAATCCGAGCGGCTCAACCGCTTCATCGCCAATCTGCTCGACATGACGCGCTTGGAGGCCGGCGCGGTGGCACCGAACCTCTCCCCGCAGGATCTCGCCGAGGCCGTCGACACCGCCCTCCGGCGTGTCCCCAAGGTTCTGGCCGGCCATCGGGTCGCCGTCGAGATCGCCCCCGACCTGCCGGCACTCCGTCTCGACCCGGTCCTGTTCGAGCAGGTGCTGGTCAACCTCCTCGACAACGCCGCCAAATACGCGCCCGAAGGCTCGACGGTGACGATCCAGGCGCTGCGCGCCGGCGATCAAATCCTCATCGCGGTGCTCGACGAGGGCGACGGCCTGCCCGAGGCCGACATCGAGCGGGTGTTCGACAAGTTCTACCGCGCCCGCAAGGGTGACCGGGTCCGCGCCGGCACCGGCCTGGGACTCGCCATTTCCCGGGGCTTCGTCGAGGCCATGGGCGGCACGGTCACGGCCGGCAACCGGAACGACCGCAGCGGCGCCTGCTTCACCATATCCCTCCCCGTCCCGGCCCTGACCGCCACCCGGGGTCTCGCTGCCTGAGCGGTGCCGTCGGAATCGGCTTCAGGCGGCTGCCGGATAGCGGAGCGGGTCGCCGAGGCGCCGATTGTCGTAGACGCATGCGCCGGCCACCCAGGTCGCCCGCACCGTGCGGTGATCGCCGAGGATCATCAGGACGAACAGCAGTTCCTCGATGTCCCGGCAGGTGCCGGTGCGGAAGCCGAGGAGCGGGGTCGCGGCGAGGTCAAGAACGCAGAGATCCGCCTCGTAGCCGGGGGCGATCCGGCCGATCGTGTCGTCCAGGCGCAGGGCTTCGGCGCCCCCGAGTGTCGCGAGCCAGAACGCCCGGAGCGCGTCGAGCTTGGTCCCGTTCAGGGCCGCGACCTTGTAGGCATCGCCCAGCGTCTTCAGCAGCGACAGTGTGGTGCCGGCCCCGACATCGGTGCCGAGGCCCACGCGCACCGGCCGCCGGGGATCCAGCGCGTCGAACAGGCGGAACAGGCCGCTGCCGTGGAAGCCGTTCGAGGTCGGGCAATGGGCGAGCGCCGCGCCGGCGGCGTGGCAGGTGCAGAGATCGTCCTCGCCGACATGGATCGCGTGACCGAAGACCGAGCGCGGCCCGACGAGGCCGGACCGGCCATAGACGTCGAGGTAGCTCGCCCGGTCGGGGAACAGTTCCCGCACCCAGGCGACCTCGTCGGTGGTCTCGCACAGGTGGGTCTGCAGATAGAGGCCCTCGTGCTCCTTCAGCAGCGCGCCGGCCGCGTCGAGCTGCGCCTGCGTACAGGCAGGGGCGAAACGGGGCGTCACCGCGTAGAGCTGGCGCCCGCGCCCGTGCCAGCGCGCGATCAGCGCCGTGCTGTCATCGTAGCCGCGCTGCGCCGTGTCGCGCAGCGCCTCCGGCGCGTTGCGGTCCATCAGGACCTTGCCGGCGACCATCCGGGTGTTGAACCGCTCGGACTCCGCGAAGAACGCCTCGACGGATCCCGGATGGACCGTGCAGTAGACCGCCGCCGTCGTGGTGCCGGCCCCCAGAATCTCGCGGAAGAACAGCTTCGCCACCCGCTCCGCATGGGCCCGGTCGGCGAATTCGAGCTCCGCGGGGAAGGTGTACTTGTCGAGCCAGGACAGCAGCTTCTCGCCGTAGCTCGCGATCACCTGCAGTTGTGGATAGTGGACGTGGGTGTCGATCAGCCCCGGCAGGATCAGGGCGTTCGCGTATTCCGCCACCGATACGCCCTCGGGCACCCGGCCGACCAGATCGGCATAGGGACCGAAGGCGACGATCCGTCCGTCCTCGATGAGGATCAGGGCATCCTCGACATGCTCCAGGCATCCCTCCACCAGGAACGGGTTGCCGGTCAGGCTCGCGGCGCGTCCACGCAGCGCCGCGACGCGCGACGGCCCGGGCGGGACGGATTGCGCCATCAATGTGCCCCGCCCGTCTCGATGAACTTGAACAGGAACAGGCCCGCGATCACCCAGGCGACCGGCTTCACGTCCCGCGCGCGACCGGAGAGCAGCTTCAGCCCCGCATAGGTGATGAAGCCGAAGGAGACGCCGGTGGCGATCGAGTAGGTGAAGGGCATGAGCAGCGCGGTCACGCAGGCCGGGATGACCTCGGTGAGATCGTCCCAGTCGAGGTCCACCAGTTCGCGCAGCATCAGGCAGGCGACGTAGAACAGGGCCGGCGCCGTGGCATAGGGCGGAACGGCGCCGGCCAGCGGCGCGAAGAACAGGCAGGCCAGGAACAGCAGCGCCACCGTGGCGGCGGTGAGACCGGTCCGACCGCCCTCCTCGACCCCGGAGGCGCTTTCCAGATAGGCGGTCGCGCTCGATGTGCCGAGCAGCGAGCCGGCGAAGACCGAGATGGAATCCGCCATCAGGGCGCGGTCGAGGCGCTGCATCCGCCCGTCGGTCAGCAGGCCGGCGCGGTTCGCCACGCCCATCAGCGTACCGGTGGCGTCGAACAACTCGACCAGGAACAGGACCAGGATGACGTTGATGAGGCCCCCCGAGAGGGCGCCCGTGATGTCGAGGGCGAACAGGGTCGGGGCGATCGCGGGCGGCAGGGAGACGAATCCCTGGAAGGTGTTGCCCGCGAAGACGAAGCTCAGGGCCGTGACCGTGAGGATGCTGGCGAGCAGCGCGGCCCGAACCTTCCGGACGGAGAGGACGGCGACCATCAGGAATCCGATCACCGCCAGCACAGCCTCGGGCCTGTGCAGGTCGCCGAGGGTGACGAAGGTCGCCGGGCTCGCGGCGATCAGGCCGGCATTCTTGAGCGCGATAATCGCCAGGAAAAGGCCGATCCCCACCGTGATGGCGATGCGCATGGAGCGCGGGATGCCGGCGATGATGAGCGCGCGCAGACCGGTCAGGGTGACGATCAGGAAGCACAGGCCGGAGATGAACACCGCGCCCAAAGCGGCCTGCCAGGAGAAGCCCAGGCCCTGGACGACCACGTAGGCGAAGTAGGCGTTGAGCCCCATCCCGGGCGCGAGGGCGATCGGGAAGTTGGCGTAGAGCGCCATGATCATCGAGCCGAGCGCCGAGACGAGGCAGGTGGCCACGAACACCGCGCCCCGGGGCATGCCGGCATCGGCCAGGATGCCGGGATTGATGAAGACGATGTAGGCCATCGTCAGGAAGGTGGTCAGCCCCGCGAGCAGCTCGGTGCGCACGCTCGTCCCGTGCTCGGCGAGCCGGAACCTGCGCTCCAGAAAGCCGGCGGCGCCCGTCTCCGGCACCGCCGCGTCGCGCTTCATGTCCATCACGGCTCCCCGCCTCGCCCGGCCGCCACGGCCCGGTAGATCCTGTCGGGCGCGAACGGCGTGGCGGTGAGCCGGGCGCCCGTCGCGTCGCGGATGGCGTTGCCGAGTGCCGCCGCGACCGGATTGTAGGGCGATTCGCTCATCGATTTGGCACCGAGGGGGCCGATTCTGTCGTGGGTGTCGGCGAACAGGACCTCGGTGTCGGGCACGTCCGCGCAGGCCGGGATGTGGTAGTCGCGGAAGGTCTGCGTGACGACCCGCCCGTTCGGGTCGATGCGGAGATCCTCGTAGAGCGCGGCGCCGATCGCCTGCGCGACCCCGCCCTCCACCTGGCCGCGGCACTGCATCGGGTTGATGACCCGGCCGGCATCGGCGGCGTGGATGCTCCTGAGGATCCGGATCCCGCCGCTCACCGGATGGACCGCCACCCGGAAGGCCTGGACGTTGAACGCCACCGAGCGCGGGCTGCCGTCGGCGCGGCCCCGCGCCTCCAGGGGGCTGAGTGCGCTGAGGGCCAGCGGGCCACGCGGCGTGTCGATCACCGCGCCGGCCAGACGGCAGGAGGCCGGATCCGCGCCGCAGATCTCCGCCGCCCGCGTCCGGATCCGCGCGGCGAGCGCCTCGGCGGCGCGGAGCGTCGCGAGGCCGGCGACCACGATCCCGGTGCTGCCATAGGCCCCCGTATCGTGGCCGACCGCGTCCGTGTCGCCCCCCGCGACGCGGACCCGGTCCGGTTCGGCCCGCAGCGCCGAGGCCGCGATCTGCCGGTGCACGGTGCTGGTGCCGTTGCCGAACTCGGCGGTGCCGACATGCACGGTGTAGCCGCCGTCGGCGTCGAGGCTCACCCGCGCGTCGGCATGGTGGCCGCGCGGGGGAATGGTGTCGATCATCGCCATCGCCATGCCGGTCCCGCTGCGCCAGCCCGGCTCCGGATCGGGCCCGGGATCGGCGCGCAGAGCTTCCTGCACGAGGGTCAGGCACTGATCGAGCCCGTAGCTGCCGAACACCACGTCGTGCGGCTCCAGGCTGTTCGAGACCATCGCGTCGCCGGGCTTCACGGCGTTGATCCGGCGCAGGTCGAACGGATCGAGGCCGAGGCCGCGGGCGACCTCGTCGAGGGCGGATTCGAGGGCGAAGATCGTCTGGCTGAGACCGTAGCCCCGGAAGGCCCCGGCCGGCACCGTGTTGGTGTAGACCGCGACGCCGTCGACCCGCTTGTTCGGGCAGGCATAGGCGGCCAGTACCTCGTTGCAGCCGTGATGGATGACGCCGCCCGCGTGGTTGCCGTAGGCGCCCGTGTTGGCGAGCACGTCGAGGCTGATGGCCGTCAGCCGCCCGTCCCGGCGGGCGCCAACCTTCACGGCGACCCGCATCGGGTGGCGGGTGGTGGTCGCGATGAACTGCTCCTGCCGGGTCAGCTCCCACCGCACCGGCCGCCCGGTGCGCAGCACCGCGAGCGCCACGAGATCCTCGGTGAGCATCTCCTGTTTGCCGCCGAAGCCGCCGCCGACCCGGCCGCAGACGACGCGCACCGCGTCCCGCTCAAGGCCGTACAGGTCGCAAAGGGCGTCCCGCGTCAGGAACGGCACCTGACTGCTCGTGCGCAGGGTCAGGCGCCCGTCGGGATCGCGCCAGCCGATGCAGCCATGGGTCTCCAGGGCGGCGTGCTGGACGCGCTGGGACCGGAACGTCTCCGCGTAGACGAAATCGGCCTCGGCGAAGCCCGCCCCGACATCGCCCACCTCACCATGGACCTCGGCGGCGCGATTCGGATGTCGGCCGAGCGGTTGCGCATCCGCGCCGGGGCGATCCTGCGGATCGTGGACGTGCGGGGCGTCGGGCAGGAGCGCCAAAGCCGGATCGAGCAGCGCCGGAAGGAGCTCGTAAGTCACGCGCAGGGCCCGGCAGCCGGCCTCCGCGGCGGCCTCGGTCTCGGCGACCACCGCGGCAACCCTTTGGCCGACGAAGCGCAGGATCGGGTCGAGGACGCGGGTGTCGGCGGCGTCGTCGCGCGGGTC